>JASFVB010000200.1:0-4896 GCA_050050035.1 Acidimicrobiia bacterium | reverse complement strand
CGAAGTTCCATGCGCCACAGATGATCTGTGAGGCGCCGGTTCCACTGTCGACCTGACACACCCGGATCCTGTCGGCGTCGGGGTGCGGCGCGACGTCGAGGACCTTGCCCACGTAGACATCCGTCCAGCCCACATCCAGCTCGTCTACTCCGTCCACGGTGAGCCCCAACATGTCGAGGGCGAAGGTGATCTCATCGAGATCATCGGTTGGCAGGTCGATGAACTCGGCGAGCCACCGCAATGGGACTCTCATCTGAACTGCCTCAGGAACCGGACGTCGTTGTCGATGAAGTGTCGCATCGAGTCGATCCCATGCCGCACCATCGCCAACCGCTCAGGGCCCATACCGAAGGCGAACCCGGTGAGCTCGGTGGAGTCGTATCCGGCCGCATCGAGCACATGCGGGTCGACCATCCCGCAGCCAAGGAGCTCGAGCCATCCGGATCCACCGCAGACCCGGCAGCCCGGCACGCCGCCGTCGCATGCGAAACAGGACACATCGAGCTCGGCGCTCGGCTCGGTGAACGGGAAGAAATGCGGTCGCAGCCTGACCTCGCTCTGTGGCCCAAAGAACTCGCGAGCGAAGTGAAGAAGCGTCCCCTTGAGATCGCTGAACTGGATGTTCTCATCGACGGCGAGACCCTCGATCTGATGAAAGACCGGGAGATGCGTGGCGTCGATGGTGTCTTTCCGGTACGTCCGCCCGGGAACCACGATATAGACGGGTGGATCGTGCGTCTCCATGTAGCGAGCCTGCACTGGTGACGTCTGCGTGCGCAGCAGCACTTCATCCTCGGGTGCGCCCCAGTCGAGGTACATCGTGTCGGATTCCCATCGGGAGGGGTGCGACGGCGGTGTGTTGAGGGCGTCGAAGTTGTAGTAGGCCAACTCGGCCT
The DNA here is from genome assembly GCA_050050035.1 of Acidimicrobiia bacterium. Lineage (GTDB taxonomy): Bacteria > Actinomycetota > Acidimicrobiia > Spongiisociales > ZC4RG35 > JANQRA01. Next base: position 4,000 of record JASFVB010000200.1, on the reverse strand, counting down.
CGGGGCCCGAAGCCACGCGATAGCCGAGGCCAACGAAGATGTCGACGGCCTCGTCGATCGTCTGCTGGATCACATGGACCGACCCTGATGGGAAGGTGGCCGATTCCAATGTCACATCCATCGTCTCCGAAGCCAGACGCTCCCGTTCCTCGTACTCGAAGAGAACTGAGCGACGGTCCGCCAAGAGAGCCTGGAGACGACTCGTTGTCTCGTTGAGCTTGGCCCCGACGGTGGGCTTCAAGCCCTTGTCGAGCTTTCCCATGGACCGACGGACCTCGCCAACGGGCGAATCCTTGCCGAGTAGGGCGCTCTCGACACTCTCCAACTCGGACAACGTCGACGCAGCGTCGATGGCCGACGGCGCCTCGGCCATCACCTTCTCCAGTATCGCAACCAGGTCCATGTCGGGCGGCAGGTTAGACCCCGGTCCCTTTCTCGCCGGAACCCCGGGTGAGCTCATAGACGGCGATGCCCGCCGCAACTGCAGCGTTGAGGCTCTCAGTTGGGCCCACCGTTGAGATCGTCAGACGATGATCGGCCGCCTCGATCATCCAGTTCGGCAGCCCGCCGGACTCCTCACCGATCAGCAGCGCCACCGGTCGTTCGGAGACCTCTGACGGCCTCGCGCCACCTCGGACCACGGCGGCAACGGTCACCCACTCCCCTATGTCGCCAAGCGAGCCGATCCGGGTCACGGGTGTCTGGAATTGACCCGCACCCCCGGCGCGAATGGTCTTGGGCGACCACGGGTCGGCCGAGCCTTCCAGGTACGCGAAACCCCAGCCAAAGGCGGCTGCGGTGCGGATCATCGTTCCGACGTTGCCCGGATCGGAGACGCCGGCTGACACCAGGAGGTTCCTGGACCGGTCCAGCCATTCCGCCGGAATCTTCACGACTGCGACAGGTCCACGCGGATGTTTCGTGCCGGCCAGCCGGTCGAGGGCTCGTTGGTCCACGGGCGTGGTTGTGCCCAAGTCGTTGTCCGACACTGCGAAGACATCGGTGACCTCCGCCCCGGCAGCCATCACGTCGGACAGCAATTGTGGCCCCTCGACCAGTGTCAGCCCACGAGTCTTTCGCTCCGAGGCGCGGTGGAGACGAGCGGCCGCCACTACCGACTTGGCCCGATGGGAGCGGACCGGCTCAGACATGGCTCGGCCTTGACTCAGGCGTCTTTCGCCACCTCGACGAGTTGGGCAAAAGCACCCGGGTCGTTGACGGCCATGTCGGCCAGCATCTTGCGGTCGACCTCGATCTCTGCGGCCTTCAACCCTGCGATGAAACGGCTGTATGTGGTCCCGTTCTGACGGGCGGCTGCGTTGATGCGAGAGATCCAGAGCTTGCGAAACTCCCGTTTCCTAGCCCGCCGGTCACGATAGGCATCCTGCATGGCATGCATGACCTGCTCGTTCGCCGTCCGGTAGCGCCGGCTGCGCGCACCCTTGTATCCCTTGGCACGGTCGAGGACCTTCTTGTGAGACTTCTTTGCGTGGACTGCACGCTTGACACGAGCCATCGTCCAGACCTCCTATCGACCGAGTTGCTTCTTGACGACCTTGGCATCGCCCGGGGACAGCTCGACTTCGCCCTTGCGACGTCGGTAGGTGGACTTGCCCTTGGCGAGCTTGAGATGGCCGCGCCCGGACTGGCGCCGCATGTACTTCCCGGATCCGGTCACCTTGATTCTCTTCTTGGCACCACTGTGTGATTTCATCTTCGGCACGGTGGCCTCCTATTCCTCTTCGTCGGTCTGCTGCTCTTTCGGGGACGATCCCTTCGGCCGTCGGATCGGCGCCAGGACCATGGTCATCGAGCCACCTTCGATCTTCGGTTCCTGTTCGATGGTCCCGTACTCGGAGACTTCGTCGGCCAGACGTGTCATCAGCTCACGGCCGAACTCTGGACGCTCTCGCTCCCTACCCCGGAAACGGATCGTCACCTTCACCTTGTCATAGTCCTCCAGGAACTCCTGGGTCTTGCGTCGGGTGATGTCGAAGTCGTGCTCACCTATGCGAACACGCATCCTCAACTCTTTGATCGTCGTGCGAGTCTGCTTCTTCCGAGCTTCGCGCTGTTTGACGGACTGCTCATACTTGTATCGCCCGTAGTCCATCAGCCGGCAGACCGGAGGTCGGGCATTGGGTGCCACCTCGACCAGGTCGAGCTCGAGTTGCTCGGCCAGCCAAAGGGCCTCGTTGATCTTCTTGACACCAATCTGCTCACCATCGGGAGCTACGACCCTGACCTCTTTGGCCCTGATCCCCCCGTTCACGCGCAACTCTGGAATGTCGCTACCTCCTGTTGACTCGAGTAGTCCGTACGATCTCTCCAACGAAAAAGCAGCAGGCGATGCCTGCTGCCATTGACGAAACTGTCTCCAACTCGAGACCTCGTGTCGTGCGACCTCGGCTCGCTATCAGCCCTCGGGCAGATCGGATTCTCAATGAGACTCCTCATGCCCTACTGGCTCGACGCGGCCGGGTGGGGAGGCAGCGGCCTCCGCTCTTGCCTTCAGTTGTGCGAGCAAGGCTACCAGCACGTAGGGCCGAGCCAATATCCGGTGTCTCAGGAGGCGCCCAGTTGCTTGAGAGCATTTGCTGTGGCGACCGCGGCGTTGACGGCCTCGAAACCCTTGTTCGCCTCTCCCACGCCTGCACGCTCCAAGGCATCCCCATATCGGTGCACCGCGAGGATGGCGTTGGCAACGGGGATACCGGTGGCGAGGGCGACGTCGCCAATGCCTCTCGACGACTCTCTCACCACGACTTCGTAGTGGTCGGTGTCCCCTTTCACCACTGCCCCGATGGCCACGACCGCGTCACAACCGGAGTCGGTGAGCCTCTGCGCCGCCAATGGAAGCTCGAGCGCACCCGGGACCCTCAGCAGAGTCACTTCTGCCGCCCCGAGATCGGCCAATCGTGCAAGGGCACCGTCGACGAGCTTGTCGGTGATGGCCTGATTCCACGATGCCGCCGCTACACCAATATGGAGGCCGGTTGCGTCGAGATCGCCCTCTATCGGACCTCTCACGCGGTGTCCAGGTCGAGCTGGTGCCCGAGCCGCTCGGCCTTGGCTCGCAGATAGTCCTTGTTCTCTGCGTTTGCCGGAATCACTATCGGCACGACCTCCTCGATGGAGAGCCCGTAACCCTCGATTCCCGCACGTTTCACCGGATTGTTGGTCATGAGACGCATGGAGCGGACGCCGAGATCGTAGAGAATCTGAGACCCGACGCCGTAGTCACGGCTGTCCACCGGGAGACCGAGGTTGACATTGGCGTCGACCGTGTCGACACCTTGATCGTCCTGGAGACGGTACGCGGCGAGCTTGTGGAGCAGGCCAATCCCTCGTCCCTCGTGGCCCCGGATGTACAACACCACTCCACGGCCTTCCTCCGCGATCATCGCGAGAGCCCGGTCCAGCTGCTCACCGCAGTCACACCGCAAGCTGCCGAACACATCTCCGGTCAGACATTCCGAGTGAACCCGCGTCAGCACGGACTCACCGTCGCCGATCTCACCCATGACCAGGGCGATCTGCTGCCGATCGTCGACCAGGGACCTGTATCCGATGGCCGCGAACTCCCCGTACGGCGTGGGAATGCGCGCTTCGATGAACCGCTCGACCAGCTTGTCGTACCTGCGTCGGTAGGCAATCAAGTCGGCGATCGTGCCCAACAGCAGGTCGTGGGTTGCGGCGAACTCCTCGAGATCGTCGAGTTTGGCCACCGTGCCGTCGTCATTCATCACCTCTGCCAACACGGCAGCCGGGTATTTCCCGGCCAGTTCGGCCAGGTCGACTGCCGCCTCGGTGTGTCCGGCACGTTTGAGGACCCCACCGGGCTCGTAGCGAAGCGGGTACATGTGCCCGGGCCGAGCCAGGTCCTCTGGCATCGTCTCGTTGTCGATGAGGGCGTGGATGGTCCGGCACCGGTCCGCCGCGGATATGCCGGTCGTCGTCCCGATCGCGGCGTCGATGGACACGGTGAAGGCCGTCCGCC
>JASFVB010000199.1:0-4904 GCA_050050035.1 Acidimicrobiia bacterium | reverse complement strand
GTGACATCCGGGTCGTTCAGCAACGGGTCGATTGGCCCGTACCCGAGGACGTCGGAGGCGATCTCATTGAGGAGAGCCCGTCGGTCGGCCGACGTGAGCGGCAGACCCTGCTCCTGGTCGACGGCCCACTCCAGCATCTCGAGGACGCGCAAGCGGAGCTCCGCGTCGGACATGCCCCGGTCGTACAGCGTCGGGCCGAGCTCCTCGACCACTTTGAAGTGGAGCCGGCCGCGCAGCTCACCGAGTGCGTCGGTGCGGTTGATCGACGTGTCGCTCGTCTCGGTCTGACGGGCCGCTGCAACTCTTTCGGACAGTGATGGCATTTGTGGTCCCCTTCCCTACTTACGCCCAAACAAACCGGACTTGCCGCTGGCCTCGGGGATCTTCCCTGCGATCAGCTCAGCCACCGACTCGAAGCCCTTGGCGACCTTCGATTTCGGATCGGTCTCCACGACCGGCCTGCCTTCGTTTACCGACGCCGCAACGACCGCGTCGGACGGGATCGCTGCCTGGATGTCCATCTTCAAGGCGCCCTCGATCTCCTTGTTGTCGAGCTTCGCCTTGGAATTCGACCGATTCATGACCAGTTGGACGTTCGCCGTCGAGAACTTGAGCAGACGGAGAGTCTCGAGTGCGAGCTTCGCGTTCTTGACCGACGGGAGATCCATGTCGACGAGCATGAGGATGTCGTCAGACTTCTCGATGAGCGACAGGATCAGCTCGTCGAGCATGGCCGCCGTGTCGACGATTATGTAGTCGTAGCTCTCCTTCAGGACGTCGAGCATCTGCATCAGGCCGGCGGTGGTGATGTCGTCGGCGAATGCTGGCTCGAGTGGGGCCGCCAAGACCTTCAAGCCACTGGGGTGCTCGGTGAGCAACGAATCGAGCAACTCCGCGTCGAGCTGATGTAATTCATGTGCTGCGTTGACCATGGTGAAGCGCGGCTCGAGCTGGAGAACGAGACACACGTCTCCGAACTGGAGATCGGCGTCCACGAGACACACCTTCGTGTCGGGGATCCTGTTGAGGACCAGCGCCAGGTTGGTGGCCAAGACCGTCTTGCCGCTACCGCCCTTGGCCGACGTGATGGTGACGATTCTTCCCTGCTCACGACCACTCGACGTCGGAGTCACAGACGCCGTGCTGCTCTGCCTTCTGAGGACGTCGTGTGCGAACTGCTCGATCGCGGCCTCGATCTTCGACTCGTCCAGAGGCATGTCGAGCACATCGGAGACGCCGGCGCGCATCCCTTTGCGCAGGAGGTCGGCGGTGACTTCCTCTGCGACCAGCATCAACACCAGTGACGGGTCCTCGTTGTGGAGAGACCTGATCTCGTCGATGGCCGAGTCGCTTCCATATGACGGTCCGATCAGGACCATCCGAACATCACCCGACGCAATTGTCTGGGTTGCCTCCTCGATCGAACGAGCGACCGGAAGACTCCCGTCGAACAGCTGCTTGGCGCTGGCGACGAAGTCGTCGTCCTGGTCGACTACCAGGAGGTTGTGCTCGGCCATTGACATGGGTTGCCTCTTTAACCCTCGACGTCCGGGAATATGGCTTCGGCGAGATCGCCACCGAACAGGTTGTCGATCGTCACACCGTCGGTCTCGATTTCAACGAAGTCCTCCGGCACAAGAGTAAGCCAGACAGACCCGTTGTCGAAGGCGTAGACGATGCGCTCGGCCTGATCGGGTGTGACCTCGAGCGTGAAGACGGTCGAGTTGCCCGATTCCTCATCGGACTGACCCTCGGCGCCTTCGGTGCCCGGCTCCGCGGGAGTGCTCTCCGTCGCGTTGATCTCACCGGTCTGGTCGGTGTCCTCCTCGGGGCGCACGTCGCGGCCGACGGCGAGGACGTTGAGACCCTGGAGCACGTACCGCGTGTACGTGACCACGACAGTGTCCGCCTCCTCGGCGGGTGCCGTCTCCGTCCCCTCGTCCGCCGGGAGCGTCGGAGCGCCCTCCACCGGGAGAAGATCGAATTCGATGTCGAGTGTGATGATCATGTTGATGCGATCACCGGCTTCGACGTATCCGTTGACACCTTGGACGTCGCTCGTCGAGATCGTGATCGCCTGGTTACCCGATGCGATCGACTCGGAGAGTGGCTTCACCTCGACCGAGATCTCGGTCCATTGCGACCGGGTCAGGATCCCACGGGCGGAGATCGGTCCGGCGGCGACCCGTCCGGAGAGGACCGCGCTCAGCTCCTCGTCGCTCTGGATGGCGTCGTCGGGAGTGTCCTCGACTTCGTCTTCGCCCTTCTCGATGAGGGTCCCGTCATTGTTGAAGTCGGACAAGAGGATCGACCCCTCCTGACCCTCTTCGATTCCCTCGGGCCCTGCCCGATATACAGTGACCTTCTGCTGACCTGCCTCGGCTTCGCCGCGCACGTTCTGCATGAAGTTCCAGACCGCCCATGCGGCCAGTCCGGCCAGTATCAAGGCCACTAGAAGAACGATGGCTCTCCTACCCATTGAGTCCCCTTCGGTTGTCCCCTCTCCGGCTCACCGCAATCGCCGCGATGAGGTTGGGAGGGCATAGTACCGGCGAGCCGAGCCCGCCGACGCTTTCAGGTTCAATACCACAGATTGTCGGACCTGTGGATACCAGTCTTGAGTTTTTCGGTGATAAATCTATGGGTACACAGGCCCAGTCGACAAAGGGTCGCGAAGGAAGCATTGGCATCGGCTCGCAGGTCTGTTGGAGCGAGTGATCAGCGTCGGCCGATCCCTCTCTCCTTGAGCTCCTTCAGAATCGCCTCCAGCGAGGCATCCACCGGCATGGGAGGCCTCTCCTCGGCTTCGGCCCCGAACTCACGCTCGAACTCACGCTGACGACGCGGCTTCTTCCTGTCCTCGCCTCCCGCGCTGCGCTCCTTGTAGTCCGGGAGCGCCTGCTTGATGGACAGGGACACGCGTCTCCGCTCGTCCTCCTTCTCGGTGATCTTGACCCGCACCGTCTGGCCGATGGAGAGCTCCAGCTCCGGTGACTCGACCCGGTGCATGGCAATCTCGGAGACATGCACGAGACCCTCGACCCCGTCGGCGACCGACACGAAAGCACCAAAGGGAACCGTCTTCGTGACCGTGCCCTCGACGACGTCGCCGACCTCGTTCTCGTTGGCGAACACGTCCCAGGGGTCTTCAGTCGTCTGTCTCATGGACAGGGAAATCCGCTCACGATCCCGATCGACCTCGAGAACCTTGACCTTCACCTCGTCGCCGACGTTGACCAGCTCACTGGGATGGTTGACGTGCTGCCAGGAGAGCTCGGAGACATGGACAAGACCATCCATTCCCCCGAGATCGACGAAGGCGCCGAAATTGACGACCGACGACACAGTGCCGTCGCGGACCTCGCCCTCGTGGAGATTGTCGAGGAACTCGGTTCGCTCCTCGGCCAATGCCTCCTCGAGATGGGCCCTGCGGGAGAGGACGACGTTGTTTCTCGCCCGGTCCAACTCGATGACCTTGGCGGTGATCGTGTCGCCGACGAACGGATCGAGATCACGCACACGTCTCAGATCGACCAGCGAGGCCGGCAGGAAGCCCCGCAACCCTATGTCCACTATGAGACCGCCCTTGACGACCTCGATCACCGTGCCCTCGACCGTCCCGTCCTGATCGGCCACTTGCTGGATCTGACCCCATGCTCTCTCGTACATCGCCCTCTTCTTGGAGAGGATGAGACGACCCTCGTCGTCCTCTTTGTCGAGAACCACGGATTCGACGCGATCCCCCATGGCGACGGTCTCGACCGGGTCGATGTTGTTGCGGATGGACAGCTCTCGAGTGGGGATGAATCCCTCGGACTTGTAACCGATGTCCACCAGCGCGCCTTCGGAGTCGACACTCACGATCGTCCCCTCGACGATGTCGCCCTCGCGGAACTCGAGGACGGTTGCTTCGATCGCCTTCTCGAAATCGTCGCCGATGTCGTCGGGAAGGTCACTCAGATCCGGCGCGACCAGGGCCTCACGCTCCTGATACTTGGGTTTGGCCTCTTCCGACGACTCGGTGTCGGCGTCCGGGCCCGCGATCTGTGTTTGTTCGGTCTCTTCGGTGGCTGCCGTCTCTTCTACGGCACCCGTCTGATCCGACGGGGTGGTCTCGGGCGCCTTGGCCGACTCCTCTGTGCTGGGAGCAGCCGCGGGCGCGTTCTCTTGGGGGTTGGACATACTTGGGTGGTTACCTCTTGGGAAGATCTCTACCGACGGAAACATCGGCAGGCACCCGTGAGCTTACGCAAGCACGGTGGTTTCGCCAAGCGAGATCACTCGATTCACGTCTTGACCGACGCCAGGTCGGGTCCCCACGCCACCTCCACGCGGAGCGGCACGTCGAGACCGGTGACACCCTCCATCGTCTCCACGACCAACTTCTCCGCAACCACTTTCTCGTCCTCGGGAACCTCGAGTATCAACTCGTCGTGTATTTGGAGAAGGAGTGTCGACGCCAGACCCTCTGCCCGGAGCAGTGCGTCGAGCTCGATCATCGCGATCTTGATTATGTCCGCCGCTGTCCCTTGGACCGGGGCGTTGAGTGCCATCCGCTCGCCCATCTGCCTGATCCGGAAGTTGTCCGATTTCAGCTCCGGCAAATAGCGGCGCCGGCCGAACAACGTCGTGGTGTATCCCTGATTCCGTGCCTGGGTCACCACCGATGACATGTACTCCTTGACGTCGTGGAACTGGGAGAAGTAGGCGTCGATGTGCTCCTTGGCCTCATCCCGGCTGATGCCGAGCCGATCGGCCAGGCCAAATGCCTCCATGCCGTAGAGCAGGCCGAAGTTGATCATCTTCGCCGTGCGACGCTGTTCGGCCGTCACCTCCTCGGTGGCGACCTCCCAGACCCGGGCGGCGGTGGCTGCGTGGATGTCGAGCCCGCCCTGGAACGCCTC
>JASFVB010000198.1:0-4921 GCA_050050035.1 Acidimicrobiia bacterium | reverse complement strand
GTCGACCTCCCGGTGAGCGCCTTGCGTCACCCGGACCTGAGCACAACGGTCAACCGACTTCGCCGCGAGGGCCTGGGGATCTCCATCGACGACGTGCCCCTCAGCAGCTTCCATGCCCTACGTGGTCAGCTTGCCGCGGTCAACCCGGACTATGTCAAGGTCGACGTACTCGAGGGGATCGCGCACAACGTGATGGCGAGGTTCAATCTCGCCGAAGGAGCGGTCTGGTGCCGTGACAACGACGCAGTCATCGTTGCCGAACGCGTCGAACGGCACGAGGACCTGGTCATGCTCTTCGACCTCGGAGTCGACTGGGCTCAGGGCTACAGTCTCTCCGAGCCTCTCGTGATGCTCTGAGGGTCACCGGCTTCCACGCAAGACGTAGACCTTCTCCTCGACCTCGACCCGTTTCCACCAGAGCACGATCGCCCCGAGGAGCATCACACCGATCGAGACCCAGCCGTTCCTGGAGAGACCGAGGAAGCGAAAGGTCGTGTCGGTTCGGATCAGCTCCATCAGGAATCTGATGAACCCGTAACCGAGGAAGTAGATGCCAATGAGCCGCCCTCGCATAGACGGGTAGCGGTTGCCGACCCAGATGATGAAAAAGGCCAGCGCGACGTTCCACAAAGCCTCGTATAGGAACGTCGGGTGGAACGTGGCGAACTCCTCGTATCCCTCAGGCCGGTTGACTGGGTCGATCTCGAGACCCCAGGGCAGATCGGTAGGAGTGCCGAACAGCTCCTGGTTGAAGTAGTTGCCCAAACGTCCCATCGCCTGGGCGAATGGGACCGCCGGGGCGGCCGAGTCGAGGAAGTCGGGAAAGCTCGCGTTCAACTTGCGGGTGTATACGAACATTGCAATGGCCCCGGCGGTCAGACCTCCGTACAGAGCCAAACCTCCCTCCCAAATGGCAATCACCTTCCACCACTCGCCTTCGAACCGGGAGAGGTGGGTCGAGACATAGGCCAGACGCGCGCCGAGGAACCCGTAGGCGACGACACGAATGACGATCGCTTCCGCGATCTCGGCTGTTCCGCCTCGGGCCACGAAACGATTCCGTGTCACCAGCCACGCGATCACGACGCCGGTCATGACGAAGATCCCGTAGAAGGTCACGCGCAATGGGCCGATGTGAAAGTCGTTGATCGGCGGGGAGGGAATCGAGGCAAGCACCGAGAAGATCATGCGGTTTGAGCCTCCTGAGCCGCCCACCGGAACCACAAGACGGCAATGGTGGACCACACGATTGGGATCGTGGCGATCTTCATGATGATCCCGGCCAGTTGCTGGTCCTCCACCGCCGTCAGAGAGCCGATACGGGGCGCCAGCTCATAGATTCCGTAGATGGGTGTCGATGTGAAGGTGAGGAAGCTAGCCGGGATCACTGCGACGACGCTGGTCGTCACGAACAGATAGGCCATCTTCGCCCAACTCGACCGCGAACGGCCCTCGCGGAGCGGAGAGAGGACGGGGAGCCAGAGCGTCAGACCGGCGGCCAGCCACAACACATCCATGGCAAACGATCCGAGCTGGCTGTTCCGCAACAGCTCCACGGTGCCGGGCGCGTGCGTCGTCAGCAGCACCGTGTTGTAGATGAGAGCGGCGGCGACCAATGAGCCGCCCAGCCAAACGACAACCCTCTCGATGCGGAGACGTGACGTGATATCACGCGCCAGCCACTCGGGTGTGCCCAGAAGCAGCAGCGGAGAGGCGATCAAGGTATAGAGAAGGAACTGGGTCATGTGTGCCGACGCCAGATAGCCCGCCCCGAGAGTCCCGAGCGGCCAGTCGGTCGCCGCCCACAGAATCAGCATCCCTCCGGTGAATTGCGCCCCCTTCTTCATGTCGATTGGTCCCGGGTGACGCCGGACCGCCCTCCAGTAGAGAACCAGCGGGATGGCGACCGCGGCCCAGATTCCCGGATAGGGAACCCATTCCCAGGTCCAGGGGCGCGCCAGGGCGGTGCACCACCACGAGATCACTCGAGGCTCCTCACGTACTCGACGAGGACGTCCAACTCTTCGTCGGTCAAGCCGTACCGTGGCATCGACGATTCGTAGCCGGGCACGACGTCTGAATCTGGATCGGTGATGGCTCTCCTCACATATGCCTCGTCGGCAATCACGCTACGCCCGTCTTCCAACAACACCTCCGTTCCCCATAGTCCAGCCAATGTCGGCCCGACGTTCGTGTCCTCGTCTCCGTGACAGGGCACGCATCCGAGGTCGGCGGCGAGCTCCTCACCGGTCAGCTGGCCGGAGGTGCCGCCACAGGCGGCCAGCAAGAGAATTGCGACGAGACCGAGTCCTCTAGCCATCCGTCATCGTGTCGCCCGGATCCACTACTTCGGCCTCGATCATCTGCTCTCCGGCGGTCTCCCATTCGAGTGTCACCTCGATCGTATCCCCGACCTCGAGCCGGTCGGCTCCGAGAAGCATCAGGTGGTAGCCCCCCGGCTCGAGCACCAGTGTGCCATCGGCGGGAAGGTCGAGCGCCTCAACCGCTTGCATCGACATCGTGCCGTCGTCGCCCATCATCGTCTCGTGGATCTGCACCGAGCCGGCGACATCCGTAGTCGCCCCCACCAGCCGGTCGGCGTCCCCACCGCTGGTGGCGGTGAAGTACACCGCGGCATTTGGCCCAGTCGGCTGTCCGAGCCTGGCATCGGAGATCTCGGGGCCGCCACTACCGCCGCACGCGGCGAGCAGCAACGCCGACGCAAGCACCACGCTCCATCTTCCGTTCATCGTTCTCCCTTTCGCTCCTCAACCCATCTGAGCGAGGACTTGAAGATCGTTCTCCCATTGGCTCTGGCGGATGCCAAACGGGTAGATGCTGTGGTTGAGCCCATCGGGTGCGTAGGCGATCACCCAACCGGCGTGGTCGACGGTGTAGTCGTCCCCGTCGCCAGCAACGACCGCGGGAGGAACGCCTGCCGCATTCTGCGCCGCCGCCAACTCCTCACGTGTGCCGGTCAACCCGACGAACCTCTCATCGAACCGGTCCAGGAACTCCCTCATCGCCTCGGGTGTGTCGCGTCCGGGGTCGACCGAGACGAACACGACCTCGGCGTCCCTGGCCACGTCTGGTATCCGATCGAATACCTCGGCGATCTGGGCGAGATGAACCGGGCAGATGTCGGGGCAGTTGAGATAGCCGAAATAGAGGAGGGTCAGCTTTCCCTCGGTCTCGACCGAGAAGTCGTAGACGTCGCCTTCGGTATCGGTGAGCCGGAACGAGGGCTTGTCCTGGGCGGGGTCGACGACAACGCCTTGCAGCTCCCCTACCGAGGCACGCGGTGCGCACGCACCGACGGTCAACGCCACCGCGACAAGACCAGAGACGAGCCTCCCGCGAGATGACCGGCGTGCGAGTATCACGGCACGCCAATGCTGGCCGTATCGGCGCGCTATCTACAAACCCGGTCGTCGGGCGATGGGTTCCACACCAAGCTCGTCCATCAGCTCCCGTACTCGCCTCTCCAATTCGTCACGAATGGGCCGGACGTCTTCAACTGTGAGACCCGATGGGTCGTCGACCTCCCAGTCGACGTAGCGCTTGCCCGGGAAGACGGGACAGGCGTCACCGCAACCCATGGTCACGACGACGTCAGAAGCCCTCACGATCTCGTCCGCCCACGGCTGTGGGATCTCCCTGCCGATGTCGATCCCCTTCTCGGCCATCGCCGCCACCGCAGCGGCATTGACCGACTCGGAGGGCGCGGAGCCACCAGAGAACACATCGACCTGGTCACCGGCGAGGGCACGCATCCAACCTGCCGCCATCTGCGAGCGTCCGGCGTTGTGAACGCACAGGAAGAGCACGCTCGGGTTGAGCCCCACGACATCGCTCTCCAACCTGATCACGGCTCTGATCCGGTCCGCCGCGAAACGCTCCGCTAGCAGGGGAATCCATTCGGTGTTCCGTGCTTTCCCCAACAAGACGTCGAGTGACTCGTATAGGAAACGCTCGATCGTCTCGGTGTTGAGTTGGCCCTCGAATCGCTGCGTCAGACGCTCCGCGCCCTGACGCACGTGGAGTTGCTCCGCAGTGGACAGACGGTTCCGGTGATCCTCGAGTGTCATGTTTCCTCCATTTCGATTGCCGCTGCAAGCAGCTCCACTCGTCGGGAGATGTCTTCGAAAGCCGACCGGAACCCGTCGATTCTCCCCGTCTCGACCGGGTCGGCGATGGACCAGTGGAACCGTCTCGTACGGAAGGGGAGTGACGCCTCACACGCCCGATCACATACCGAAACGAGGAGATCCGGCTCGCGCTCGACCTCCTCGTACGACTTGGGGACGGCCTTGGCAATGTCCAAGCCATGCTCTCCCGCGACTCTCACGGCCTTGGGATGCACTGCCGGGCTCGGGCTCATCCCGGCGGATTCCACCTTGATCGGGAATTTGGCGCTGAGCAACGCCGCGGCGAATTGCGACCGCGCCGAGTTGTGAGTGCAGACAAAGACCACCGACTCGACAGCGAGTCCTCTCTCGGGCACCAAGCCACGGACCACATCGACGTCGACGGTCACATACCGACGTCGGGCATCGCCGGCAGACACTCGTCTGACGATCACGCCGGCTTGCTCCAAGACGTCAAGGTGATGCGAGACGAGATTGCTGTCGATGCCCACGAGCCGACGCAGTTGCAGGGGTGTGTGATCGTTGAGCCACAACGCCTCCACCATGCGAAGACGTGTCTCGTCGCCCAGTGCGGCGTGGACCCGAGCTCTGTCAACGATGTCCATCGTCTCCAATCGTATTGAGTCAATGGCTGTTGAGCAATTTGCCCTGGCCGCGATGTCGGATGGCGAAACGATGATCATCCGGTAGGTTGGGCTGGTGAGGAAGCTCTCACCCCTGCTTCTCGTTGCCGTCGCTGCGGTGGTCGCAGCACTTCTGCGCAGCTCGTCGCA
>JASFVB010000197.1:0-4923 GCA_050050035.1 Acidimicrobiia bacterium | reverse complement strand
TGGGCGGCTCGGAGTGCTCGCTCGACCCGCTCCACTGCGCTGTCTTCGGACACGGATGGTCAACCTAGCGAAGGAGATCAAACGAAGGCCAAGGCCGTGTGCAGCGAGCTGTCCGGGCAGGGCCGGCCGTCGTCATGACGTGATCGTCAGACCTCGGTTGGCCGGGACCAGCGACACCCAGGCCCTGCCCGGCGGCACGTCGATGGGGTTGCCGTCGGCGTCGGTGAGGGTGAACCACTCGGTCTCCTCGTCACGCACCCATGTGCCCTCGACGACCTTGCCGTCGGCGAACACGAACGCCTCACCCGATCCGAGAGTGTGCGATGAAGGGAGCCCATTGATCCTGTATTGCTCGGTGTAGAGGGCGACCAGCACCGGGAAGCCCAGCCTCGTCTCCTCTCCCTCCTGGTCGCTGACCATGCTCTCGACACCGTCTGCGGTGCGAAGCCACAGACCCTCGGTCTGATCCCAGTCCCAGACGACCTCGTTGCCGGAGAAGTCGATGTTCACCGACGACGCCGAAGCGGCATCTGGCGGCATGGCACCGAAATCCCAAACCGGCCCTACTGGAGGATCGTCGGGATACCCACGCCTGTCCGCCGTCTCACGCAGGACGAAGGTGTCGACATAGAGATTGTGTGGGGCGCTTCGCTCGGAGACGCGGAAGGTTCCCTCGGAGAGCTCCTTGATGAGGCTGAGCCCGTGATCACGCAGCATTACCTGAACCCAGCCTTGCGCGCCCGAGATCACAAAGGTGGGTTGGTTGAATGCCGGGAGCAACTCGGCCTCGGTAGGCCGGCCGGAGCGGTTGGGGCCTAGGTAGTCGACGTCGCTCTCGTGCCACAAGGTTATGAACCGGGTGATTCCCTCGACCATCAGCTCGATGACCATGTCGGCCTGGTCGATGCCCGACTGAGGTCTCGCCCTGGGATGGTTGTCGATCTTGATGGCGAGGACGCGTCTGTCGAGCAGTGTCGCGTCATCGACGGGGAGACCATTCAGCAGCGACGTCTCCCCGGTGTCCAGAGTGGTGGAGGTCGTCGACGTGGACGTCGTCGAGGTCGTGGTGGTGGTTGGGGTTGTCGTTGTCGTGGTCTCGATGGGCTCGACATCGGCAGCGCTGCAGGCGCCGGCCAGAAGTGCGAGCGTGACCAACCTGGCGACCATGGTCCGCATCGACGCGATTTTACGAACGCCACCCCCACTATCCGCAATCAACCGGGGGTGACCCCACCCTTCACTTCGAGATGTGGCAGAGCGCTCTCGGGCTGGTCGACGGCCATGGCCAGCTCGATGCCGTCGGAGTTGGCCCTGAGCACGTACAGGGCATCGATGTTGACGCCGGCCTCGGCGATGTCACGTGTCAGCCTTGCCAGCTCGCCCGGCCGGTGTGGCAGCAGAGTGGTCAGAACGGTGTGCTCGATGTGATGGAGTGCTGCTTCCTCGAGCACACGCCGCGTCGTCGCCGCGTCGTCGGTGATGAGGCGGACGGTGCCCTCACCGTCGTGGCCATAGGCGGCCAGGGCCTCGATGTTGACACCGAAGCCGGCGAGGGACTCGGTGAGAGATGCGAGCATCCCGGGTCGGTTCTCCATGTTCACGACGAACTCGGTCAGCATGATGTCGACTCTACGCGTCAGATCTGCCTTCGTGTGAGTGGGTCGGATTCGGCGGCTCCACCCGACCGCGCTCGGAGAGATAGGCGTGCCAGATGAGTCGGGCGGCAGCGGAGCGGATCGGGCGCCAGGGCTCCCCGATCATCTCCAGCTCCTCCTCGTCCGGCACATGGGTCATGCCGAGGGCCTCGGCGGCGCCGACCTGTAGAGCACGGTCGCCGACCGGCCACATGTCCGGGCGCCGCAGGGCGGAGAGGAGATATGCGTCCGCCGTCCACGGCCCGATGCCCTTGATCGACATGAGCGCTGCTCGGGCTTCGGCCGCGGGAGCTTCGGCGATCCTCTCCAGGTCGAGCTCGCCCGTGGTGATGTCGCGAGCGAGACGAAGCAGATAGCCGGTCTTCTGCCGTGTGACACCGATGGAACGAAGCGCATCATCACCGGCAGCCGCTACCGATTCGGGAGTGACCTCACCCACCAGGGCGGACAACCTGTGGTACATGGCTGCGCCTGACTCGAGGGATACCTGCTGCTCGAGAATCAGAAGGGCGAGCGTGGGGAACCCTGGATCGCGATGCCAGAACTCCGGCATGCCCCAGCGGTCGACCAGGCCCCTCAGCGCACCATCCTCCGCGGCGAGGAGATCACACGCTTCCACGAAGGTCGTCTCGTCGAGGCTGACGATGACAGGATGCAGGGCTTCCATGGGAATGTGACCCAGCTGACGTGAGTCGTGGCCGGCATCGTGAGTGTTGTCGGATGTGACCCACCCGTTCTCGTCCGCGAGTCGTTTGATCAGCCAGTAACCGGGTCGAGCAGGGTGCTCGAAAGCGACGACCTCTCCAGGGGAGGGTCGTTGGGAGTCGCTGGCGACGACTTCCTGGTCGGGCTCCAGTGCGGGGATCATCGAATGGCCCGAGACCCGGAAGCGTTTCATCGGCATGGTTGCGTCGTGTTCTGGCCCATGAACTCGGCCGTGGACACTAGGAGTATGGTCGGCGATACGGAATCGAGAGAAGGAGCCCCATGCGACAGGTAATCGTCGCACACGCACACTGCGATCTCTACTGCGGAGTCTACGACCCCGCCCAGGCGAAGATCGAGGCGATGTCCGTGCTCAAGATCGCTCAGAAGTACGCAGACTCGGACGACGAGGTGTTCAAGGCCAGAGCAATCGGTCTCAAGGAACAGCAGGCCGAGTTGGTCAAGCATCACCTGATGGTGTTGTGGGCCGACTTCTTCACCGCCGATCATCGCAAGGAGTTCTCGAATCTCGACGATCTCTTCTGGCGTGCCATCCACCAGGCCGGTGACGCCAAGAAATCGGTCGACCCGGCGGAAGGGGAGAAGCTGATCGAGCTGATCGACGAGATCGCCGACATCTTCTGGCAGACCGAGAAGGCCAAGGGCATGGGGGTGTACCCCCCGTCCTAGAACCGGGCCGCCAACGCCTCCCCTAGGTGTTCCTCTCCTCGGGGAAGTAGCTGCGAAATCGTTTCTTCATCCAATCGAGGATGCGACGCGCCCACGGCATCTCGGTGGCGAGGATGGCGAGACCGCCGGCGATCGTGACGATGCCCGGCCCGGGCAAGACGAGCAGGACTATGCCGAGGGCTATGAGCCCAAAGCCGGCGCCGATGCGTGCGATGCGTGCCATGAGGATGAAGATATCGGCCGGTCGATCCCATTGGAACTGGGGTTTGTCCCTATTCGACCCGCACCAGGGCCCCGACGTTTCGCCTGGTCTGGCCGGCTACTCGAGGACGTCGTCGTCCAGCTTGACGAAGACCGGTGCGATCTCGCCCAGGGGGGTGCCTCCCGGCACCTCCGGCGCCGACCACCCATCGACCGCGGGGCCCGTGCCGAGCATCTCGCCGATGACCGCGGCGGAGTGTGGGAGATACGGCGTCAACGCCACCCGTATCGCGGCGATGGCCTGTATTGCCACCCACAGGATCGTCCCGGCCCGGACCGGGTCGTCGTCGAGCACCTTCCACGGCTCGTTTGCGTTGAGATAGGCGTTGACCTCGCCGGCTGCATCCATTCCGGCGCGAAGCCCGGCTCTGAGCTCGACCTTCTCGATGTGATCGCCGACGGTGTCGAGAGTCGCCTCGGCAAGGTCGAGGATCTGCTGGTCGGCGGTGGTTGGCTCTCCTGGACGAGGAACCGCTCCGTCGAAGTTGCGTGAGCTCATGGAGAGGACGCGGTTGACCAGGTTGCCCCACGTCGACACCAGCTCCTCGTTGACCCTCCGGATGATCTCGTCGTCACTGAAGTCGGTGTCGTTCTGCTCGGGGAGCACCGAGGCAATGGCATATCGCAGGGCGTCAGGCTGCAACCGATCGGTGTACCAGGCGATCGACCTGCCGATCCCGCGACTCGCCGAGGCCTTGTCACCCTTGAACGTCAGGTACTGATTCGCCGGGACGTCGGTGGGCAGGTTCAGATCGCCTCGTCCCATCAGCATCGCCGGCCAGACGACGGCGTGAAAGGGGATGTTGTCCTTGCCCACGAAGTAGTAGGACTCGGCTTCGGAGTCCTTCCACCACTTCTCCCAGGCGTCCGGGTCATCGGTGTAGGAAGCCCATTCGATCGCGGCGGACAGGTACCCGATGACCGCGTCGAACCAGACGTAGATCTTCTTCCCGGGGCCGAGATCGTCGACCGGGACGTCTATCCCCCAGTCGATGTCACGGGTTATCGCACGTTTCGGCATGTCCTCCACCATCCCGAGCGCCCAGTTCTTGACGTGCTTGCGCCAGGTGGTCTTGGCCTCCAGCCACTGGGTGAGGCGGTCCTTGAACGCGGGGAGGTCGAGGAAGTAGTGCTCGGTCTCCCTCCGCACCGGTGTGGCTCCGCTGAGCCTGGAACGTGGGTTGACCAGGTCGGTGGGATCGAGGGTGCGCCCGCAGTTGTCACATTGATCACCACGTGCGTCGGGGTAGCCACAGTGCGGGCATTCCCCTTCGACGTAGCGATCAGGCAAGAACCGGTTCGCCTCCGGGTCGAAGAATTGCTCGGACTTTCCCTTGGTCACGTAGCCGTTGGCCAGCAGCCGAAGGAAGAAGTCCTGGGTGACCTGGTGGTGGTTCTCGGTCATTGTGGTGGTGAACAGGTCGAAGCTGATGCCGAGACGGTCCCAATAGCTCAGGAACTCCGGGTGATAGGTGTTGACGACCTCCTCGGGGGTGACCCCCAACTCTTCGGCCTTGACCGTGATCGGGGTTCCGTTGGTGTCGGATCCGGAGACCATCAGGACCTCGTTGCCGGCCAGGCGGTGGTATCGAGCGAATACGTCCGGAGGGAG
>JASFVB010000196.1:0-5032 GCA_050050035.1 Acidimicrobiia bacterium | reverse complement strand
GTTGACGATGTCAGCCGTCTCGTCTTTCTCCACCTGCGCCCACACACGTTGAAGCTGGGGTGGACAGACTCAGCGGTTCGCCGCTATGTGCGGGATGCCGGCGACTTGCTCGACCGTCTGAACGAGCTGGTGCGTTGTGACGTGACCACGGCCAACCCGAGGAGGGAGCGTGCCATTCAGAACGGCATCGACGAGTTGGAGGAGCGGATCGCCGAGTTGGCCGTCAAGGAGGAGCTCGCGAAGCTGCGCGCTCCGATCGACGGAAACGACGCGATGTCCTACCTCGGGATCGACCCAGGGCCACTGGTCGGTGAAGTCATGGATGTCCTCCTCGAGAAGAGGATCGAGGACGGCCCGTACTCGAGAGCGGAGGCCTTCGAGACGGCGCGGAGCTGGGCGCTCTCGCGCGGCATGGCCGACCCGGGCCCGATTCCCGCCGACGAGGATGAGTGAGCGGTCAGGCGACGGCATAATCGGCGATACATGTTCAACCGCAAGTCAGCCGTGAACAAGAAGAAGACCGCCCGTGTCCTGGGATCGACCATGGCGTACGTCGAGCAAGGGTCGGGGGACCCAATAGTGCTGCTGCACGGCAACCCCACGTCTTCGTATCTGTGGCGCAAGGTGATTCCGGAGCTCTCCTCTTTGGGACGGTGCATCGCCCCGGACCTGATCGGCATGGGGGACTCGGCCCGCGTTGCAGCGGGACCGAACGCGTACCGCTTCTCGATGCATGCTGAGTATCTCGAAGCGTTTCTGGACGTGGTGGAGGTCGAGCGCGATGCCGTGCTGGTTGGCCATGACTGGGGTGGAGCCCTCCTGTTCGACTGGGGCCGCAAGAACCCTGATGCCGTGAAGGGTGTTGCCTTCATGGAGACGATCGTCACCCCTTTGACTTGGGACGATTGGCCGGAGGCGGCCCGATCCATCTTCGAGGGTCTGCGTTCGGATGCCGGCGAGGAGATGGTCCTCACCAAGAACGTGTTCGTCGAGCGAATCCTCCCCGGCTCCGTTCTCAACCCGATATCGGAGACCGACATGGACGTCTATCGCCGCCCGTACACCGAGACCGGGGAGTCCCGGCGTCCCACTCTCACCTGGCCGCGGGAGCTGCCCATCGACGGTGAGCCGAAAGCGGTGCAAGCGATCGTCGAGTCGAACGAAGCGTGGCTCAGCGGTGCCGACGTGCCCAAGCTGTTCGTCAACGCAGACCCCGGGTCGATCATCGGGAACAGGGTCAGGGATGTGATCAGATCGTGGCCCAGCCTCTCCGAGGTCACGGTTCCCGGGCTTCACTTCATCCAGGAGGACTCCGGTCCTGAGATCGGCCAGGCGATCGCCGCCTGGCTCCGCACGCTTTGACGCCGTCCGGCTGATCTGGTGATCATCGTCATCGTCCCGGCTGTGGCCCTGGCGGCGGTGTCGCTGGCGGCCTTTGGGGGACGCTGGGTCTGGTGGTTGGACGTTCTCGCCAATTTCCGCGCCCAGTACGTCGTCGGCCTGGCCGTGTTCGGCCTGGTCATCATGATGTCGAAGTGGCGCAGGACGGGCTACGGGGTGCTCGGCGTGGCGCTGGTCAACCTGGTCGCGGTTCTCCCCCTGTACGTCGGTTCCCCTGCCGAGGCCCGGATCGACTCGGACTCCCTCAGAGTGATGTCATTCAATCTCCTCTCGACGAACGAGAGCTACTCCGACGTGGTCGACTACATCCAGTCGATCGATCCCGACCTGATCCTCCTGCACGAGGCGAGCCGTCCCTGGGAGGTGGCCATCTCGTCTGCGGGCCTCGACTACGACGTCATCCGCCCACGGTCGGACGAACTGATCTTCGGCACTCTCGTGCTCGTCCGGGGCGAGGGAATCAGTGCGGTTTCCCACGGATTCGCCACCACGTCGCCTCGTGCTGTCTCTCTCACCTACGAGCCACCGGGGTGGGACACCCGGCTGTCCGTCCTGGGAACACATCCACTGGCTCCGACCGATGCCGAGCGCGCCGATCTGCGCGATGCGCAGATCGAGTTCGCCGGGGAGTGGGCCGATAGGCAGTCCGGCGCCTATCTGGTCGTCGGGGATTTAAACGCAACGCCGTGGTCCTATCCCTTTCGACGTCTCATGTCATCGGCCGATCTCCAGAACAGTCAGTCCGGGTTTGGCCTCCAACCTTCCTTCCCGACCTCGTCGAACCTGTTGCTGAGGGTTCCCATCGACCATCTCCTCCATTCGCCGGTGATCGAGGTGACGGGACGAGAGCTCGGCCCGGCCCTCGGATCCGACCACTTCCCGCTGGTCGTCGATCTCCAACTCGCCGCCGACTGACCCGTTGCCGACCCCGAGGGCAGCGTCCGGATATGAGCCAAATCCGCCCCACTTCGCAAGCCTCGTGCGCCGTTAGGCTCGCCCTCCATGTCCAACCGCTACGCCGAAGCGAGACGACGGCTCGCCGAGAAGGTGGGACCCGACGGTCTCGCCGTGATCCCTGCCGCACATGAGGTGATTCGCAACTTCGACGTGCCGCACGCATTCCGGCAGGATTCGGCGTTCTGGTATCTGACCGGGTTCCCGGAGCCGGAAGCGGTTGCGGTCATCGCTCCCGGGCATCCGGAGGGGGACTTCACACTGTTCGTCCGCCCCAAGGACCCGGCGCAGGAGATATGGACCGGGATCAGGGCCGGAACCGAGAGAGCCAAGACCGAATACGGCGCCGACGCTGCACACGAGCTGAGTGAGCTCGACACCGTGCTCGAGCGAATGATGATGGGACGCGAGGTCCTCTGGTACACGACCGGCAACGCCAACTTCGACGACCGTGTTGCTTCGATCGTGAACAAGGCGCGGGCGCACCGCGAGCGGATGGGTGGAACGGTCCCGTCGGCGGTCCGTGACGTCTCGGTCCCGCTCGGCGAGCTGATGCTCTTCAAGACCGATGACGAGGCGGCGAGTCTCCGTGAGGCTTGTCGACTCACCGCCGAG
Source organism: Acidimicrobiia bacterium (assembly GCA_050050035.1). Taxonomy (GTDB): domain Bacteria; phylum Actinomycetota; class Acidimicrobiia; order Spongiisociales; family ZC4RG35; genus JANQRA01. The sequence goes on along the minus strand of JASFVB010000196.1, from coordinate 2,062 downwards.
GGTCACATGGAGGCGATGCGTTTCGCCGAGCCCGCGATGTACGAGTACCAGGTGCAGGCTGCCCTCGAGTACTTCTGGAGGCTGGGGGGATCACCACGTAATGGGTACGGTTCGATCGTCGCCTCCGGTGCCAACGCATGCATCCTCCACTACGAGGAGAACGACAGTTTGATCGGGGACGGAGACCTGATACTCATCGACGCGGCCGCCGAGATCGACGGATACTCGTCCGACATCACCCGCACCTTCCCGGCCAACGGGACTTTCTCGACGTCACAGCGGGCTGTCTACGAGGTGGTGCTCGAGGCACAGCGGAGAGGCGTCGACAGGGCCGGACGCGGGTCGAACATCAAGGCCATCCATGACGAGACCACCCGAATCCTCACCGAGGGCATGGTCTCGCTTGGCCTGCTGCCCAAGTCGGTCTCCGAATCCCTCGCTATGCATCACTACACGCAGTTCTTCATGCACGGGACGAGTCACTGGCTGGGTCTGGACGTCCACGACCGTGGCGCGTACCGAGTCGACGGGGTGTCACGGACCCTCGAGCCCGGCATGTCGTTCACCGTTGAGCCGGGTCTGTACGTCGGCCCCGACAAGGCCGAGATCGAGTTGACACTTCTCGAGCACGACCTTGAGGAGTGGAACCAGCGTCGCATCATGCTGGGCCGGGCCAAGGCGGCCGAGCTGGAGGCCGAGGAGAAGGAAAAGGCCGAGACCATCACACATGAGGTGCCCGAGGAGTTCCTCGGCATCGGCGTCCGTATCGAGGACGACGTCCTGGTCACCGACGACGGCTTCGAGAACATGACGGGGATGGTGCCGAAGGAGATCGACGAGATCGAGGCGCTGTGCGCCGAGAGCTCGCGTCTGCCCTCCTCCTAGACCAGGGCCGGGACGGCGTACCCGGCGACGGCCGCGAAGTGGAACCCGCTGGCCAGGATGACGAACACGTGGAACAGCTCGTGATACGAGAAGCTCCTGGGGAAGAGACGGGGCCGCTTGGTCATGAAGACGATCGTCCCCGCCGTGTAGAACAGCCCACCGATCGCGATGAAGATTATGGCCCCCGTCCCCAGCGAGGTCCATATCTGGGGAATCCAGAAGATCACGGTCCAGCCCATTCCCAGCTGAAGCGTCACGGACAACCCGGTCGACACGCTGGGGAGGGTCATCTTCAGGACGATTCCAACCAAGGCGATGCCCCACACGAGCCCGAGACACCACCAGAGAGAGGCACCTTGCAGTGCCGCCGTGGCGATTGGCGTGAAGGTGCCGGCCACGACCAGATAGATCATCGAGTGATCCGCTCGTTGCAGCCGACGCTTCCACACTTCGCTCCAGGGCACCGAGTGGTACAGAGAGGAGACGACGTACATGACGAGCAGGGCGAAGCCGAAGACGAGAGCACCCACCAGGGCGGTCGTGTGACCCCACGTGACCGCAACCAGATAGACCGTCCCCGCCAGCGTGGCGACGGCCGCCCCACCGTGGAGGAACCCACGTACGGGGTTCTGCATACGGCCGAGAGTGATGCGCTCCATCACCCAACAGGGTACGCAAGCCCGTGCACATAATTGGTTCGTTCGCCTCTACGTCATGATGTCCGCCCGGGGGTACGATGACAGGGTCGAAATGGCTCTTGGTCTTCTCTACCGCATCTATGAGCGCAATCTCGTCGCCAACCTCGACCCCGCGCGGCGCCCGCGCCACATCGGGTTGGTGCTCGACGGGCATCGTCGTCACGCTCGCGCCGAGGGGATGGCCAGCTACGCCGAGTCCTATCGGGAGGGGATGAGCCGTTTCGAGGAGTTCCTCGGATGGGCCGACGATCTCAAGATCCCGGCCGTGACCGCGTGGGTTCTCTCGCCGGAGAACCTGTCACGCCCGACAGCCGAGCTGGAGCCGTACTTCGACGTGCTGATCGACCTGTTCGGACGGCTCCCCGCAAAGTGCGCCGAATACGGGATGGCGTTGAGATTCATCGGGTCGCTCGACCTTCTGCCTCCTCACTTGGTCGAGGCTGCGAAGACCGCCGAGGAACAGGCGACCTCGATGCTGA
>JASFVB010000195.1:0-5074 GCA_050050035.1 Acidimicrobiia bacterium | reverse complement strand
TACGCGATCTGTGTGCTGGTCTGCTGGCGGAGTGTGCGATAGCCGGGCGGGTCCCAGGCACCGAGCGGCTCCTCGATCCACTCGAGCCCATGATCCTCGAATGCGCGAACACGCTTGACTGCGTCCGGCACACTCCACTTCACGGCGATCCCACAATCGACCATGAGCATCGCGTCGGCACCAAGGCCGCTGCGCATGGCGGCCACGTATTCCACGTCGCGGTCGAGCTCGTATCCGAGTCGGGCGTTTCCCCGTTTGCCAAAACCCACCTTCATTCCCTGGAGGCCGCCCTCGAGCCAGCCCTGGGCTTCCTCCACCATCGCGGGTATGGACTCCTTGTGGGCATGTGCCGAGGCGATTGCCGGCAAACGCTCGTGGACCGGGCCTCCAAGGAGGTCGAGGACGGGCTTTCCGAGTTGTTTCCCCGCCAGGTCCCATAGGGCGATGTCGATGGCAGCGACCGCGTAAGACGCGATGCCTCCCCCATAGCCATACCACCACGCCCGATCCTTGATGGCCCGCCACACGACAGTCTTGTGGAGAGGGTCGGTACCGATAACGAGCTCAGCAACGCCATCGATCACCGCTTTGGCAGCGAATGTGGCTTCTTCGAACTGAGTGATGGACTCACCCCAGCCGACACGCCCATCGCTGTCCTCGATTCTGACCAGGCACAGGAAGCGCTGTGCGTTGTGATCGTTGGGCTCTGCGTAGCCAACTGGTATCGCCTCGACCGATTCAACCCTCCCCATCGGCCGATCCCTCTCTCATCGGTATCAGAATCGCACGCTCGAAAACCATCACTTCTTCGCCATGCTGGTTCACGCCTGTGGTTCTCACGGTCAGCACTCCGTCACCGGGTCGAGACTCAGAAGCTCGCACCGAGACGACCTCGGACTCGGCAGAGAGAGTATCGCCAACGAAGACGGGTTTGGTTGGCACCACGCTGCTCCACCCGAGGTTGACCCCGCTGGCGCTCACGTCGGCGACCGAGAGACCGGTGATGATTGCCAAGGTGAGGGTGCTCACGACCAGCGGTTTCCCGAATTCGCTCCGACCTGCCAGCTCATAGTTGAAGTGGATCTCGTTCGTGTTGTTGGTCAACAGTGTGAACCAGACGTTGTCGGCATCGACGATGGTCCGCGAGACTCGGTGTGATATCCGCTGGCCAACCTGGAAGTCTTCGAGAAACGGGCCGCCGTCTCGTGATTCCAAGCCCATCAGGGGAGACCCAACCACTCTGGCGACTCCAGCGTCTCTATGAGATCGTCCAGGAAACCGGCGACTTCCAGCCCATCAACGGCGCGATGATCGGCGCTGGTGGTGATCGACATCTTCGTCCGGGGCATGATCTTCCCCCCTACGACCGATGGGCGGACACCAGCACTCCCGACAGCGACGATGGCCACCTGAGGGGGAACGATGATGGCGCTGAAAGAGCGCACCCGGGTGCCACCGAGATTCGACAGCGTCACGGTCGCGTTCGCGTACTCCTCACGCCGCACGTGGTCGCCCGCCACTCGAGTCTTGAGATCCTCGAGGTGCTGGGCGCATTCGTTGACTCGCAAGCTCTCGCATCCAATGATGGCTGGCGCCACCAGCCCGTCGCGCACCGGGATCGCCACGCCGATATTGATCGAATCGGAGACCTGCAAGGCATCGTCGGTCCAGTGCCCGTTGAGACGAGGGTGTCTTCCCAGCGCCGAGGCCAGGGCGAATACGAGGGCCGCGGTGATCGTAACGTGAACTGGGGAATCGCTCTGGCGAAAGCGGCGAAGCCGCCCCGCAAGATCGGTCACGTCTGCTTCGCCCGTAGCGTAGAAATGGGGTATCGATTTCTTGGATTGCGTGACCGTTCTCGCCACGGCACGGCGCATCGGGCTGGCTTCGGCTCCAGGAGGCTCCGTCACGAGTCCGAGGTTTCCAGATATCCGATGATCGTACCGACCTCGACCTCCGCTCCGGTGTCGTGGACGATTTCGACAAGGAGACCGCTAGCCAGGGCTTCCATCTCGACGGTGGCCTTGTCGGTTTCGACCTCCAGCAGCGGGTCACCTCTCTGCACAGATGCACCGACGCTGACCAGCCAGGATCCTATGACCGCCGTTTCCATGTCGTAGCCCAGCTGGGCGAGCTTTATGGGCACGCGCATCAGACGACCTTGTGTTTGTCCACGTATGCCTCATCCAACTCCCAGCCAAACCCCGGTGCGTCGGTGAGTGGGAAGGCCTGCATCGAGGCTTGAGGACGGTTGGCCAGGAGGTTCCAGAAGATGGGGTCGCGCGCCGGTGTGAAGACCTCGACGAACGTGGCATGGGGTATCGAGGCCAACAGGTGCAGAGCGATTTGCGGCTCCTCATGATGCGCCATCTCGACGTCGAAGAGGGACGCCATACCCGCGACACGTCGCCACTCGGTCGGTCCGCCTCCCCAGGATGCATCGAAATTCGAGACATCGATCGACCCGCGGGTCATGAGATCTCGCATCCCCGCGCCCGACCACTCACTTTGCCCGGCGGCAACCGGGACACCTGTTGCCAGCCTCACCTCGCGCATCGCCCTCTTGTCGTTGTACCAGATGCAGGGCTCCTCGAACCAACGGAGGCCTACTTCCTCAGTGAGACAAGCGAACTCGATTGCCTGACGGGTCGTGTATCCCTGATTGGCATCGCAGAGCAGGATGAACTCCGGCCCCACGTAGTCACGCACCACTTTGACCCGACGGGCGTCCTCGGCGGGCGGTCGGCCTCCAACCTTGAACTTCATACCGGCGAAACCCTGCTCGAGAAAGAACCCGGCCTCGTCGCGCAGCCCCTGGTCGTCTATGCCGTAGTAGCCGCCGATGCCGATAACCGGCATTTGGTCACGGAACCCGCCCCATATCCGGTAAAGCGGCTGGCCCACTGTCTTGCCGAACCCATCCCAAAGAGCGCTGTCGACGCAGGCGATGGCTTGCATCGGAAGCCTCCGGTCGCGTAGCTGATCGAATGTGACGTCGAACATCGACTGCCAAGCCGACTCGATGTTCATCGCCGACTTGCCGACGAGCCTCGGCCGAAGCTCGTCTTGGATGATCGACACGATCTCCATCTGCTCTTCATCGGCGTCGGCGTTGTAAGACTCACCGACGACGCCGTCGCTGGTCCGAACCCGAGTGATGATCGTGCACCTGGAGCGCATCCGGTAGTAGGAGCCCGAGTACACCCGGTCTAGAGGCACTCGGAGCGGAATCGTCTCGATGCTCTCGATCGTGCTCACGACTTCCCTCGACCTATCGCCGACACTGGCATTCTTCTCCACCTGATTGGTATCGTTTCCAGCCTAATCGTCAGCTGAGGTGCATTTCCAACTGGAGTGTTTGATTCGGCTATGCCCCGTTCCTGGGAGCAAGGTTCGATCCTGCGGCCCGGATGGAAGACAGGCGATTTGGTAGCGTTACCATGTGATCAGGGATCGACCGACCGCTCCAGCGGGTGGGCAGCCAAGGGCGTCACCCTGATCTCGAGCCATGGGAAATGGGGAAGCTCGCTCAAGAGCTCATGCAACTCCGAAGCATCGGCGGCGCTCCAAACCCCCACATTCGCACGTCGTCCCGGAATCCGCCAGATCCTGCTGATATGCCCGGATTCAACGAGACTCCGGCCGTATGCTCGCTCGGCCGGGGTGAGGCTGTCGACCGCCTCACGGTCCTCATCGGTCTTCGCCACGATCTCTATCTCGACGAGGAACTCCACTCTCTCGGTCATCTCGTCCCGCCGGCCTCTAGCCAATCCGGCGTATGACTGATTCCCTGCACCGTCCATCCGCCGTCCACTACGAGAACCTGGCCGGTCACGTATGCCGCTTCTTCACTCGCCAGATACACGACTGCGTTCGCGATCTCGTCGGGAATCGCCAGTCGGTTGAGAGGCAGTCGCTCGAGCATCCACTTCTCTTGCAAGGACCCGTCATCGATCGCCTGGCGGACCAAACCCGTGGCCGTGTATCCAGGCGCAACCACGTTGGCCCGCACGCCGTACCGGGCCACTTCCACGGCCAGAGTGCGGGTGAAGCCTTCGAGACCGGCCTTGGCCGCGGCGTAGGCTGCACGACCTGGCAGACCGACCCTGGCTGCAGTTGACCCGATCGAGACTATCGAACCCGCAGTCGCCTTCAGATGTGACATTGCGGCGTAACTGCAGAGAAAGGCTCCCCTCAGATTCACTGACAGCACCGAGTCCCACGCCTCCACGTCGCCACTCTCGACAAGTGCCACACGTTGGATGCCGGCGTTGTTCACGAGTGTGTCGACCCGATCTAGCTGGTCGAATGACGAATCCACGCTGTCAGCGTCGGACACGTCTGTCTCCAGGAACCGCAGCTTGTCATTCGGCGGAGCCGTGAGGTCGAGCACCACGACCTCAGCACCCAGCGACGCCATCTTCTCGGCAACCGCCAGACCGATTCCTCTACTACCACCGGTGACCACACCAACAGCCCCCGGCGCGAAGGACGTCACAAGCGAGCGGTGGGCATGACGGCGGTGGAATCACGAGCCACGAACCATGTTGGCAGCAGTACGGTCCGCACCGGGACGTCGTCCTCGGTTAGTTGCTCGATTGCCAACTCGGCGGCGATCTGGCCGGACTTGTAGACATCTCGGACCACCGAACTGATGGATGGCTGGTAGAGCCTGGTCAGGTCGACATCGTCACAGCTGACCAGGGCGAGATCCTCCCCAACTCGAAGATCGAGGTCGTGAATAGCCTCGAGTACACCATTCAGGAGCTGATTGCCGCCGACAATGAGCGCAGTCGGCGGTGTATCGGATTCGAGCAGCCTCCGCGCCTCCGTACGGCCGAAAGCCGGTCTCAGGCTGCCGGTGCTTATCAGCGAGCGATCTACCAACAAGTCGTGATCCTGGAAAGCGCGTACGTAGCCGGCCAAACGATCGCTGACAGGACGCAACTCCTCCGGACCACCTACGAAGGCAACCTGACGATGCCCCCGCTCCAACAGGTGCCCGGTGGCTTCGTGCATTCCATTGGCGTGGTCAAAGAAGACACTGGATGCACTCGAGCCACTCGGCAGATCG
>JASFVB010000194.1:0-5106 GCA_050050035.1 Acidimicrobiia bacterium | reverse complement strand
TCGCAACTATGACATCCATCTTCATACTCTCCAGAGCCGTGGCACCCGAGATTCGTGTGACCGGCTCGTGGCCTGACCCAGTGACCATATCGTCAGGGTGGCTCAGGGCGAGAGCGCGTCCCTGGAATGAGGCGGTCACCGAGCCCATGGTCCGCATCGATCGCGGCGGGTCGGGATTCCTCGCACAGATCACCCGTCATCTAGTCGAGTTCGGTGCGGGGGAGGTGTACTCGCCGGCCCTGTTTCCCGGCTCGACCCGAGTCTGGGTGGACAACGACTACGAGGAGTGCGCTCATCTGGACGTCTTCGAGCGGTCGCTTGCCGGCAAGCCGGGGCCACCCGCCGACCACCCCATCAACCGGGTCGAGCCGGAGTGGGAGAGCATCGTCGCCATAGATCGCAGTGCTTTCGAGGGGTTCTGGGGAATGAGCGCTGCCGGGCTCGAAGAGGCCTACAAGGCGAACAAGACATCACAGGTTCTCACCGTCGACGTGGACGGCCGAGCTGCCGGGTATGCAATCGTTGGTGTCCACTGGGGTGTTGCCTACCTGCATCGAATCGCGGTGCGATCCGACCTAGAAGGCCATGGTCTCGGGCGGTCCCTGCTGGCGGCGAGTCTCAACTGGGGATCGGCACACGGCGGCCGGGTGATGGTGCTCAACGTACGGCCGGACAACCCGCGGGCACGTCGGCTCTACGAGCAAGGTGGGTTTGCCGACACGGGCACACGGCTCTCGGTCCTTCGTCATCGGGCGTCGTAGCTGCTGAACTGGAATCCGTGCCCGCCGCGATACCGGATCGATACGCGTTGGAGGTCCGGCTTGGCAGAGACGGAGATATCGAGGAGTGGCTCGCAACGGACACTTCTCTGGACCGACCTGTCCTGATCCGGAGTCTCGGCCCGGAGTCCTCCGCCGAGCGACGCAAGCAGTATGTGGCCTCGGTCAGCGGCGCGGCGAGAATGACCCACCCTCATCTCGCTCGCGTTTTCGCAGTCGGCGAGGTAGAGGGCGGTGCCTACGCCGTGTCGGAGTGGACCGGGGGCGCCACGATGGCCGACCGGGTAGCGGCAGGCCAGCCTGTTGATCTTCCTGACTTCCTTCCCAACGCCGCCGGTCTGGCAGGTGCGCTCGCCGCTCTTCACGCCGGCGGGGCCGTGCACGGTCGAATAGACCCATCGGCTATTGCCTACTCGGGAGCACACGCCGCACGACTCGGCGCCTTCGGGCGGTCACCCGGCTGGGAGGACACGCCGGGCGATGTGCGTGCGTTGTGCGAGAGCCTGGAAACGGCCCTCACCGGCTCGCCCCCCGGTGGCCCGCCACCGTCCGAGCGCGTGGACGGCGTCCCACGGGCCGTGGACACCATTCTCCGTGCCGGTCAGGCGGGCGGGCTCACCGCCGAGGACCTGGAGAAGGCCCTGCGAGCCGCACCGACCCCCCGAGCACCTGCTTCCGACAGCGGACCGACCTCACGGCGTCTGCTCATCTCGGCAATCACCCTCGTGATACTCGCTATCGGTCTGGTCGCCGTTGGCTTCGTCCTCTCCGGGCGCACCGCCCTCGTGGTCCCGACACCGACCACAACCGCTCACGACGTGACAACGACCACGGTGGGGCTGACCACGACCGTCGTGTCCGGTGCCGTCGCCACCGTCGACGTCGACACACTCGATCCCTTTGGCGAAGGGGGCGAAAACGATCAACTCGCTCCACTCGTCATCGACGGCGACATCGCAACCGAATGGCAGACCGAGGGCTACTTCGACCCTCTCCCCCTCCTCAAGCCCGGTGTCGGGTTGGTGGTGGGCGTATTGGGGACCCCTCACAGCCTGGAGGTCGCGTCGCTGACCGAGGGCACCGTCTTCGAAATCCGGTGGGCCGGCCAGCCGGACCCCGACCCGGACGCGTGGGAGACGGTGGCCGAGGTGCGGTCCTCACCCGGTGCGACAGTCGTCGACCTTCCCCCAAGGCTCGACGGCTACTGGCTCATTTGGCTCACGTCCCTACCACTGGGCGACGATGGGTCCTATCGCGCGTCGCTCGCGGAATTACGCTTCCTCCCGTGACCTCGCGAGCCGACGACGCACGATTGTTGGCGCGTGTTGCCGACGGGGATCACGAGGCATTCACGAGCGTCATGCAGACCCATGAGGACCGGGTGTTCTCGGTGTGCCTGCGCATCATGGGTGATCGGGAGCTGGCCCTCGACGCGACGCAGGAGACATTCCTCACCACTTTCCGCAAGGCCGGTCAGTTCGAGGGCAAGTCGGCCGTCGGAACCTGGATCTATCGAATCGCGGTCAACACCTGCTACGACATCTTGCGACGGGAAAAGCGACGCAGAGCCGAGCCGATCCCGGAGCACGTAGACCCTGTCGATCGGCACGCCGAGGAGGTGATCGACTCTGTGGCGCTTCGGCCCGAGTTGCAGAGAGCTCTTACGGTGCTGCCACCGGAGTTCCGCAGCGCTGTCATCCTGGCCGACGTCGAAGGTCTCCGACTGGCGGATGTCGCCTCCATCCTGGACGTGCCGGTGGGGACGGTGAAATCACGCGTGTTCAGGGGGAGACGTCTGCTGGCAGCCGAGCTTGGGAACCAAACGGGGCGATGAGAACATCAAAGGGACGAGATGCGTGACCGTGAGATCGATCTGATCAGCGCCCTGGTCGAGGGGACGCTCGAGGACGAGACGGAGGCCCGCGCCATGCTCGCCGCCTCACCGGAGCTTCAGGCGGAGTACGAGGCGCAACGACTGGCATACGAGGCTCTCTCGTCCGCGGGGTCCGCCACTATGCGTGATGACGAGAAGGCTGCCCTGCACCGGGATGTCTGGACTGCCCTTCGGTCCGAGCCGGCCGCGCCGCGCGTCAGGGCACCCTGGTACTACCGGTGGGTGCCGGTCGGAGTCGGGGTCTTCGTGGTCGGCATCGCCGCGGTGACCGTGCTCACCCAGACTTCCGGAGGCGACAGCGCGGCGACCTTTGACGAGGCCGCGGCAGAGACCACCATCGCCACCTCTGCCGAAGCGGGGGAAATGAGCGCGGGTACGGCCGCGGAGGACGCGGCAACGGATACCACAGCCGCGGCCATGGCCATGGCTCCCGAAACCGAGATGTTCGGTGCGGCCGCCCGATCTCTGCGCGAAGACCGAGTCGACGGCACAACCGAAGTGCCATCCGCAACCGAGTCGGCAATCGCCCTCGATGAATGTCTCGACCAGGCCGGCCTCCAGGATGTCGACGTCATCCAGATCATCGATTCCGCCTTCCTCTCCGAGATCTCCGGGATCACGGTCCCGACTGAAGACGAATCGAGGAGCTTTCTCGTCGCAGTTCCCGCGCAAGAAGACCCTGAGACGGCGCCGATCTTCTTCGTCGACAGCGATACCTGCGACATCGCCTACGTGGACGAGTGACGACGGCTCGGGGATTGGCCGCACCACAACTAACGTGACCCCCGATGCAAGAGCTAGCCGCGCGCTTCGCCGACTTCCTCGAGGAGATCACCACCAAGGTCAGGGCCATGACCGTCGACCGATTGGCCCGGTTCATCAAGCTGACCGGTCTGGGAATCGTGACGGCCGCACTCGCGTTGACTGCGGTGACTTTCCTGGTGTGGTCTTTGTTCGGGGCCCTCGAGATCCCACTGACCACGGCGGGGGCGTTTGCAGTATTCGGGATCATTCTGGCTGTTGCCGGGGGGTTCCTCTGGTTCACGAGGTCTAGAGATGACGAATGAGAAGTTGATAATCATCGGCTCGGGCCCGGCCGGCCTGACCGCAGCCCTGTACGCGGCACGCGCCGATCTCGATCCGCTGGTCTTCGAGGGAGTGGCCGCCGGCGGGCAGTTGATGATCACGACTGACGTCGAGAATTACCCGGGCTTTCCCGACGGGATCATGGGACCCGATCTCATGGATCAGTTCCGCAAGCAAGCGGAGAAGTTCGGCGCTCGGCTGCAGCAGATGGACGTCACCGAGGTCGACCTCTCCGGCTCCCCGTTCCGTGTATCGGTGGGGGCCGATGACTACACCGCCGAGGCGGTGGTCATCGCCACCGGTGCCGAAGCCAGGTGGCTGGGGATCCCCGGCGAGCAACAGCTCACCGGAAAGGGAGTGTCGGCATGTGCCACCTGCGACGGGTTCTTCTTCCGCGACCAGGAGCTGGTGGTCGTCGGTGGTGGCGACACGGCCATGGAGGAGGCATTGTTCCTCACCAAGTTCGCGTCGAAAGTGACCATCGTCCATCGTCGTGACGAATTCCGAGCCTCGAGGATCATGGCCACACGTGCAATCGATCACCCCAAGATCGACGTTGCGTGGAACACAGTCGTCACCGAGATCCACGGCGAGGACAAGGTGACCGGGGTGACGTTGCAGGACACCGTCACCGGAGAGAGTCGCGAATTCAGAACCGACGGTGTCTTCGTGGCAATCGGGCACAAGCCGACCACCGACCTGTTCGTCGATCAGCTCGATCTCGACGACAACGGGTATCTCATTGCCGGGCTCGACGGTGGGACGCGCACGTCTGTCGAGGGAGTGTTTGCCGCCGGAGACGTCGCCGACCACATCTATCGTCAGGCCGTCACCGCGGCGGGCACCGGATGCATGGCGGCCATAGACGCCGAGCGGTGGCTGGCCGAACGGGAATGACCAGGAGCCCGGTCGGGTTTGCGTTTCTAGGACCAAGGAGAGAAATTGGCTGAAATCACAACCCTCAGCGATGGCAACTTCAACGACGCCATCACCGCCGAAAAGCCTGTGCTTGTCGACTTCTGGGCAGAATGGTGCGGTCCCTGCCGGGTGATTGCCCCTGTGCTCGAGGAGTTGGCGACCGAACAGGACGGGTTCGACATCGGCAAGCTCAACGTCGATCACAACCCCCAGACCGCGGCGGCTCATGACGTGATGAGCATCCCGACACTGATCCTCTTCAAGGACGGTGTGGAGAAGAAGCGCATCGTCGGTGCCGCGCCCAAGAACAGACTGCTCAACGACCTAGCCGAGTTTGTCTCCTAGTACCTCGCTCTAAGCAGCGAGTACCCAGCAGTCAGTACTGAAGACCCCAGATCTTGATATCGGAGGTTGCGTAGGCCGCGAGCT
>JASFVB010000193.1:0-5167 GCA_050050035.1 Acidimicrobiia bacterium | reverse complement strand
CACCGACACGAAGCGAGGAGTAGACGACGGCATAGACGACATAGCCGGCGAGCCTCCTCACCAAGACCGGGAGCAGCTCGCTGTGTGACTCGCCCCGCGAGTGGCGGAAGGCCCAGACCCCGGCGAGGCCCAGGGCCATCGCTGACACCGAGCCGGCCGGCTCGACGATCTCGAAACTGGAGAAGACGACTGGGATGGCCGCAGCGACGGCGAGACCCATGGTGAAGCGGTTGCCCGAGTTGGAGGTTGCCACCCCGAACAACGAGCCGATCACCAGTGCGGCCGCGGCAACGAGGATGTGGAGGGGCAACGCGTCAGCACGGCTTGCAGCTAACAAACCGATGGCGATGGCGGCGACGGGGAATGACCAGGACGCCACGGCGAGGACCCGGGGGTGCCAACTAGCCACGAAGCATCAGCTCCGGCTCTTCGGCGAGACGACGGGCCATCTCCTCGTCGTTGACGTGTGGGGCGCCCCAGCGTCTGCCTTCCTTCTCGAGCGCCCGCTCGAAGGCGTCGACGACGTCAGGATGGAACTGGGCGCCCGAGTGCTTTCTCAACTCGCTAAGTGCGTATTGCTGGGAGAGAGCCATCCGATATGAGCGAGCAGAGGTCATGGCGTCGAATGCGTCGGCAACTGCCACGATGCAAGCGGCGAGACTCGGTGTCTCACCCGCGACGTGGCCCCGGCCCCCATAGCCGTTTCCGTCGTAGCGACTGTGATGGCCCGAGGCGATCTCCACCATCGGCTGGAGAAAGTCGACCTCGGCGAGGATCTCCTCGACCAGATGGGCGTGCTGTTTCATCTGCCCGTACTCGTCGTCGTCGAGACGGCCTCGTTTTCGGATCAACTCGGTGGGGACGGCGAGTTTGCCGAGATCGTGGATGAGTGCGGCCCATTTGACTTCCTCGATCTGGGTGCCGGTGAATCCATACTCCTCACCGATGATCTCGGAGAAATGGGCAACCCGTTCGGTGTGACCACGTGTGTACATGTCCTTTGCCTCGAGGGTCTTGACGAAGCCCTTGATCGCGGAGAGATGGGAGACACGTAGCTGGGAGAAGGCATAGAGCGACATGTGACCGACGACATAGACCCCGATGACGAGCACCAGGACGGCCTGACGTTCCACGATCACGTAGGCCCCACCGATGAGACCGCCGAGCAAACCCATCATGAACTGCCCCGCAAAGAGCGCTCCGAGATGGGACCAGGGTTCGAGACGGTCGTACGGATAGACGGTCTGGACGGCGTTTCGAACCAACAGATTCTGAATAGCGGTCATCGTTAGCGATGCAACAGACGCAAACACTGCCACGATGAACAGACTCCGAACCGACGGTTCGGTCACACCACCTAAGCCAAGGTCGAGAATCAACCCGCTCGCACCAGCAGCCACGATTTGTTGGCCGAAATTGGCGACCGGTTGGAACCAACGACGCTCCTTGAAATCGTCGATCACGGCCGGGCCTAGCGCCGCCATCAACGCCATGCCCGCGGTGGCGCTCCCGTTTGGGTCCAGGGCGAAGATGACCCCGGCCGTCATCAGCACCATGATCGACGAGGATTGGATGAGTCGATCGTTGACCTCTACGGCAAATAGCTCAAGGATCACGTACAGGCCGGCGAACAGTGCCCACGTTGTCAGATCCGGGAGCTCCGACAACACAAGGGAGGTTATGAGAACTGCCAGACCCGCAACGAAATAGGGCACAGCGATCTTGAGTCTTCGCTGCACCGCTGGTGGGAGACTCCAATAACGGCGTCTCAGATGGTCTATGCCAAACAACCTCAACAGTGGCCCCGGGTCTTGTTACGGGTGAGAGGCGTCTCCGCTTACCCGATCTTCGTGCTTGCCGTCATAGTGGCGAAGCCGGTGACGGCATTGAGCATGCGGACCAAACGGGTTCTCATATCTCCTATGCACGTCCAATGGGTTGCTATTTGCATCGGGTTCTACCGATACAGACAGTTCCGCTCCGCTAGGTAGTAGTGGGCGTGTAATTCTGAAGACGACAAACGAGGACGCCGTGCTCACCGTGCTCCCGAAATCGGGAACCTTTCAAATGTCAAAAGGCCCCTGACTTCGCCCGCCTGGGGGTCTCGGCAAGCGGTCAAGGACCGTTTGCCCCACTGCCCCGTTGGAATACCTTCCAGCGTCCCGCAATCTAAACGGTGAGAGTGGCTACCACAAGGGCGGAAGAATCGGGGGTATCCGATCAGAGACATCCCGTTTACGCTTTGACACGGATGGACGTAGCCGCACTCCAGGAAAAGATCAGCCGGATCGAAGGCGTGGAGGCCGCCCGGGTCGTGGCGGGCAACGGCGCCATCGACGAGATACACGTGCTGGCCCGTCACATCAAACAGCCCAAGCACCTGGTGCGGGACGTTCAGTCCCTGGGCCAGGCGATGTTCGGCATCGACATCGACCGTCGGGTGATCTCGGTGGTTCAGCTCGCAGACTCCGTCCTCGAGGGTGGGAGCAGACCGGCACTCGTCGATGTTGGCGAGATGATCGACGGCAACCGGACCGAGATAGCGGTAACCCTGCGCTGGAAGGAACGTCTCCTCGTCGGTCAATCCACGGGTGCGGCAGCGACCGCCACGAGGTGGAGACTCATCGCCGAGGCGACCCTCGAAGCCGTCCGCCAGGCGATCCAACACAACGTCGGTCTCGGCATCAGCGCCATGGACCTGCCCCATCTCGGCAGCAAGAGACTCGCCATCGCTCAAGTCGTCGTGGTGACAGATGCCTCGGAACGGATGCTCATCGGGTCGGCCTACGTCGAAGAAGACGAGTCACGAGCCGTAGTCCGCTCGGTCCTCGACGCACTCAACCGTCTTCTGCCTGACCTGAAGACCCCTTGACCTCGAACGCGGTCGTAACTCCCCACTACGCATCCGCGGACGCGGCCCGGCAGATTCTCGCCGAGGGGGGAAACGCCGTCGACGCCGCAGTTGCCGCGGTGGCCGTGCAAGGTGTTGTAGCTCCGGAGACGTGTGGCGTTGGAGGCGACCTGTTCGCGATTGTCCACGCACCTGGCTGGGAACGCCCCCGAGCACTCAATGCCTCGGGCCGGGCGGGGTCTCGAGTCTCTGTGAGTGACTTGAGATCGGCCGGACATGTCGTCGTACCGGGTGACCATCCAGCGGTGGCGACCGTGCCGGGTTGTGTCGACGGGATGGCCGCCCTCATCGACGAGTTGGGAAGAGGGACGCTGGCCGATGCGCTCGCCCCGGCAGTCACCCGAGCATCAGAAGGGTTTGAAGTCTCCCGAGAGCAGGCATCAGCCTTCACTCGCCGCGCCGACGTCTATTCACGAACCCCGGCTGTTGCCTCCTTCTACCCGGATGGCCGGCCGGTTGCCGTCGGCGACATCGTGACACGCCCGCGCCTGGCGCAGACCCTGTCAGATGTCGGCGACGGAGGGCGCTCGGCCTTCTACGAAGGAGACCCGGGGCGCGACATCATGGACGCCGTTGGAGGGCTCATCACCATCGACGACCTCGCCGCCGATCATGCCGACTGGATAGAGCCGATCGGTCTCGACGTGCTCGGCTTGCGGTGCTGGACCATCCCACCCAACTCGCAGGGCTACCTGGGCCCTGCGACTCTCGCTGTGTTCGAGATGCTCGGCCCACCCGAGGATCCCGGGGATCCGCTGTGGTGGCACCTGCTAATCGAGGCCTACCGGTGTCTCGCCTGGGAGAGGGACGACATCGTGTCGGACCCCGAGACGGCTGCCCTGCCGGCCGACCTCCTCTTGGAAGGAGCACGTATCGAGCGCGCCGCGGCCACCGTGGATCCGGCTCGAGCGGGGATCTGGCCCGACCGGCTGGGCCATGTGTCGGGCACGGCATACATGTGCGTGGTCGACGCCAACGGGATGGCGGTGTCGATCATCCAGTCCAACTACAGGGGAATCGGCTCACCGTTCTCGGCGGCGAGATCTGGCTTCGTTCTCCAGGACCGGGGGCTCGGCTTCACCCTGACGTCGGGCCATCCCAACGAACTGGGACCCGGCAAACGCCCGCTGCATACCCTCTCGCCGACCCTGTGGACGACGGGTGACAGGCCGCGATGGTTGCTGGGGACCCGTGGCGGTGCCGTTCAACCTCAGCTCGTCGCCCAGATGGGGGCACGGGCGATCGGAGTGGGAGCCGATCTCGAGGTGTCGCAGGCCGCACCACGGTGGACCGTTTCCGAGTTCGGCCTCGGCTCTCGCCCCGCCCCACTGGTAGAGCCGGACACGCCGGACCATCTGGTCGCCGACCTGAGATCTCGGGGACACGACGTTGGGGTCGTGGAGGGCCCGCAGGCTGGATGGGGCCCGGTCTCGATCATCGAGGTCGACGGCGATATTCGACGCGCCGCTCCCGATCCGCGAGTGGACACGGCCACCGCGTTGGTGTTCTGACCGCTCATCCCCCCTCGACCGCGCTGCACGGCGCCACGCAAACCGCCACCCAATGCAGCACAGACCAGAAACCGCTCATCCCCCCCTCGAGAGCGCTGCACGGCGCCACGCAAACCGCCACCCAATGCAGCACAGACCAGAAACCGCTCATCCCCCCTCGACCGCGCTGCACGGCGCCACGCAAACCGCCACCCAATGCAGCACAGACCAGAGATGCAGCGCATTCCAAACGGGTAGCCGGGTTAGCTGTGGAGCTCGGAGATGACCTGTCTCAAGGCGTCTTCGTCCTGTGTGAGCACCGAGCCCAGGGAGTAGAAGCCAACTCTGTCCACCCGGTCCCCATACTTCTCCTTGATCGCACCGGCCAACTCGTCGATTGGGGCGATGACGCCCACGCCTTCCAAAGCCTCGTCCGGGACCGCATCCGGCATCTTGTCCCACTCGCCACGCTTGGACATGGCATGAAGCTCTGCACCGAAGTCCCATCCACTCGCCTCGAGGACCGACCGATAGGACGGAGTTGAGGCATAGAAGCTGATCTGCTGACGCACCGGTGCCATCGACTGGGCGATCTCCTCGTCGGTGTTGCCGGTCATGACGAAGACGGTCGTCACCACTTCGACGTCATCCAGAGACCGCCCTGCCCCTCGTGCCGCCTTGCCCATGTTGGGCAACACGATCTCGTCGAGGTATGAGACCGTGTGAAAGGGATGAACGTGGAAGCCATCACACAGCTCGCCGGCCA
>JASFVB010000192.1:0-5224 GCA_050050035.1 Acidimicrobiia bacterium | reverse complement strand
CAAAGAGATCATCCCCCGCATGCAGATCCTGGAATATCTGCGAACGTTCTTGGCCAGTCGTCCCGGGTGGTCGGCGATGTCGTGTCTCCCCAACGTCAGCGGCGCCTTTGGCATCTGGCAGCGGGCCGCCGTCCTCGAGGTGGGTGGGTTCACGTCGGGGCACATGGGTGAGGACATGGACCTGACCATGAGACTCCACAAGCACCACCTCGAGAACGACATCCCCTACCGGATCGTCTACGAGCCTGCCGCGATCATCTGGACCGAGGTGCCACCGACAGCGAGGGTGCTGCGCCGCCAGCGCATCCGCTGGCATCGGGGGCTGCTCACCTCGATCAGGGACTTCCTCCCGGTCACGTTCAACCCGAGATACGGAAGGGTGGGAACCATCAGCTGGGCCGGCTACTTCCTCTTCGAGTTTCTCGCGCCCATGCTCGAGTTCACCGGGTGGATCGCCGTGGCCGTCGGGCTGGCCCTTGGTGCGTTCCAGATGGAGGCGCTGGTGCTGATGATCCTGTTGGCCTTCGGGGCCGGGTTGCTGAACTCGATGATGGCGCTACTCCTCGACGAGCCCTACGGCTTCTACAACAGCCCCCGGGACACGGCACGGCTGATCGTCATGGTCTTCATCGAGAACCTCGGGCCGAGACAACTCACCGTGTTGTGGCGGATCCGAGCGGTTCTCGGTGGTCGCAAGGTGAAAGGCTGGGGGAACATGGAACGTCGCGGCGTCACCAACCTCGGGGCGGGGGGTTAGAACCGGCACACGGGTACGGCCTTCGAACCCTCATGCAGACTCGACGCGAGATCAGGTCGGGACACCTACGCCTCCTCCAGCTCCTCCAACGTCTTGGGCCAGTCGTCTTTGAGCAGACGTGACAGCGACCGGTCGGCCAGGAGCTTGCCCCCGGTCTGACAGGTGGCGCAGTAGTTGGTCTCGTTGGACGAGTAGACGATGCGCTGCACCTTCGAGCCACACCGGGGGCAGGGCTCGCCGTACTTGCCATGGACCGCCATGTCGTCACGGAAGGCGGTGACCTTCTTCGGCCAGTCCTCACCCACCTCCTCGCGAAGCCGCGTGGTCCACTCCTCGAGGGAGTCGACCACGGCCGTTTGGAGACGCTCCACCTCGTCGTCGCTCAGCTGCGACGTCCGCTTCACCGGGGAGAGACCGGCCGTCCAGAGGATCTCGTCCGAGTAGGCGTTGCCGATGCCGGAGAAGATCCGGGGGTCGGTGAGGGCCCGCTTAAGCGTCCGGTTCTCCGTGCGCAACGCCGTTCCGAACTCCTCGGTGCTCACCTCCAACGGCTCGACCCCACCACGATCTAGGGCGGCGACGCCGTCCCAATCCCTGGTCAGCCAGATACCGGCACGTTTGTGGGTGCCCTGCTCGGTGAGGATCAGCGTCCCCTCTTCGAAGTCGATCGCGGCCAGACCGACCCGCTTCGGGATCGCCTTGCCCGCCGTCTCCCAACGCAACCGGCCTGCGACCATGAGATGGATGACGAGATACAGGTCAGTACCGAACTCGAAGACGATGCGTTTACCCACCCGGTGCAACGCCGCCACCGTCCGACCCACCGGGGCGTCGTAGGGAGGGTCGTAGGTGCGGAGGACCGACGGGTGGGCGACGCGGACACCGGTGACCTCGCGGTCGAGAACCCGTCGTCCCAACGCCTCGATGTAGACGACGATGTCGGGAAGCTCCGGCACATCAGGGACAGTACTGGTGATCGGTGACGGTGACCGCTCTCGACTGCGCTGCACCGAGCCGCGGTGGACGACGCGACATGCAGCCCAGTGGACACGGCAACACCAATTCCCTGGACTGCGCTGCACCAGGCCACGAAGACCGACGCGGTATGCAACCCAGTGGAAAGGGTCCGATGTCAGGTCTGGCGCAGAGCCCCGCTGAACATCACGGCGAGCCCCACCACCAACCCACCGGCGATGAAGCCGTATGCAGACAGCTCCGTGGCGCCGTTCTCACTCGTCGTCACCGCCAGGCCGAAGAGGAGGATCATCCCCATCAACACCACGACGGAAGCGACGCGCCCAACACGGATGCCGGCCGACATCACGAAGGCGGACGCGATCATGAGCCCACCGCCGATGACGAACCAGAGCCAGTAGTCGACACCGAGCAAGGACGCCGGCGACACGACCTCCTGGGACGAGCCGGGGATGCCCGAACGCAAGAAACTGCCGCCAGCAGCCACCAGCGCGCCTGCCACGGCGAAGCCAACGGCGCCCACATTCGATGACACCGGCTCGGGAACCGGCTCGGGTGCGGGGGCGTGCTCCTCGGGGTTGTGACGGACCGCCAGTCGTCTGGCGAGCCGCGGAGAGGCTGCGTGGATCCCGATCTCCTCGGCAAGGGCAACGTCGTCGTCGGTCCTCAGCACGAACTCCTCGCCCTCCGCCTTGATGCCAAAACCCTCCTGAAGGGCGACGATCCCTATCTCGGACACCGCCCAGTCGCCCACCAGCTCCGACCCCGAGAGGAGCTTGAGCCGACGAGGCTCGGCGATCACCGTCACACCGATGCCGGGACCCGTGTCCCCGCTCATTCTCACGTTGCCATTCAGCTCGACGGACATACCGCCACCCTCCTTACCCCGAAGAACGCGATCATATGTTCACACACGAACCGGGGTCTGCCTTTCGTTCTGGGCGTAGAAAGCAGCGTTGGACGCTGCTTTCTACGCCCAGAACGAGAAAGAAGGGGGCCGATCGGACGATCGGCCCCCTTCTCACACTCGGTTGATGGTCGGAGGTCAGTCCTGCATCTGCTCGAACGCCTCCGAGAAGCTCTGAGCGGCACGACGACGCCCCGACTTGGCCTTCTCGCCGCCATCACCATCGTCACCGCGGCCATCGCCATCGCTCTTTTCGCGACGGTCCCGACCGCCACGACCACCGCGATCGCCGCGATCCCCGCGATCGCCGCGGCCTCCACGGTTGTCACGGCCACGACCCCGGTCACGCGAGCCACCCCCGGACGGCTTCTCGCTGTCCGGCAACGTGGCACCTTCGAGAGCCTCGACGAGCTCGAGACTGACCTTGCCTCGGTCGATCTCACGGACTCTGACCTTGACCTCTTCACCCTCGGAGAGATAGTCCTCCACACGCTCGACACGCTTCGAGCCGTCGAGACGGGAGATGTGGAGCAGACCGTCGCGTCCGGGGAGGATGTTGACGAAGGCCCCGAACTTCGTGATGTTCACGACCTTGCCCTCGTACTCGGCGCCAATCTCGGCCTCGGGCGGGAAGGCGATCTGAGTCACCTTCTCCTTGGCCGCGGCCAAGGCCTCGCCGTCGTTGGAGGCGATCCGGACGATGCCGACGCCTTCCGCCTCCTCGATCTCGATGTTCGCCCCGGTCTCCTCTTCGAGCTCGCGGATGACCGCTCCCTTGGGACCGATGACCTCACCGATCTTGTCCTTGGGGATTTCGATCGACTCGATCCTCGGAGCCCACTTGTTCATCTCGGCACGTGGCTCGGCGATGACGTCGGACATGGCGTTGAGGATGAACAGACGGGCCTCTCGGGCCTGGCTGAGAGCCGACTCCAGAACATCGGAGGGGAGACCCTGGATCTTGGTGTCGAGTTGCAACGCCGTGATCATCTCGGCTGATCCGGCGACCTTGAAGTCCATGTCCCCGAGGGCGTCCTCGGCGCCGAGGATGTCGGTCAACGTCACGAACTGGTCACCGTCGTTTATCAGCCCCATGGCGATACCGGCGATCGGCGCGCTGATGGGCACACCGGCATCCATCAATGACAGGGAGGAGCCGCATACGGACGCCATCGACGACGAGCCGTTCGATGCCAGCACCTCCGACACCAGACGCAGGGCGTACGGGAAGTCGTCGGCGGTCGGTATCACCGGGAGGAGTGCTTTCTCGGCGAGGGCCCCGTGGCCGATCTCACGCCGTTTGGGGCCACGCATGAACCCGGCCTCACCCGTCGAGAACGGCGGGAAGTTGTAGTGGTGCATGTATCGCTTGCCCTCGGCGATGTCGAGCGTGTCGAGCATCTGCTCCATCTTGAGCATGCCGAGAGTGGTGAGGTTGAGCACCTGGGTCTCACCACGCTGGAAGAGCGCCGAGCCGTGGGTGCGCTCGACGGTCCCCACCTCGATGGTGAGGGGCCGGATGTCGGTGGTGCCCCGGCCGTCCATCCGGATGCCCTCGTCGACCACTCGCTTGCGAGCCACCTTCTTGAAGACGGAACGGAATGCGTTCTTCACCTGCTTGAGCGTCTCGGCATCGTCGTCCTCGACGCCAAACCCGGCGATGACCTCATCGAGAAGCTCGGCCTCAGCGTCTTGACGGTCGTGCTTCCCGGCAATCTCGAGCACCGATGCGATACGTCCGGCCGCAGCCTCCTCGACCCTGGCGAGGATCTCGTCGGTGTACTCCACGTTGGGGTTCCACGCGAACTCCCTGACCTCGACCTGTGAGGCGAGCTGGTTCTGGAGATCGATCAGCTGGCCGATGTACTCCTTCGACTCCTCGAGCCCCTGGGCGACGGCCTCCTCGTCTGAGGGACGGTCACCGGAGGCGACGAGACGGGCACCTTCTGCCGTGGCGCCGGCCTCGACCATGACGATGTCGATCTCTCCGTCATCGTTGCGACGACCCGCGACGATCAGCTCGAACACCGACTCGGCCAGGTCCTCCTCGGTGGGGAAGGGGATCCACTCCCCTTTCTTCAGAGCGAGTCTGATGCCCCCGAGTGGCCCTTCGAAGGGGAGACCGCTGACCCCGAGAGCCGCGGACGCACCATTCAGGGCGATGACGTCGAATGGGTTCTCCTGGTCGACCGACAAGGAGACGACGACGATGTGCGTCTCGTTGCGGTATCCGTCGGCGAACGACGGGCGCAATGGACGGTCGATGAGACGACAGGTGAGGATCGCCTGCTCCGACGGTCGTCCCTCACGTCGGAAGAACGAGCCGGGGATACGACCCACGGAGTACATCCGCTCCTCGAAATCAACGGTGAGAGGGAAGAAATCGACACCCTCTCGCGGCTTGCTGTTGGCGGTGGCGGTTACCAGCATCTCGGTACCGCCGAGCTTTGCGACGACGGCCCCGTTGGCCTGGCCGGCGAGTTTGCCGGTGCTCAGGACGAGCTCTTTGCCGCCGATGGTTCCTCTTACTGAGGTTTCGGGCACTGTGTGCTCCTTCATTTGTTGTGGAGCCTGCGCCCGTTGGC
>JASFVB010000191.1:0-5243 GCA_050050035.1 Acidimicrobiia bacterium | reverse complement strand
CCGGCGATCAATGCCGCCATGCGACTGAGACTGCGGATCATCACGTCGCGTTCGTATGACTCCGGGAGCACGGCCCGGGCCTGATAGGTCGGCAAGCGGGTCGGGGGCACTGCAACCACGGGCCGTAGCGAAGGGTGAAGGGGCAGTCTCATGGGCATCCCCTCCGCCGGGATCAGCACCAGCCCTCCATAGACGGCCGCGGCGGCCTGGTCGGCGTGACCCTCCATCTCGGCCGCGATGCGGAAGACTCTGTCTGGCCTCGCATCATCACCGACCGCACGCAGGGCGGCGGCAGCGCCCGCGACGAATGAAGCGGCCGACGAGCCGAGCCCGCGAGCCAGGGGCACCTCGTTGTCCACTTCGATCTCGAGCGGCCGGTCGCCGATGGCGCGTTGCGCCGCCGCGACGACACCGTCGGCCTCGTCGCTGGCCAGGGCGTGGACACCGATGTGCTTGACCGACCATTCTTCGGCCACGCGCGCTTTGACCGTGCACCGCGGAGAGAGGGCCATGGCCAACACGTCGAACGCGGGGCCGAGGTTCGCCGTCGTGGCCGGTGCCGAAGCCGTTGCTGTCTCGTTCACGTCGAGAGCCTATCCAGAGTTACGGTGACACCTGTGGGTGACCTGTTCGACTTCGAGAACCTCCTGCCCGAGCTGATCCTGGCGGTGGGCTTGGCCCTCGTGATCGGCAACGGCCTCGCTTGGTGGAAACACCGCCGTGGGGAAACGCCCAAGGACGTCGAGGATGCGATGTACCGACCGGGTCGGGTGGCTTTTCTCAGCGTCGTCGGCGTGGTCCTGACCATCTGGGGAGCCGTCACCCTGATCACGTGAATCATGTGTCGATGGTCGCGCCGACACCCGAAGAAGCGCATCGCTCGACTGCCAACGACGCAATGGCAGTGTCCTGTGCACCGGTCCCCGTGAGGTCACATATCGTCACGTCGGCCCCGGACATGCGGCCGACCGCCTCCCCCGAGATGACCTGACCCAGCTCGACCGCCTTGGCAGGATCGAAGCCGGCCTCGATCGCGCCCCGGAGCTCACCCAGCCGGCTGCTCTGGACAACGCTGTCGCAAACGAATCGATCGGCCCTCGCCACCACATCGCCACTCACCTCTTGTTTCGACTCTGCGTCCGATCCCACGGTGGTCACATGGAGCCCAGGGGACATCATCGACGTGGTGATCAAGGGCTCTGTCGAGGGCGTGGCGGTGACCAGCACGTCGCATCCCGCCGTGGCCGCCTCGATCGTGTCTGCCACGTCGACGAGGACGCCCAACTTCGCACTCATCTCAGACGCGAACTGCTCGGCCTGTGGTCTGCGTCGTGCCCACACGCGACAGCGCTCGATGGGTCGGACCAGCGTCAGAGCCTCGAGTTGATAGCGAGCCTGAACGCCTGCCCCAACCATGCCGACGACCGACGCGTCCACTCTCGAGAGAAGTCTCGCTGCAACGCCGCCGGCGAGACCGGTCCGCAGGTCGGTGAGATAGCCGTTGTCGAAGAGTGCGCAACGAGGGATCCCGGTCTCGGCATCGAAGACCATCATCAATCCTCCGAGACTGGGAAGGCCCTTGGACGGGTTGTCGAAGAACCCGGCCGAGACCTTGACGGCTATGCCGCTGTAGCCCGGCAGGTACGCCGATTTGATGTCGATCTCCCCGTTGCTCTCCGGGACATCGATCCGCATGATCGGCGGCATCGACCCGACACCTGCGCTGATGAGCGGGTATACGGACTCGATCGCATCGAGCTCCACGGCACCCATCCCAACCGCGGCTCGGACATCGGTCTCCGTGAGGACCCGAATCGAGCCCATCAGACCACGTTGAGAGCCGACTCGAGGTCGTCGAGAAGGTCGTCGACGTTCTCGATACCGGTGGAATACCTGATTAGGCCCTCCGGTATCCCCAGTGCGGCTCGTTCTTCGACGGGGACCTCGACATGACTCGTCGTGGCCGGCGGTCCGACGATGGTCTCCACCGAGCCGAGGTTGGCCGCAGCATGCGCAAGCCGCAGATGAGGTATGAACTTGGCCACCGCCTCGAGATCGTCACCGATGCTGAAGCTGAGCATGCCGCCAAAACCACTCATCTGACGTTTGGCGATTTCGTGTTGTGGATGCGATGGCAGGCCCGGGTAGTTGACGACCTTGATCTTCGGGTGCTCTTGGAGGTACTCGGCGATCCTCTGAGCATTCGCACCCTGTCTCTCTACCCGGATTTGAAGTGTTTTCATCCCTCGCAGCAGCAGATAGGCCGCCATAGGGTCCAGGGTGGCCCCGTTGATCTCCCGATATCGGTAGACCTTCTCGATGAGATCAGAGGAGCCAACCACGACTCCTCCCAACGCATCCGCGTGCCCTCCGAGGAACTTCGTTGCGCTGTGGACCACGAGGTCCGCACCGAGAGCCAACGGGTTCTGGTTTATCGGCGTGGCAAAGGTGTTGTCGACCACGACGACCGCACCTGCATCATGACCGGCCGCGGCGAGACGCTCCAGATCGACCACCTTGAGGGTCGGGTTGGTCGGTGACTCCAGATAGAGCACATCGCAACCCATCTCGAGCTGTCTCTCGATTTCGTCGAAATCGGTCGTGTCACACAACTCGACCTCGATCCCGTAGGCCGGGAGAAAGTCCATGAGCACCTTGCTGGTCCCGCCATAGGTGTCTTTCACGCTGACCACTCGCTTGCCCGGCGCCAGCAGCGCGTGCAGGCAGTTCGAGATGGCCGCCATCCCGGTCGAGGCCGATGTGGCTGCCTCGCCATTCTCGAGAAGACGGACCTTCTCCTCGAACACGGCCACCGTCGGGTTGGTGTTACGCCCGTAGATGTGGCCCTTGGCCTTGCCGAGGGCGACGTCCACCCAGTCCTCGAGGTTGTCGTACCCAAACGACACGCTGTGCACCACCGGCACCTGTGTGGCTCGATCGACCAGATAGCGGTCCTCGCCGCCCCACACGGCGATGGTGGCGGGTGAGAGTTTGCGATCGGTCATTGGATCTCCTTCAGGCCGAAATCGCCGGGAATGAGGTCATTTGCTCGTTGAACCGCTTGAGGAGCCGACGCATGTGCTCGACGCGCACCTGAGCCACGTCCTGAATCGACCCTTCGGCGAGCGCGGCAAGCGTCTCGCCGACCTCCTCGGCCATCACGTCGATCTCTCGATCGATGTCCATCTCGGGGAGAAACTGCATCCACACTCGCGCAGTCTGCACATAGAGAAGATCGTGGATACGCACGAAAGCCTGATTCCCCACGAGCGTCAGCATCGCCTCGTGGTACCGGTTGTACAGCGCGCCGAGGCTGCGGATGTCGCGTGACTCCTTCACCTCGGCCAGTTGTCTGCGGATGGCATCGAGCCGATCGAAGACCTCCTGGTTGTTGGGAATCCGCAGGAAGTCACCGAAGATCTCGGCCAGCCGGAGCCGCATGGCCCAGATATCGCGTAGTTCCCTCGGGTCGAGAGTCGAGACGCTCGCACCCCTGCCTTCTGCCTGTCTGACCAGTCCTTCGAACTCGAGACGATCCAGCACCTGACGGATGGGCGTGCGGCTGACCCCGAATTGCTCGGCGAGCTCCTCCTCGCGCAACCGTGACCCCGGTGGCAGATCGAGAAGGAGGATCTGCTCTCTCAAGTGGCTGTGGATCTCTTGGCGAGTCGGCTTGACTTTCAAGAGAACCCCCTTCCTAGACGATGCAGGTGGTGCCATCCCGAGGGCTGGTGGAACGATTGTATACCTTCTGTCGACACACGACCATCGTCGATGTATACACTTCTCCGGCCACAGCGATCGGTCAAGCCGCCGGCCATCCGACGGGACGGGAGTGGAATAGTGGCACACGGCTCCACGGAGTGCCCACGACCCTCGAGCGGATCACATTCGCTTCGAACGCGTGGCTATGCCCGGAGGGATCTCGGTTTCTTCGCGGCGGTCCTTGGCCACGAAGCAACAGGGAGGGCCCATGCCTGACGTGCGACTGCCATTCACCCGCGAGGAGTATGCCGCTCGACTCGACAAGGCCCGCCGGGCCATGGACGAGCGTGGCATCGAGGTACTCGTGGCCAGCGATCCGTCGAACATGGCATGGCTCACCGGGTACGACGGCTGGTCGTTCTACACCCATCAAGCGGTGCTCGTCTCCCATGACGACGATCCGATCTGGTGGGGCCGGACCCAGGACGCCAACGGCGCCAAACGCACCGTCTACATGGATCACGACCACATCGTCGGCTACCCCGACAACTACGTGCAGTCCACCGAGCGACACCCACATCAGCATCTGGCCGGTCTGATGAACGAGCTCGGCCTGACAGGTCGCGTCGGCGTCGAGCTCGACAACTACTACTACTCGGCGGCTGCGCACGTTCACCTGTCGAATGAGCTGAACGACTCCTCGCTGAGCGACGCCACAGGCCTCGTCAATTGGCAGCGCACGGTCAAATCAGACCAGGAGCTCCGCTACATGAGGGCGGCCGGGAAGATCGTGGAAAGGATCCACGACACGATCGTCGAGATGGCAGCGCCGGGTGTTCGCAAGAACGAGTTGGTAGCGGAGATCTACCGCACCGGAATCATGGGGACCGAGGAGTATGGAGGCGACTATCCCGCGATCGCCCCTCTCCTCCCGACCGGAGTCGATGCGTCTGCACCCCACCTGACGTGGGACGACCGACCGATGGAGAGGGGAGCCGGCACGTTCTTCGAGGTCGCAGGTTGTGTCAAGCGATATCACGTCCCCCTTTGCCGGACCGTCTACCTCGGAGACCCGCCCCCGAAGATGCTCAACGGAGAGAAGGCGCTCATCGAAGGTCTCGAAGCCGGTCTCGAGGCGGCGAGGGCGGGCAACCGGGCCTCTGACGTGGCCAAGGCGCTATATGCGTCGTTGGAGAGGGCCGGAATCGAGAGAGAAGGGAGATGCGGCTACCCGATCGGGCTCAGCTACCCACCCGACTGGGGAGAGAGGACGATCAGCTTCCGCACCACGGACGAGACGATTCTGGAGCCGGGGATGACCTTCCACTTCATGCCCGGCCTGTGGATGGACGACTGGGGTCTCGAGATCACCGAGAGCATCGTCATAGCAGCCGATGGGCCCGCCGAGACTCTGGCCAACCACCCAAGAGAGCTCGTCGTGAAGAACTGATGAGGGACTCGTGGCCCACCTTCGAGATGGTCGAAGAGGCGGCGTCACGCATCCGCGACGTCGCCAACCGAACACCGCTCGTACCCTC
>JASFVB010000190.1:0-5274 GCA_050050035.1 Acidimicrobiia bacterium | reverse complement strand
GGCTGGCGAATCGGAGGGGTGTTCCACTCGCATCCGAATGGGCCGGCGGAGATGTCGTCGGTGGATCTGGAGCGGGCATTGGACCCCAAGTGGGTATACGTGGTGGTCGGTTTGGCGGGGGGGGAGCCTGTGGTGACGGCTACGAGCTGGATTAGATGAGATTGCAGCGGTCGCGGTGGCCCGCGCCGACGATGTGCCCGAGTTCTCGTTGGACAGCTCCTGGCTGATTCCCCACTCGTCCGCCCGGCCGGTGGCGCTGGCGCTGATGGGAGCCACGGTGGCGGCCTTTGCGCTGTTGGCCCTGGCCGTGTGGGGAGTCCCCGGGCTTGAAGGCGCCTGGCCGCCACTCGCCATCGCGGCCTCACTGATCTCGCCGGTGCTCCTGATCGCATTCTGGAGTTGGGCTCTCGTATTCGGAGTCCTCATTTGATGTCGCCTTGATCACGATGGCGCTGATCCGGCCCGATTGGGCGGGCTGACGACCGCACTCGATCGAACGGTCTAGCCTCGCCCGTCGCCGTCACGGCCATCTTCTGAATCGAAAAGACATTGACTACTTCGACCGTCCGCGTCGCCCCAGCGACTCTCGTCCTCGGTTTTGGAACGCTGGTTTCCCATGGGTTCGGCCTGTCCTTGGTGCCTGCGCTCCTCCCACACATCGAGCGGGAGTTCCAGAGTGGCTACGGCGCCCTCGGGCTGGCCGTCGCGACGGGATTGATCGCTTATGCGCTCGGAGCCTCCATGGCCTCGCGGGTCATGCGAGCCGTGCCGACACGAGCTCTCCTTCTGGGCACTTTCGTCATCAGCGGTGTGGGCTTCGCCGCGGTGGCTCTGTCCAGCTCACCGGTCTTGATCGCCTTGGCCGTCGCGGTGCTCGGAGTGTCAGCCCCGATAAGTTGGACAGCCACCATCCATGTGGGACGGGAGACGATCCCTGCCCGCTCGAGCAGCGTCGTCCTCGCCGGGGCGTCCGGGGGTGCCGCCGCAGGCGTCATCGTCGACGGCGTCCTGGTCCAAACCTCTGCCTCGATTCACTCCTGGCGGGTGTCGTTCGTCATCGCCGCCGTCGCTGCGCTGGTGGTCATAGCACTGACTCTGAGCGTGTTTCCCACTTCCGTCGGCAAGCCCGAGACTTCGGGATCACGGGTACTGCGGGTCTTCGGCAAGGTCCTGAGAGATCCCTCAGGGCTGATGGTCGTGGTCACGTCGGGTGTATCAGGCGTGTCGGTGTTCACCCTTTCCACGTTCCTCACTGCCACGGCAATCGACGAGATGGGGAGATCGGCGATATCGGCAGCCTCATTGCTCTGGCTCGGCGGTGGGATCGGGGTGGTGGCCGCTGTGGTCTTCGGCCGACTGGGTGATCGGAAGACACCCACGTTCGCCATCGCCATCACGATGTCTGCCTATTCGGTTGCGCTCGGGCTTCTCGCCGCTGGCTGGTCTTTTCGATGGCTCGTGTTGGCAGTCGTCGGCTATGGCATCCTCAACGGCCCGGTTTGGGGTTTGATGGGCGCAGCGGCCAACCACCGGTTCTCCTCGGAGCTGGGGGTCGGCGCCGTGTCACTTGGCCTGGTCGCCGCCTCCCTGGTCGGGGCCCTGGGCAATTCCACGTCCGCCATCTGGCTGGAGAGCACAGGATCGATGCGGGGACCCGTCTCCGTCCTCGCCGGCGTCACCGCCCTCACCGCGGTCTATCTGATCAGGGAGGCTCGTCGTCCGGCGATATTGCATCACCCTCATTCAGATGAGCCGCGATACTGAGACGATGCACAGAAGCACAGCCGAGCTGGAAGGCCTGCTGGACGGGATACTCGCCGCTCCGAAAGACAACGGGCCCATCGAGATGATCGTGCGTCGCCCGGGCGAGAACGAGCGGGAGATGGTCAACGCAGCGGAATTGACCACCGAGCTTGGGCTCGTTGGAGACGACTGGGTCAATCGTGTCGACGACAACGGTGAGCCACACCGGGCTGCACAACTCACCCTCATGAATGCTCGCGCCGCTGACGCCGTGGCGGTCACTCGCGAGCGCTGGCCGCTCGCCGGTGACCAGATCTACGTCGACATGGACATCTCGGTGGCGAACCTCCCGCCGGGTTCGAGGATCAAGCTGGGTGAGGCGACGGTGGAGATCTCGGAAGTCCCCCACACGGGCTGCGACAAGTTCGCCGGGAGGTTCGGCAAGGAGGCGCTTCGTTTCGCCAACGTGGGCCCGGGGCGGGACAACCGAATCCGTGGCGTGAACGCCTTCGTCGTCGAGGACGGTTCGTTCGTCGTCGGTGACAAGATCACCAAGCTCTAGCTAAACGGCTGCGAACCAGCCCATCGCCCCCTTCTCCGCCAGCCAATGCTGATGCGGGTGGAACATGTACCTTCCATAGTGGGGCAGCGTGAACTCGATCATCGCCCGCTGTGCCTGTGCCAGGGCGATGGTGTCGTCGCGGAAGACGGGTTGATCTCCCATGCCAGCCGGGTAGACATCGAACGTCTCGGCGTGGATGTGGAACGAGCCCAACGGCTCGTACTCCAACATGTTCACCACATATGCGCGAACCGGCTCTCCCCTGGTCACCTTGATCGGAAACTCAGAGTAGAACCCGGCGACACCGTTCCAGGCGACGATCCCGTTTCTGCCGATGTCGTCGTTGGAGAAGCCTGAAAGCAGCAGCGCAACCTCCTGCGCTGGTGGCCGCCCGCCGGGTGGGTCGACGATCATCATCCCGTACAGGCCCTTGGAGACGTGCTCGGCCAGAGGCATGGTGTGACAGTGATACGGGTGAACCCCGGCAGGGCCGGCTTCGATCTCGTAGACCGTCTCGCCACCCGCCGGAATCGGCTCCCAACCGTCCATCTCAGGGCGGTGGGCACCGTGAAAGTGCAGGGAATGAGCGTGGCCGGTGCGGTTCTCGAAGCGAATGCGGAGCAGGTCTCCTTCGGTGGCACGGATGATTGGCGCAGGCACCGTCCCGTTGTATGTCCATGCCTCGAAGAGCACCTCGTGGCCGACCTCGACCAGTCTCTCCTCCACCCATACCTCGATGTCGCGCACCGTCCCGGCCGGCCGTCCGTCGGGCTCCGGGGGGAAGGTCCGGCTGTCCAGGGCGTTTGCAGACATGCCGCGGGGTGGGCCGAAGCCGTGGCCGTAGATCGTGTCGAGCACCTCGTCACCGACCGAGGTATGCGTGGAGTGGCCCGAGTAGTCACCGGTGGTGGCGTCTGCCGCGTCTCGCGAAGCGGCTCCGAGGATCGAGCCACCGAGCAGTGCCGCACCTCCGAGACCGGCCTTCTTCAGTAGGTCGCGGCGGGAAACCCCACTTTCGCGCTCATCATCGGGCATGAGCGTTAGACGACGCCGCCGATCACCAGGCCGAGTACCAGGAACAGCAGGTAAGCACCCATGCCCCCGGCGAGCAGTACCCACCTGTAGGCGGCAGGGATACGACTGTTCCCAACGATGTAGTAGGCGATCACTCCGAGAAACGGGATCACCAGGATTGCCAGGATCCAACCGATCCCCGCGCCACGACTCAGATCCTCACGCTTGGTGATGATCTCCCAGATGGCGATCACCACCCACGCCGCATAGAGAACGAGAGGGAGCACGTAGGCGTAGAGGCCCAGAATCCCTCCGATGGCTGAGGCAAAGGTCACGCCCATGATGTTGAGCCCTTTCTGTTGGGTGACTTCGAGACCGGCCGGCATCTCCGGGACCTCGATCGCGTCGAGATCCGGCTCCGCGCCGGCAAAGACGTTGACTGCTGGTGTGACCGGGGCGTCGGCTCCACCGGGCATCTGGGGCTGTGGGTCGGGATGTGGCATGTCCTGGTACGACACGTCCGCATTCCAGCCCTGGCTGAACTCGACCACTCTTCCGAAGAGAGCACCGACCGACCCCAACTCGTAGAGAGCCGGAAACCGCAGCCCCTCACAAGGTTGCTTGGCCTGCAGACCCGCCGGCATCGTCCGACCGAACTCGTTGTCGACGAAGCAGTTCTCCGACTGTGCGGGCCCGGACAGGGTCAGGTCACCGAGACCCGAGCCCTTGACCACATTGCCGATGACCTGGTTGCCCTCCGGCATGTAGACGTTGTCGTCGATGTTGAACGAGAGTTGGATCCCGCTCGAGGGATGGTTGACGATGAGGTTCTTCGCGATGACCCCGTCCTGGGTGCCCGCGGCGATGATTCCGTTCCCCTGCGTGGCCCACTGGGCTCCTTTGTGGGGGAACTCCCCGTAGCCGTTGTCATGGATCAGGTTCCCGGCGACCGTGAAACCGACAGCCGGCGGCAACAGCTCACTGTCGAGAGTGTTGGGAGCCAGCCCGGCCCCGTTGAAGCGAAACACCGAGTTGACGATGTAGACGTCGTTCGAAGCGTTGGTGCCCGAATAGCCAAGACCGCTGTACTCACCGATCGAGTCGGTGATGACCGCGTCACATGGGTTGCACTGGCCGATGTAGTAGGAGGCGTCGGGCGACCCTGACGCATAGGAGTGCTCGAAGAGCCCGTCACCGGAGTCGAACGAGTAGATGCCGTAGTCACCGTTGTTGATCGCGGTCAGATACGAGCCGCGATAGCCACGAACCCCGCTCCAGAAGAATCCATTCAGCGTGTGGTTCATCGCGGTCATGTTCTCGACCACGACGCCGTCGGTGAACAAGACCTCGACACCGTTGAATCTCTCGAACTCGCCGTCGATGATCACTTCGTTGCGATCCACGCCCCGGATCGTCACACCAGGCGTGTTCACTCGCACAGTCTCCTTGTAGATGCCGCGGTCGACGAGGACCAGGTCACCGGGATCGGCCGCATCGACGGCAGCCTGGATGGTGGGGTACTCGGCGGGGACACTGCGGGTCGCCCCGGACCACTCAGAGGGCGACTCGGTGCTGGTGTCACCCGTGGCCGCCGGGGAGGCGTCTCCGGGTGGCGGACCAGCACACGCCGCCAGGGCAAGCGCGCCCAGCAACGCCAGCCACACCAGTCTCTTCACACTCAGTCTCCGCCGACAGTCAGCACGCCGGCCATCCCGCTCCCGCCGGCGTTCCCGTGGAATGTACAGAAGAAGGTGAATGTCCCGGGGGTGTTGTAGGTGAGGGTTGCCTCGTCGCCCTCGAGTTGCTCGAGGCTCCCAAACACCGCTTCGGTGGACCACATCTCGTTGGCCTCCACCGCGTTGTGCGGGTTTCGCCCGGCCCCGACCCAGGTGATGGTCCCACCGACGGGGATGTGGATGTCGGTGTACTGATAGCGGTTGTCGTACATCTCGACC
>JASFVB010000189.1:0-5368 GCA_050050035.1 Acidimicrobiia bacterium | reverse complement strand
GAGTCGACCGACCTCTACGCACAAGGATACTTCGTCTACGACTCCAAGAAGTCGGGATCGAGGACCGTCTCGCATCTTCGCATCTCCCCGCGTCCCATCGAGTCGACGTACTTGGTCAGCAAGGCCGACTTCGTTGCGGTTCACCAATT
This sequence comes from Acidimicrobiia bacterium, assembly GCA_050050035.1. Classification (GTDB taxonomy): domain Bacteria; phylum Actinomycetota; class Acidimicrobiia; order Spongiisociales; family ZC4RG35; genus JANQRA01. The sequence continues at coordinate 5,219 of JASFVB010000189.1, read as the reverse complement.
CGACTTCCTCGAGAGCATCGACGCCCTCGAGTTGGCGGGCAAAGGGGCGACGGTCTTGCTCAACAGCCCCTACGCGGCCGAGGACGTTTGGGAGCGTCTCCCCGTCGAGGCTCAGCAGCGGATACTCGACAAGGGTCTCGCGGTGTGGGCCGTGGATGCCGCCACCGTGGCACGGGAAGCAGGTCTGGGTGGGCGCATCAACACCGTCCTCCAGACGTGTTTCTTCCACCTCACCGACTTCCTCGACACGGACGAGGCCGTGGTGGCCATCAAGGAGCACATACGGAAGAGCTACGGCAAACGCGGTGAGGCGGTGGTTCGCCGCAACGAGCAGGCGGTCGACCAGGCAATAGCCGGCTTGTTCCGTGTGGAGCCGGGTGACGCAGACAGCTCCACGCGTATCGCCGACCCGGTCCCGGAGGTCGCGCCCGACTTCGTGAGTCGGGTCACCGGCCGGATGATGGCCGGGAAGGGCGACCTCCTGCCGGTCTCGGCTCTACCTGTCGACGGGGCATTCCCCACCGGCACGGCGCGGTGGGAGAAACGGTCCATCGCCCATGAGATCCCGATCTGGGATGCCGCGATCTGCATCGACTGTGGTCGCTGTGCGCTCGTGTGTCCCCACGCTGCGATCCGATTCAAGGTGTTCGACCCGGATGTCCCTATCCCCGATGGGTTCATCTGGAAAGAACCGACCGGCAGGGACTTCGAGGGCAAGAGGGTCGTCATCCAGGTCGCCCCGGACGACTGCACGGGTTGTGGAGTCTGTGTCGAGGTCTGCCCGGCGCACTCGAAGGACGAGGTGAAGCACAAGGCCATAAACATGGAGCTGAAGACGGACCACCTCGAGCGGGAGCGGCGCAACTTCGAGTTCTTCCTCGAGCTTCCCGAAGTCGCCCGTTCGGAGGTCAACGTGGGTTCGGTGAAGGGCTCTCAGCTGCTCGAGCCCTTGTTCGAGTTCTCGGGTGCCTGTGCCGGGTGCGGCGAGACCCCTTACCTCAAACTCATCACACAGATGATGGGGGACCGCATGATCGTGGCAAACGCCACCGGCTGTTCGTCGATCTACGGAGGCAACCTGCCCACCACGCCGTGGACCAAGAACGACGATGGACGGGGACCGGCGTGGTCGAACAGCCTCTTCGAGGACAACGCCGAGTTTGGCCTGGGGATGAGGTTGGCCTTGGAGGCACAGCGTGACGACGCAATCCTGCTGGTCACCGCCCTCGCGCCCGAGCTGGGTGAGTTGGCCGTGGAGATCCTCGACGTGGCCGAGAACCCCGACTACTCCGACCTCGATGCCCTCGTCGAGCGTCAGCGTCGGAACATCGAAGATCTCAAGAAACGTCTCGTCGACATGGAGGGCCCGCTGCCAAGACGACTCGAAGGTGTCGCCGACACCTTGATCGAGACGAGTGTCTGGATTGTCGGCGGAGACGGATGGGCATACGACATAGGGTTCGGGGGTCTGGACCACGTCCTCGCCTCCGGCCGTGACATCAACATCCTGGTTCTCGACACGGAGGTGTACTCCAACACCGGTGGTCAGGCCTCCAAGGCGACACCGAGGGCCGCCATCGCCAAGTTCGCGGCAGGTGGGAAGGCAACGGGCAAGAAGGATCTAGGTCAGATAGCCATGTCCTATGGCAACGTCTACGTCGGCCAGGTTGCGATGGGGGCGAACCCCACCCAGACCGTGAAGACGCTGGCGGAGGCAGAGGCACATCGCGGGGTGTCCCTCGTGATCGCTTACAGCCCGTGCATCGCACACGGCTTCGACATGAAGAACATGCTCGACCATCAGAAGGCGGCTACGGACTCCGGTTATTGGCCGCTCTATCGCTATGACCCCGCACGCGAGGCCGAGGGGGATCCGGGTCTCCGTCTGGACAGCCGCAAGCCCAAGATCCCCTTCAAGGACTTTGCCGAGACCGAGACCCGGTTTGCGATGTTGGGCAGGGTCGATCCCGAGGGTGCCGAAGCACTGTTGCAGAAGGCTCAGCAAGACATCGACGATCGTTGGTATCTCTACGAGCAGATGGTCGAGGTGCACAGGACCGCCGAGTACGTGGAGGTTGAGGAATGAGCGTTGATCTCACTACGGACTACATGGGACTCGAGTTGGCTCATCCCGTCGTCCCGTCGGCCTCACCGTTGACCGGCGATATGGATCACATCCACGCCCTGGTGGAGGCGGGGGCACCGGCCCTGGTTCTGCCCAGCCTGTTCGAGGAGCAGATAGAGCACGACGCCATGGCGGTCCACTTCAGCCTCGAGATGGGCGCGGATGGGTTTGGGGAGGCCGCTGAGGGGTTCTTCCCACAGCTCGACGACTACAACACCGGCCCGGAGGACTATCTCGACTTGATCCGACGGGCGCGATCGGAGGCATCCGTTCCCGTGATCGCCAGTCTCAACGGGGTGTCGACGGGGGGGTGGACTCTCTACGCGCAGATCCTCGCCGATCAGGGTGTCGACGGGCTGGAGCTGAACATCTACCGGATCGCCGCGGACATGAGACAGACGTCTGCCGACGTGGAAAAGGAGTATCTCGACCTCGTGGAGCTGGTGAGAAAGTCGGTCGACGTTCCTCTGGCGGTCAAGGTCGGCCCGTACTTCTCGTCCACAGCCGACATGGCGAGACGATTCAGTGAGGCGGGGGCGGATGCTCTCGTGATGTTCAACCGCTTCTACCAACCCGACATCGATCTGGAGACGTTGGGGGTCAAGCCCGACCTCGTTCTCTCCGACCCGGTGGAGTTGCGTCTCGTTCTTCGCTGGCTTGCCGTGCTCTACGGACGTGTCGACTGTGACATGGCCGCGACATCGGGCATACACACGGGCGAAGACGCGACAAAGGCCCTGCTCGCGGGGGCGACGGTCACCATGATGGCATCGGCGTTGCTGCGTCATGGCGCCGACCGGCTCAACGAGGTTCGCGACGATCTCTCCGCCTGGCTGGAGGACAGGGGATACGACTCGGTGAGCCAGGCCCGGGGCAGTCTCAGCTACTCATCGGTCCCCGACCCTGGCGTCTTCGAGCGCACCAGCTACATGAAGACGCTCAATTCCTACGTGCCCAGCTGGTAGTCAGTCGTAGAAGAGTGCCTCGAACGATCGTCGGGCCCTCCTCGTGTGCCTCCGGTACTCCTCGCGCAACTCACCGGTTCGGGTGAACCCGAGAGATGCTGCCAAGCGACTGGCGGCATCGGGGTCGACCGGGAGGGAGTCGGAAGGGTGCCCGCTCTGCAGATGAAGCCGCAGACGCACTCTCGTGCAGAAGAGATATGCGTCGGCGAGCGCCCGATAGTCCTTCTCTTCGATGATCTCGGCCCGGTGCAGCGCGTTCAATGCCGCGCTCGTGCCTGTGACACGGAGGTCGGGCAGGGTCCCTCCATGGCGAAGCTGGAGCAATTGAGTGACGAACTCCACGTCGCTGAGCCCGCCAGGACCGAGCTTGAGGTGGAAATCGGGGTCCTCACCTGCCGGGATCCTCTCTGACTCGACTCTCGCCTTGATGGCACGGATTGCGTTGACGATGTCGCGTGGCAGTTTCTCGCGCCAGAGTGTGGGCCCGATCATCTCGAAGTAGGCGTCGGCGAGGGCGGGCGTCCCCCCGGCCGGGCGTGCCTTGACCAATGCCAGCAACTCCCATGGCTCCACCCATTCCTCGTAGTACCGGCGATACGAGGTGAGTGATCGGGACAGCGGGCCGTTCCTGCCCTCCGGCCTGAGGTCGGCATCCAACTGGTAGGCGTCGCCATGACGGTTGGGCTCGGAGAGGATGCGACCGATCTCCACGGCGAGATCCACGCCACGTGCGTTGTCGCCCTCATGGACATACATCAGGTCGATGTCCGAGCCGTAGGAGAGCTCGTGGCCACCCCAACGGCCCATGGCTATGACGGCGAACTGGTCGTCTGGCTGCATGATCATGTGGAGCGCCCCGGCCATGGCCGCGTCGGCGCTGTCCGACAGCGAGCGAATCGTTGCCTGAGTCGGTGCCACGCCGAGGATGTCTCTCGCGGCGATGCGCAGCTTGCGCCGCCGTACGAAACGTCTGATGGTGCCGACACGAGCCGCACGCTCAGGTCGCGAGTCGATGATGCCGAGAAGTCGTGCCGTCGCCCCGTCTGCATCACGGATGCTGGCAATGAGAGCGTCATCGGCGAGACGCGGGACGAACTCGGGGATTCGGTCCATGAGGTCGCCTACGAGCTTCCCCGTGCCGAGGAGCGTGCACAGACGCTCCCCGGCCACAGGGTTGATTTGGAGGAGACGTATCAAGGCGGCGTGGTCTGTCGAGCGAGAGAGCAAGAGCCGCAGTTGTGCGAGTCCCAGGTCGGGATCGGGTGACTGTGAGAGCCAGTCGAGCATCAGCGGCAAGATCTGGTGCATCACCGTCGATCGACGACTGACCCCCGACATCAGGTCGGTGAAGGCTCGTGTTGCCGCTACGACATTGCTGAAGCCGAGAGCCTCCAGACGCACTTCGGCCTCGACAGGGTCGAGTGTGGCCGACTCGAGCCCGACGAGGGAATCGAGGATCGGTCGGAAGTAGAGACGCTCGTGAAGGTCCCGGGCCCTCTCCCGTACCTCGGCCAGCCTGTCTTCGAATGCCGACGCCGGGTCGACCTCGAACCCGAGGGCCCGACCAAGCCACTCCTTCTCCTCATGGGTCTTGGGAAGCTCGTGGGTCTGTCGCAGGCGCAGGAGCTGGAGCCGGTGCTCGGTATTGCGGAGGAAGCGGTAGGCGTCGGCGAGGCTCTCCCCCTCCGTCTCGTCGATGTAGTCGTGGCGGGCAAGAGCTGCGATGGCGTCGAGCGTCGCTGTCACCCGCAGCTCGGTGTCCACACGGCCGTGCACGAGCTGGAGGATCTGAACGGCGAACTCGATGTCTCTGATGCCCCCGCGTGAGCGTTTTATGTCCGACGTTCTCGACTCGGTCTCGGCACGGGCCTTGAGCGCCCGGATGCTCCGAAGCGCGTCGGCGTCGAGACCCTCCTCCCAGATGATCCGGTCGGCCATTGCCCGGAAACGAGCGCCCAGCGACGAGTCCCCCGCAGAGTGTCGTGCCTTCAACAGCGCCTGTAGCTCCCAGGCCTCACCCCAGCGTTCGTAATAGCCGACATACCCTTCCAGACTCCTGGCCAACGGGCCCATCGACCCCTCCGGCCTCAGGTCGGCGTCGACATTCAGCGTCGGCCCGTCGAATGTGG
>JASFVB010000188.1:0-5400 GCA_050050035.1 Acidimicrobiia bacterium | reverse complement strand
CGGCTGTCGTGGTGGTCGTGTCGCCGACGGCCGGGGTCGTGTCTCCGTCGTTGGCTCCGAATACCCGGAGGATCAACACCGCCAAGAAGAAGACGGCGAGCAGGATCAGGAGGAGTGTCCGGTACCTGGCCTGGTCGGGTGTCGAGCTATCGCGGTGTCGGGCGGTCACGGGGCGTCGGATTCTACGACCGGCTCGACAGAAACCCGAGCGGGTCTAGGCATTCTCTCCCAGGAAGATCTCGGAGACCGACGAATCCATGAAGATGGCGGTGAGTGTTTCGGCGAGGAGAGGGGCGATCGAAAGGACTTCCACGTTGTCCAGCGACTGGATGTCCTCGCTCACCGGGAGGGTGTTGGTCACGATGACCTCCTCTATGGGAGCGTTCTTGATCCGGTCCAGGGCAGGATCGGAGAAGATCCCGTGGGTGGCAACGATGCGGACACTCAACGCCCCATAGCCCTTGACCAGCTCAGCGGCATTGCACACCGTTCCCGCCGTGTCGATCATGTCGTCGACGATCACCACGTGACGATCGGTCACCTTCCCTGCCATCGACAGTGCTTCCGACTCGTTGTGCTCGCTGGGGTCGCGTCGTTTGTAGATGAACGCCACCGACCCACCGAGGTGCTTGGCATAGCGCTCGGCGCGTTTCACCCCGCCTGCGTCGGGGGAGAGGATGGTGGTCTTGCCCTCGATCTTGCCGGAGAGATAGTCGGTGATGATGGGGAGGGCGGTCAGCGAGTCCCATGGCTTGGAGATGAAGCCTTGCAGCTGACCGGTATGGAGGTCGACCGAGACCAATCGGTCGGCACCGGCCTCCATGAAGAGATCTGCCATCAGCCGCGCGCTGATCGGCTCGCGTGGCATGACCTTCTTGTCCTGACGTGAGTATCCGAAGAATGGGATCACCGCGGTGATTCGCCTCGCCGACGCCCGGCGCAGCGCATCGATGGCGATCAACTGCTCCATGATGTTGTCGTTGATCGGTGCGCAATGGCTCTGCATCACGAAACAGTCCGCACCCCGTACGCTCTCCCCCGGTCGCACGTAGCTCTCGCCGTTGGCGAACTTCGACCGCTGGATCTGAGCCAACTGAATGCCGAGGACGTCCGCGACCTCCTCGGCCAGGGGGACGTTGGCACCCCCGGTCAGGAGCATCATTCGTTTGCGGGAGACGATGTCCACGTCAGTCCTCTGCGTCCTTTGCGGCCTTTCGGGCCTCGCGACGTTGAGAGTAGCCAGGGATCTCCTTCTGGTCCGAACGCTCCACCGCCAGGGCGTCGTCGGCGACGTCCTTGGTGATGACCGAACCCGCACCGGTGCTGGCACGGTCACCAATCGTCACCGGCGCGACCAGCATCGTGTCCGAGCCGATGAACGCGTCCTCGCCGATCTCGGTCTTCGACTTGTCGACGCCGTCGTAGTTGACGGTGACGACCCCGGCGCCGATGTTGCTCCTGGCTCCGACGTTGGTATCGCCCAGATAGGCGAGATGGTTGGCCTTGGCACCCGGGCCCATGGTGGTGTTCTTGGTCTCCACGAACGTGCCGACCTTGGCTCCCTGCTCCAAGGTCGTCCCCGGGCGAAGGGAAGCGTACGGGCCAACCTCACACTCGTCACCGACCACTGCCGACCTGAGCACGGCGTACCAGACCGTCGCGTTGGCACCGATGGTGGAGTTGACCGCGAAGACGTCCGGGCCCACGCGGGCGCCCGCGGCAACCGACGTATCTCCCTCGAGATGTGTCCCCGGGTAGAGCGTCACCCCCGGCTCGACCGTCACCGATTGGTCGACATAGGTGCGGTCGGGATCGATTATGGCGACGCCGGCCTCCATCAGTCTCCGATTCACGCGCTGCTGAAGCTCTCGCCGAGCTTCGGCCAGCTGGTCCTGGCTGTTGATGCCCATCACCTCCTGGGGTGCAGCCTTCACCGCAGTGATTCTCTCACCATCGGCGACGAGGATGCCTATTACATCGGTCAGGTAGAACTCACCCTGAGCATTGTCGTCGGTGACCTGCTTCAAGGTCTCGGTGAGACGACCCGCTCGCACGGCGTAGATGCCTGCATTGACCTCGTCGATCTCCAGTTGCTCCGGTGTGCAATCGCGGTGCTCGACGATGGCCGCGATCTCCCCTGCCTCGTCTCGCACGACTCTCCCGTACCCGGAAGGATCATCGAAGCGGGACGAGATCAGACGAGCGGTCTCGGATTCGTCGAGGGATACGAGCTCGGCCAACAGGTCGGAGGTGAGCAGGGGGGTGTCGCCGTAGAGGACGAGCACCACGTCGTCGGCGTCGAGCCCCTCGAGTGCGTCGAGACCGATCTGGGTGGCATGACCGGTTCCCAGCTGCTCGGGTTGGAGCACATCGACGACGTAGTCAGGGAGTGCGCTCCGCACTTGGCCGGCGCCATGGCCCACGACGACGATGGTCGACCTCGGCTCGAGCGGGCGAATGGACTCGATCACCCAGCCAACCAACGTGCGGCCAACCGCCATGTGGGCGACCTTGGGAACATCGGACTTCATCCGCTTGCCCTCCCCCGCGGCGAGGATGATCACATGTATGGCCAAGAGAGGTCTTTCTTCGTGGTCTTGCGCTGGGGGGGCAGGACTCGAACCCGCAATAACAGGACCAAAACCTGCCGTGTTACCAGTTACACCACCCCCCAAGGGGTTCGACAGACAGAATAACGGGGCGCCCTACCCCAACCTGAACCGCAATGACAGGACCGCAAACACCACCGTGTTCCCCGGACACCTCAGCCGCTAGGGGGAAGGGGCGATTGGCATGAGTCGTTGGAGAATGCGCGGGAGGAGGGTGGGGTCCACTGCCTTTGGGTCGATGGCGTTCTGGATGATGAGTCCCGATCCGAGGGCCATCGCGATGGTCGAAAGCTCTTCCCAGGTGCCCCACTCTGGGTCGGGTCTTCCGCCTGAGAACTGATGGGCCGTCTCCGTTCTGGCCTTCTCATATCTCTGGGCCAGCGCAGTCCGGGTGTCTTCAGAGTCGATGGCTTCGAGGAAGAACTCGAGCGTCGCCAACGCCCATCGCGTCGGCGTCAGATTGGTGCGCGCCTCCAGATTCTGCTGGCTGCCCACTTCGTCGAGTAGTTCGAGGAATAGGGCCTCCTTGGAGACCCAATTGGAATAGACGGCTCCCTTTGAGAATCCAGCCTTCTCAGCGATCTCCTCCAAGGACGTGTTCCGATATCCCTGTTTCGAGAACAGGGCTTGCGCCGCGTCGAGAATCCGCTCGCGTGTACGCAATCGGGCCTGTTCCCTGGTCATTCTCTTGGGGCACATTCGTCCTCCTTCCCCCTAGCTCAGCGTACCAGCGGTATTGACATACCACTGGTATTCTCATACTATCAGTATCCGAAAGGAGATTCATCATGAGTCAATCGTTCAGGACCCGGGAGATGACCGTCGGCGGGAGCCTGATTGGAGCAGGGGCATTCGTCGTCGCACTTGGAGCCACCGTCCAACTCCAATCGGCGCTGACACTCACTGTGGTAGGTGCCAGCTTCATCACCGTGGGATTGGTGACCATGCTTGCAGCGGCCGGTCTCACACCTCGCCGAAGCATCGTCATTGGTGCGGTATTGGCCGCTGTCGGAACGACGGTCTCCGTCATCGGAGCGACGATCACCCCGGCCACAACCGCCCTCACAGTTGTTCTGACCGGTGCATCACTGCTCACGGGAGGCACGATCCAGCTCGTTCGAGGAGCATCCGCCGGCCAAGACCACACCCCGCTGGCCGGGGGACAGTCGACGCTGAACCCATGACCGGGAAGATGACGAACGGACCCGCCCTTCCCGGCCCGTGCGGCGGGCCAGCCCTCAGGTGATAGGTTGCACGATGGAGACTCCCCGGTCTCTCAGCGCTACGCCTCTCCCCTCCCGGGCGAGCGAGGTCACTGCGTCGGCGGCGTCCACCGCCTCGTCGAGCGTTGGGAAGTAGCCGAAACAGGCCGACCCGGAGCCCGTCAGACAGACCGGGCCACCCCAGACCGCGGCGACATCGGTCATGAAGTCACCGAGACGGGGATCCAGGGAGATGGCGGCGGGGAGGAGGTCGTTGCGCATGGGCATCCGACCTCGCAGGCTCGGCGGAAGACCTCGGTCGTCGACCACGTCGCCCTCGGGCCCCTCCATCTCGTCCCAGCGTCTGTACACGTCCGCAGTAGATAGGCCGAAGTCGGGTACCGCGATCGCCAGGGCGAAACCGTGTGCCCGCTCGACTTCCTCGATCTCTTCGCCGATACCCGACATCATCAACGTGCCCCCGGTGAGAAACAGTGAGACGTCGGCTCCGACGCGCGACGCCGCTTGCGGCAATTGGTCGACCCGGATCTCGCCCAGCTCCGATGTGGCGAGAAGAGCTGCGGCGGCATCCGAGCTACCACCACCGAGCCCGGCAGCAACCGGGAGGGACTTGCGGAGCCGCAAGGTGAGAGGCGGGACCTTCCCGAGCTTTCGGGCGACTTCCACGGCGCGAATCACGAGGTTGTCCTCGAGGTCGGACTCCAGCTCGTCTTTGCCCTCACCCACCTCCGCGTCGAGTAGGTCGCACCAGGCGACGGTTTGCACCAGCGACTGGAGCGGGTGGTAGCCATTGGACCGGGGAGGGGAGACGAGCAGCGAGAGGTTGACTTTCCCGGGCGCCTCAAACGACTTCATGCCCTGGCCAGGCTCAGAAAATCGCCAGCGGACAGTTCCTCGGCGCGGGCAGTGACCGGAACTCCTGCCCTATCGAGCAGACCCTCCGGATCATCGGTCACCCGGGCCAAGGAGCGCCGCAGCATCTTGCGGCGCTGCCCGAAGCCGGCGCGGGCGAGCTCGATCGCACGGTCCACTCCCTCAGGGACGTCGTGGCGGTCCATGGTGACCACGGCCGACTCGACCCGGGGCGGTGGGAAGAACACCTGAGGTGGGACACGCATCACCAAGGACGCATCGGTGTACATGGCAGCAACCACCGACGGCAGGCCATAGTCAGGGCCGCCCACGTCGGCCGTGAGCCGAAGGGCGACTTCCCTCTGAACCATGACGACAAAGCGTTCGATCGCGGGCACGCCCCTGACCACGTCGAGCAGAAGCGGTGTGCCCACGTTGTACGGGAGGTTCGCGACGAACACCCATCCTTCACCGTCTAGGGCCTGGGACAGATCGGCGTCCATGGCATTCTCGAATATCAGATCGACATCGAGACCGTCTGTCACCTCCTCGAGGATCGGCCGCAGGCTGGCGTCGATCTCGTACGAGACGACATGCGCGCCGGCTCCGGCGAGAGCGGCGGTGAGGGTGCCGGTGCCCGCCCCGACCTCCACGACCCTCGAACCGGCGCCAACTTCGGCGATCTCGACGATTCTCCTGGTGATGTTGGCGTCGGC
>JASFVB010000187.1:0-5429 GCA_050050035.1 Acidimicrobiia bacterium | reverse complement strand
TCCATGCGTGGCGTCAGGCAAGGACCGGGAGCGCAAACATGGACACCCTCATCTCGCTCGGGTCTCTCGCCGCCTACACCTACTCGCTGGCGGTGCTCCCGTCTGACGGTGTTGTGTTCTTCGAGACCGCCGGCATGATCATCACGCTCATCACCTTGGGGAAGGTGTTCGAGGCGAGAGCCAAGGGTCGGGCCTCATCGGCGGTCCATCGGCTCCTCGAATTGGGCGCCAAGGAGGCAAGGCTTCTCACCGCGACCGGTGATGAGCGCACGGTGCCGGTCGACCAGATCCTGCCCGGTGATCGCCTCCTGGTCGGCCCCGGCGAGCGAGTCCCGACCGATGGAGTGGTGGAGAGCGGGTCAAGCAGCGTCGACGAGTCGATGCTGACCGGTGAGCCGCTGCCGGTCACCAAGACCGAAGGTGACGAAGTGGTCGGGGCGACGGTCAACCAGGGGGGCCGGTTGGTCGTCGTCGCCACCAGGGTGGGCGCGGACACGACCCTCGCCGCCATCGTTCGCATGGTCGAGGAAGCACAGGGGTCCAAGGCACCGATCCAGAGGCTTGCCGACGTCTACTCGGGGAGATTCGTCACCGGTGTGCTCCTCGTGACTCTCGCCGTCTTCGGGTTCTGGCTCTTTGCCGGCGACGATCTGGGCACTGCCGTTCGCATCGCGGTGTCGGTCCTGATCATTGCCTGTCCCTGTGCGCTGGGCCTGGCGACACCAACCGCCGTCATGGTGGGAAGTGGTCGGGGGGCCGAGCTGGGGATTCTCTACAAGCGAGCCGAGGTCTTCGAGCAAGCAGGCGATATCGACGTGATGGTCTTCGACAAGACCGGGACCCTGACCACCGGAGTCATGGCCCCGCAGACGGTGGTCACCGATGCCGACCGAGGCGAGTTCCTCTGGCTCGTGGGCTCGCTCGAGGCTGCGTCAGGGCATCCGGTCGGAATGGCGGTGGCCCTGGCGGCAGACGAGGCCGAGATCACTCTCACCGATCCACAGTCGGTGGAGTCGATTCCGGGCTTGGGTGTCGTCGGTCTGGTGGATGGCCATGATGTCGTGGCCGGGACGGCTCCGCTGATGGCCAAGCACGGGATGGTGGGTGTTGGCAAATGGGCGGAGGCCATCGAGGAAGGAAGAGTCGAAGGGCATACCACCTTCTATGCGGGATGGGACTACCGCGTGAGAGGCGTGATCGCCGTATCCGACTCGGTGAGACCCGAATCGGCCACGGCGGTGGCACGTCTCCGCGAGATCGGCATCGACGTGGAGATGGCCACAGGTGATCACGACGAGCCGGCGACGCGGATCGGCACCCAGATCGGCATCGAGCGCGTATTCGCCGAGGCCACGCCCGACTCCAAGGCCAAGCACGTCGGCGGCCTCCAGGAGCAGGGTCGAGTCGTCGCCTTCTTCGGAGACGGCGTGAACGACGCCCCGGCCCTCACCCAAGCGGACGTCGGCCTGGCTGTTGGCTCCGGCACCGGAGTGGCCGTCGAAGCCGGCGATGTCGTGCTACTGCGCGACGACCCCCGGCTCGCCCCCACCGCCATAGAGCTGGCAGGAGCGACACTTCGTACGATCAAGGGCAATCTCGCATGGGCTTTCCTCTACAACACGATCGCCATCCCTGTCGCCGCGATAGGGCTGCTGAACCCGACGATCGCAGCCGCGGCAATGGCATTCTCCTCTGTGTCCGTGGTGCTCAACGCCCTTCGCCTCCGGCGTTTCCGGCCGTTCCACGCTCGGTAACACGTACCCCTCGCACACGTGTAGGTTGGAAACATGGGCTCGATGCAGTGGCAAACACGACCCATTCTCGACAACCCGGTCGCCCTCATCGCCTTCGAAGGCTGGGGCGATGCGGGTGACTCGGCCAGCCTGGCGGCAGAGCGCTTCCTGAAGTCCTTCGACACCGAGCTGATCGCCTCTTTCGACCCTGACGAGCACTACGACTTCCAGGTTCGGAGGCCGATGGTCTACCTCGACGAGGGCGGGACGAGGAGCATCGACTGGCCCGAGAACGACCTGTACCTGATCAAAGGGCAACAGCAAGACTTGGTGGTCATGCTCGGGGAGGAGCCCAACTACAAGTGGAAGGCCTTCACGAACGAGCTGGTCGAGGCATTGACCAGCTTGGGAGTGGCCAAGGTGGTGACCCTCGGAGCGTTTATCGGACAGGTTGCTCACACATTGCCGGTCCCACTGGTGGGATCGGCGACGCGCCCCGACGCTCTGACCATGCATGGCCTGCTTCCCTCCGGCTACCAGGGCCCCACCGGCATCCTCGGGGTGTTGAACAACGCGCTTGGCAGTGCGGGAATCGACGTCATCTCCGTATGGGCCGCGGTACCCCACTACCTCTCCAATCAGGACTACCCACCCGCGGTGGAGGCGCTCACCATCAAGGCATCCGAGCTGCTTGGCATGAGCGTCGACATAGGCGATCTCGCCTCGAAATCACGTCAGTTCCGTGACACCGTCGACGAGGCGATCGGCGAGAATGCCGAGCTTCTTCGCTATGTCGAGCGTCTGGAGACAGAGGCCGTCGAAGAGGACGTCGAGCAGGCAGACCGTCTCGTCACCGAGATCGAGGAATTCCTCAGGGACAAGTAGTCCGGGCGTGGACTTCCTTCTCTACTTGCACATTCTCGGCGCCGCCGTGTGGGTGGGAGGTCTGATCGTCGTGGGAGCACTGGTGCCGGCCGTCCGAGACGTCACCGACGACCGTGACGTGATCCGCGCCGTGGCGCGACGCTTCGGGGTTGTGTCCTGGGTGGCCCTCGTGGTGCAGGTGACGACAGGCTCACTCATGATCCTCGATAGGGCATGGACCACCACCCTGACGGTCAAGATCAGTCTCGTGATCCTCTCTGCGATCCTCGCGGCATGGCACTCGTTGGCTGCACGAGATCAGTCGCCTGCGATGAGGGGAGCCATCCAGGGTGTCATCATGCTCCTCGCCCTGGTGATCGTGTGGCTTGCCATCCAGCTTTGATACGGCACAAATGAAGACCGGGCCCAAGATCGGGCCCGGTCCTGTTGGATCACTTCTTGCGCTTGTGACGGTTGGCTTTCAACCGCTTGCGGTATTTGTGCTTCGACATCTTCTTGCGTCGTTTCTTGACGAGCGAACCCATGGGCAAACCTCTCTCAAAAGGGGGGAGACGTCCTCAATGGTCGCGGCAATCGGAGGCTAGGTCAACTCAAACGGACCGCGAGCCCGATGACCAGAGTGCAGACACCGTCAGACTGGCACCACGCACAGTGAGGAACTCCTGTCCTTCGCCTCTGGTGCCCTGTTCACTCGATTTCTAGCTTGAGCCTTGTGAAGAAAGGGGGGTTATGAGACGGAGGGTCGGGTTCTCCCTCTCGGCCGTCATCACACTGGCGTTGGCGCTGGCAGTCGTGCTGATCCCGACCGGGGGTCAGGCATCGGAGGCGTGTGACACCGAACGGGCCCACAGTGAGGTCTCGTTGTTCTGTGTCAAGCCGACAACCACCACAACGGTTCCCGACACGACCACGACCACGCTGCCGCCGACGACAACAACGACAACCTTGCCGACGACGACGTTGCCTGAGGAGACCACCACACTTGCGCCGACCACGACCACATTGGCGCCGACCACGACGACCACGTCGATCCCCACCGAGGTTCTACCGACCGTCATCACCACCAGCACGGTCGCCGAGGTGGGAGGAATCGAAGAACTGCCGTTCACCGGCTACTCCAACGGGAGCCTGGTCATTCTCGCCGTCAGCCTCCTCGCCACCGGGGCCCTAGCGGTATACGGGGCGAGAGGGGCCCGAAGCGAGGAGTAGAGGAAAGCGTCGGGGCAGCTGAGGCAGTGGCGGGGGCTGCTCCCGACCTTCCTCTCACATCAGAGACGGCACGCCGAAATGCCGTGGACACGTCGATGGCGAGGGCTGTGAGTGCTGGTCACAGTCCACTGACCGCACATCCGAGAGTCCCGCACGGTCGTAGGCTCGATGCTCCGTGAGAGACGACCATCGGACGACAGTGGACAAGCCATGACCGACCAGGACCTGCCACTTCTGATTCTGCTGATTGCGGCCTTGCTGGTCGCCGTGTTCCTGGCCCTCGCCGAGGCATCGTTGCTCAGGGTGAGCGAGTTCCGGGTGCATTCCGCGGCTGATGACGGCAATCGGCGGGCCGTGAGATTGCTTGGCCTGCTCGAACGACTCCCCGAGGTACTGAACCTCATCCTTCTGTTGGCTCTCCTCGCTCAGATCGGGGCCGCAACCATCACCGGAGTGCTCGCACAGCGCTGGTTCGGAAACGTCGGGGTGACCATTACCTCGGCGCTGTTGACGATCGTCCTGTTCGTCTACGGCGAAGCCATTCCCAAGACCTATGCCGTCAGGCACGCAGAGAGAACCGCCATGATGGTGTCGGGCCCGATCGCCCTGTTGGACAGGGTGTTGCGGCCCCTGGTGTCGTTGCTGGTGTGGATCGCCGACATCCAGGCCCCCGGGAAGGGGATCACCACCAGCCCCACGGTCACCGAGGACGAGCTCCGTCTCCTGACCTACCGGGCGGCCCACGAAGGGGAGATCACGAAAGAGGACCGAGACTTGATCGAGCGTGCCTTCCGCTTCGGGGACCGGCGCGCAGACGACATCATGGTGCCCCGTCCCGACATAGTCGCCATCCCATCGACCGCCACGATCGATTCGGCTCTCGAAACGGCGCTGGCCCATGGTCATCGCCGGCTCCCCGTGTACGCCGACACTCTCGAGAGCATCACCGGGGTAGTGGCGCTGCGAGACCTGATTGCCGCCCGAGACCACGGCGCCGAAGGGGTCGAAACGCTCGCAACGCCACCCCTGGTCACACCGGAGTCGAAACGAGTCACCAGCCTGCTGGCCGATATGCAGGCCCAGCAGAACCATCTCGCCATCGTGGTAGACGAGTACGGGGTCACGGTCGGTTTGGTGACCGTCGAGGACGTCGCCGAAGAGCTGTTGGGGACCATCTCCCGTGACGAGGAGGCTCCCGAGTTGACACAGGTAGGCCCGACGAGATGGAGCGTCGCCGGCTCCATGCCAGTCGAAGACCTGTCCCGGCTGGGCATGGAGGTTCCCGAAGGGGACTGGAACACCGTTGCGGGTCTGATGATGGGAATCACCGGCAGCCTGATGGATGTCGGTGACGAAATCGACGTCCACGACTTCACGCTGACGGTGGAGCGTGTCGGCAACCGCCGGATAGTCCGAGTATCGGTGGAGCGGCTCGGTTAGATCAGACCCGTCGTCTCAACCGGGCTGTCGATGGGCGTAGCTCCCCAATCCTCGAAGGCCTGAGTGACACGCGGTGCGGTCTCCGCCGTGGCGATCGCCACGACCGACGGGCCCGCACCCGATCTGGCGGCGTGCAAGGCCCCCGCTCTCCGGGCAATCGAC
>JASFVB010000186.1:0-5459 GCA_050050035.1 Acidimicrobiia bacterium | reverse complement strand
AAGAGGAGATCGAGGCTTTCATGGCCGCCCTCGAGACGGAGCCGGATCCGCTCCGACTCCTGGCCGGCTGACAAGGCCCAACAGGTTGAGCGCCGGGGGGACGGTGCTCCGCTAGAGAAGGTGGTGTTCCCGGGCGGGACACCACCTTCTCTTTTTTTACAGTCTCCGGCTGCCCAGGGTCGAAGGCGGTGAGGCCAGGCCCGGCGAGCCTTTAGCATCCGGTCATGCTCCAGACAGGTGAGATCATCATCATCGCACTGCTGGCATTGGTCGTGCTCGGGCCACGGCGACTCCCGGAGATGGCACGCCGAGCCGGTCACTGGGCGAGCGAGCTGCGCAAGGCGGCGCGGGAGATCACCGCCGGTCTCGAGGCGGAGGTTGCCGAGTTCAAGGAGCTCGGCGACGAGTTGAGGACACCGATCAAGGAGATCGGCGACGAGGTCTCATCTGCAGTCAACGAGAGATACGAGTGGACCGGGCCGAAACCTGTGTCCGGGCCGACACCGGAAGACGCCATGCGGGACTTCGAGAAGATGCAGTCAGAAGGAGAGGACCCCGACGCGATCGATTCCGAGTCGGAAGAGTGACGGACAAACCGCAGTCGATCCTCGCCCATCTCGAAGAGCTGAGGTGGCGACTACTGAAAGTGGGGATAGCCGTCCTGGTCGGCTCCATCATCGCTTTCGTCTTCGCCGACCAGCTCAGAGATCTCCTGGAGGCCCCATTCTTCGACGCCGCGCCCGACAACACGTTCCAGGCTCTCAAGCCAGGAGAAGAGTGGGGTGTGCTGATGCGGATCGCTCTGTTCGGTGGTGTGATCCTGGCGGCACCGGTCGTCCTCTACCAGATCTGGGCCTTCATCAACCCCGCCCTGACCGGCACCGAGCGCAGGTGGGCGATACCCATCGTCACCGCCTTGGTGGCTCTCTTCGTTGGGGGTGTTGCGTTTGGCTACTTCGTGCTGCCCCGGGGTCTCTCCTTTCTCCTCGGGATCTTCCCCGATGTCGAGAACGACCTCCTCATCGGTGACTACTACTCGTTCGTCCTCCGGTTCCTCCTGGCGTTCGGGCTCGCTTTTCTCTATCCCGTGTTCCTCTTCGCCGCCGCGGCCGCCGGGGTGATCAGCTCCCGTCAGATGGCGAGAGGCCGTCGCTGGGCGGTCTTGCTCGTCGTGACAGGGGCAGCGTTGATCACACCGACCGGCGACATCCTCAACCTGATGATCCTCGCCGTGCCCCTGTATCTCATGTATGAGATCACCTACTGGTTGGTGCGGCTGGTCTTGAAGAAGTGAGCCTCGACTCGTTCTGGGCCGGCGTCGACTTCGAGCCCGACGATTTCCAAATCGAGGCAGCCAAGGCAATCGAGGCCGGTCACTCGGTCGTGGTCACCGCCCCCACCGGGGCCGGCAAGACTCTTGTGGCGGAGGCGGCCACATTTCTCGCCCGGGTCTCGGGGAGGAGAGTCTTCTACACGACACCGATCAAGGCGCTCTCCAACCAGAAGTATGTCGACCTGGCCCACTCGTACTCGGATCGCGAAGTGGGCTTGCTGACGGGTGACAACGTCATCAACCCCGACGCTCCGGTCATCGTGGCGACACTCGAGGTTCTGAGAAACATGATCTACGCCGACCCATCTCAGCTCGAGGACGTGGCCACGGTCATCCTCGACGAGGCGCATTATCTCCAAGACCGCTCGCGTGGTGCGGCGTGGGAAGAGGTGATAGTCCACTGCCCGTCCCACGTCAGGTTCGTTTGCCTCTCCGCGACCATTTCGAACAATGTCCAGTTTGCCGACTGGGTAGGGGAGCGAAGAGGCTTCACGGTCCTCATCAACAGCGAAGAGCGACCGGTTCCGCTGGAGCCCATGTACATGATCAAGGAGAGAACCGGAGCACGCGAACTGCAGCTCCTCTCCATGTTCGAGACCCGGGATGGCCGTAGACGGTCAAACCCCCGTCTCGAGCACATGCTGGGCCTGGAGCGTGGGCGACGCAGGCGGTACAAGACCCCGAGCCGCTTCGACGTGGTCGAGGAGCTGGAGGATGCCTCGATGCTGCCTGCCATCTACTTCATCTTCTCCAGGGCGGGTTGCGACTCGTCGGCCGCTCGTCTCGCGGACTCGGGGGTCCGGCTGACGACAGCAGAAGACAGGGAGCGAATCCGGGCGATCGTCGAGGAACGCACGTCGCACCTCTCCGACGCCGATCTCGGCGTCCTCGGCTACGACCTGTGGTTGACGGCCCTCGAGTGTGGCATTGCCGCACACCACGCAGGTCTCGTCCCGGCGTTCAAGGAGACGGTAGAGGAGCTCTTCAAGCAGGGTCTGGTGCGAGTGGTGTTCGCAACCGAGACGCTTGCACTCGGTATCAACATGCCTGCGAGGTCCGTCGTGATCGAGAACCTGAGCAAGTTCAACGGAGAGTCACACGAGTTGCTCAAGCCCGGTGACTTCACCCAACTGACCGGCCGGGCAGGGCGCCGGGGCATCGACGTCCGAGGTTACGGTGTGGTGCTCCATTCGCCGTTCGTGAAGTTCCGGCAGGTGACCGAGATCGCCGAACTCGGATCCCATGATCTCGTGTCCAGCTTTCGACCCACCTACAACATGACGGCGAACCTCGTTGCGAACTACGACGAGGACCGTGCCCGTGGTCTCTTGCAGGCGTCGTTCGCGGCCTTCCAACGCGAGGATGAGAAAGAGGAAGCGCGCGATCGCATCGAAGCACTCGAGCATCAGTTGGCGAGTGAGCTGGCACAGGCTCACTGCGACCTGGGCGACGTCGAGCAGTACCTGAGCCTCGTGGAGACGGCTGCACCAACCCACGGACAAGGCGGGCTCCTCCCGTTGCTCCGGCCAGGCGTGATCGTGGACGTCGAGGGTGGATCGCGTGATGGCAGATACGTGGTCCTCAAACGGATGTCATCGAAAGGCGGTGGCTCCCGTTTTCTCGTGCTCTCCACCTCTGGACGGGTGTCCACGATCGGGCATCGCCAAATCCCGGATGCCAGTGAGCACGTGGCGACAATCGACCTTCCCCGTCCATTCCGACCCCGAGACCGCAAATTCGTGCAGCAGACCCTGCGCAGGCTTCGCAAGGTCACTCCGCAAGGGGGCGATCGAACCCCGCGTTCACACATGAGCGTGGAGCATCCGGTGGCCGAGTGCCCAGATGCCGCACACCACATCTCATCGCTACGACGCGCCCGACGGCTGAGGGCTCGACTGGATCAGCACAAGGCTCTTCGTCGCTCCACGGGTGCGGGCCTGGTCGAGGAATTCGAGTCCATCCGGGGGTTGCTGAACGACCTGGATTACCTCGAGGGTTGGGCGCTCACCTCACGCGGTGAGCGTCTCCGGGGGATCTACAACGAGTCCGATCTGCTTGTGGCCGAGGCGGTCGAGCACGGGCTGTTGTACGGTCTCGACGTGCCCGAGCTCGCTTCCCTCGTATCGGCGTTCGTCTACGAGCCACGTTCGGATCAGATGTCGAGCCCCGACTGGCCGACGGAGAGGTTGTCACGACGCTGGGCCGAGGTCGAGGCGAAGTGGAAGGCACTGACCGAGATGGAGAGTGCCCGTCGACTGTCGCCGATGCGACGGCCCGACCCCGGGTTTGGACAGGTCGCATACGAATGGGCGGCGGGGGTGTCTTTCGACGATCTCAGTACGGGCGGTCTGGCTCCTGGGGACTTCGTGCGGGTGAGCCGCCAGATAGCGGACCTGCTACGCCAACTCCGAGACGCAGCCGACGAGCTGCGCGACGACGCCGACTCCGCGTTGAGGGCCGTGGATCGGGGCGTGGTGGCGGCTCAGGGCGTGGGCTGATGGCACGTTGGCTGACGATCGTCAATCAGGCGGCCGGGAGCAGACCGGTATCCGTCGACTCGGTTCGTGAAGCGCTTCGCGCCGCCGGGGTCGACATGGAGTTGGAGGTGCCGCACACCCGAGACGAAACGGTCGAGATCATCGAGGCTGCGACGGATCGCGGAGTCACCCACTTCGCTCTGGCGGGTGGAGACGGGACCGTCAACCTTGCCGCTGATACGTTGCTGCGCCTCGAAGACATCCCGAGCCCTGTCATCGGCGTGCTTCCCGTTGGGACGGGGTGCGACTTGCTGCGGACATTTGGCCTACCTCAAGAGCTTGGAGAGGCGGCAAGACATCTGACCGGCGACGCCACGTACCGGATAGACGTCGCCACCCTCGAGGGCGTGTGGGGAATGAGGCACTTCGTGAACGTGGCCCAAGTCGGTGTGGGGGCGGCAGCCGCCGAAACCGCTCCGAGGGTGGCGAGAAGGCTAGGCGCCGTGCGATACCCGCTGGCGTTCGCGGCGCGGTTGCCCCGGTTCCCCAAAGCCAACGTGACGATCGAGACGGACCGTCGGACCTACTCCTCCAGTGCGCTGGCAGTGATCATGGCCAATGCTCAATTCTTTGCCGGTGGATGGAACGTTGCTCCCAAAGCGACGCTCGTCGATGGCGTCCTGGACATCCAGGTGATAGACACGCCGAAACGTCGGGCCCCTGCGCTCGTACCCAAGGTGATCAAGGGGACTCACCTGGGTGATCGATCCGTGCGAAGGTTCTCCGCCGCGTCGTACGTCATCGAGACCGATGTGCCCTGGCCTTTGGAGGCAGATGGGGACTTCATCGGGAATACCCCCGTGAAGGGTCGCGTTCTACGGTCGGCTCTGACACTCAAAATCTGAGGAATGTGGCATACTCCCGCGCCCCAGCGGCGCTCGGACCCCCGAAATGGCGAAGAAGAAAACGAAAGCAGAGGAAGTCGACGAGTTGGAAGACGTCGACGAAGACGAGCTTGACGAGGATCTCGACGAAGATCTCGATGATCTCGACACCGATGACATAGACACCGATGACATCGAAGACGAGGACGAGTTCGACGATGACGATGCCGACTCCGACGAGAGCTACGACGCCGACAGCGAGGGCGAGACTTCCGAGGAGCACGACGAGGAGACTGCCGAGGCTCTGGAAGAGCTAGAGAGCCAGGAGCTCCAACTTCTCGACGAAGAGGCAAACGAGGCGTTGTTGGTCGATGAGGTGGCCGAACGAAGAGCGATGCGTCGCGAGGAGCTGACTCTCAACGTGGACGCGCAAAGCCAGAAGGACGACGAGTTCGTTTGCCAGTCGTGCTTCATGGTGAAGAGAACGAGCCAGCTGGCCAATCGGCGCAAGATGATCTGCTCAGACTGTGTCGACTGAGCGGGTCACTGTCGTCCTACCGACCTACAACGAGCTGGAGAACCTCCCCGACATCACCGCTGCGATCCTCGAACACGGGTACCACATCCTGGTCGTCGATGACAGCTCGCCCGACGGCACCGGAGATCTCGCCGACGAGCTCTCCGCGGAAGACAGGCGTATGTCGGTCTTGCATCGCCCCGATAAGCAAGGACTTGGCCCGGCCTACGCAGCGGGATTCGACGAGG
>JASFVB010000185.1:0-5465 GCA_050050035.1 Acidimicrobiia bacterium | reverse complement strand
GGACTCGACACCAGGGTCGGCGGCGAGGAAGGGAGGCAGGCCGCGCGAGCGAACCGGGTCGAGCATGCGGTCGGTCCGCCGCTCAGAGATCGACGCCAGCTCGGCGAGGGCAATCGCGGCGAAGTCGAGACCGAAGGCGAGGGGCTCCCCGTGGAAATTGCCACCGGAGATGACCTCCCCGGTCTCGGGGAACACGATCGGGTTGTCGACAACCGCCCCCATCTCCACGCCGAGTATGCGCTCGAGGTGGTCGAGGGTGTCGGTGACCGCCCCGTGGACCTGGGGCGCGCATCGCAACGAGTAGGCGTCCTGGACGGCATGCTCGAAGTCGTCGGTGTGGCTCTTGACGATCCCGGACCCGTCCAGCAACGCTGCCACCCGCGCCGCCGAGGCGACCTGACCCGGATGGGGCCGCAGAGCGTGGATGTCCTCCCGGAATGGGCGGGCGCTGGCGAGCATGCCTTCCACGGTGAGGGCG
Organism: Acidimicrobiia bacterium; assembly: GCA_050050035.1. Taxonomy (GTDB): domain Bacteria; phylum Actinomycetota; class Acidimicrobiia; order Spongiisociales; family ZC4RG35; genus JANQRA01. The sequence continues at coordinate 4,987 of JASFVB010000185.1, read as the reverse complement.
ACGGCGACGTCGGCGGCCCGGGCCAGGTTGCGGCCGTGGTGGAGGGCGATGACCCCCATGGCTGTCATGCCCTCCGTCCCGTTGAGCAGCGACAAACCCTCCTTGGTCAGCAGCTCCACCGGCTCGAAGTCGGTGTCGCCGGTTGCCACGGCCTCTCCGTCGACACGCACCTGCCCTTCCCCGATGAGAGGCAATGCCAGATGGGCGAAGGGTGCCAGGTCACCGGAGGCGCCGACCGACCCCTGTGACGGCACGACCGGGAGGATGTCCCTGTCCAAGAGCTCCAACAGCTTTTCGACGATGACCGGTCTCACCCCGGAGTGACCTTGCGCCAACGTCCTCGCTCTCAACAGGAGCATCGCCCTGACGATCTCGTCGGGCAGCGGGTCACCGACGCCGGCGGCGTGGGAGCGGATCAGGTTGTACTGGAGTGCCTCGGTCTCCGCCCTCCCGATGTGCGTCGTGGCCAGAGCCCCAAATCCGGTGGTGATGCCGTAGACGACTTCACCCGATTCGACCACCGTGTCGACGGTCTGTCTGGCCGGAACGAGACGGCTGGCCAGATCGGGCCCCGGCACCGCCTTCGTCTCGCGGAAAGCGACCGCGACGACCTGTTCGGGTGTGAGCGGGCCACCATCGACGATCACGGGTTCCACGGCCGGAGACGGTAGCTTCTGACGATGCCCACGACCCAGAAGATCCGCTATTCGGACTGCGACCCGCAGGGAATCGTCTTCAACGGGAACTACGCCCGGTATTGGGACGACGCCTTGACCGACTGGTTCGAGGAGGCGGGCTTTGGAGGCGAAGGTCTCGGCGGCGCCGGGGCCGACGTGGTCACGGCTCGCATCGAGATGGACTTCAAGGCGTCGGCATCGCTCGGTGACGTCCTGGAGACTTCGATCGAGGTCGAGTCGTTCGGTAACAGCTCGATGACGATCTTGGTGACGACCAAGCGGATGTCAGACGCTCGAGTGGTGGTGTCCGGTCGTGAGGTGGTGGTCTTCGTCGACCCCGAGACCTTCCGTCCGACCCGGGTCCCGGATCTCGTCAGGGATGGGCTGGAATCGGCGTGACCGGTGGGGTGTTGTAGAGCTCATGACAGATCTCACCCCGCTGTTGTCGGAGCCAGGCACCTCGATCGCCGTCATTGGAGCGACCGACCGTCCATCCAAGTACGGCGGGATCATCTACCGGGACATGAAGGCCAAGGGGTTCCCGGTGTTCGCGGTCAATCCCTATCGGGACACCGTCGACGGCGACCCGTGCTGGCGGTCGGTGAAGGACCTGCCGGAGACCCCGACGATTGCCGTGTTCGTCATCCCGGCCAAGAGAGGGCTCGGTGTCCTCGCCGAGTGCGCCGAGGCCGGGATCCACAACATCTGGGTGCAGCCGGGCGCCTCGTCGCCGGCCCTACGTGACGCTCTCGAAGCCGGCCCATTCGACTGGATCGCCGACGCCTGCGTGATGGTCCGCGCCCGCGTCGCTTCTGTTTCCTAATGCTGTGGGGGCGGTATTTCGTCCCTACAACGTCTGAAAAGCTCAGATCCGGCCGCGGAACAGCTCTCGCGCCACGATGTTGCGCTGGATCTCCGACGTCCCTTCGTAGATGCGGGGGGCGCGGACCTCCTTGTAGAGGTGGGCCAGCGTCGAGTCGGCCTCCAGCCCACGCGCCCCCAGCACCTGGATGGCCACGTCGACCGCCCGCTGAGCCGTCTCGGTCGAAGCCAGCTTCGCCATGGCCGCCTTCCCGGTGAGACCTTCCCGGTCACCGTCGTCGAAGACGCCGGCGGCGTCGTAGACCAGATGTCGGGCTGCTTCGATGCCCACCTTCACGTCGGCGAGCTGATGGGAGACACCCTGGAACTCCCCGATGGGAGACCCGAACGCCTCCCGCGTCGTGGCATGCTCCACGGCGATCGCCAGCGCCGCTTCGGCCATCCCCAGGGCGAATGCACCCACCGACGGTCGGAAGAGGTCGAGGGTTTGCATCGCCACCTTGAACCCCTGGCCGATCTCACCGATCACCGCGTCCATACCGACGAACACGCCGTCGAACGACCAGCGGCCTATTGGATGTGGGGAGATCATCGCTATCGACTCGCCGGAGACACCCGGGCTGTCGATGGGCACCGCGAACGCAGTCACTCCCGCCGACCCCTTGCCTGGTGTGGTGCGGGCGAACACGGTCGCCACGTCGGCATCGGGGGCGTTCGATATGTATGCCTTCTCGCCGGTGAGGCGAAAGCCGTCGCCGTCGCTCTCGGCCGAGAGCTCGAGGGCTGCGGCATCGGAACCGGCGCCGGGCTCGGTCAGTGCAAAGGCCGCCACGGCCGCGCCACTTCGCAGGGAGGGGATCCATCGCTCACGCAGTGCGTCGCCACCCGACAGTTGGATCGGGGCGCCTCCCAGACCCTGGACCGCAAATGCGGTCTCGGCTTCGGGACATGTCCGGGCCAGGCCCTCCCTGATCCGGCACAGGTCGGTGGCGGTGACGCCGGAGTCGGCGAACACCACATCGAACAAGCCGGCGGCGCCGATCGCGGCCACCAACTCCCGATTGACCAGACCAGGGTGCCCGACCTCGGCGACCGGGATCAGCTCCAGACCTAGCTTCTCGGCACGTTCGATGAGGGTGTCGCGGTCACTCTCGGATCGGGGCATGGTGGGAACCTACCGTCTCGACCGTGACCATTGTGCACCGGTAGTTACGCTCTCGTTGTGAGCCCGTTTCGATCGAGCGCCCCCCTCACCGATGGTTGGGACCACTTCGACTTCTCCGTCGCCGACGGTGTCGGCACGATCACCTTTTCCCGCCCGGACAAGCTCAACGCCCTCACCTTCGACGTCTACGCCGACCTCCGTGACCTGCTCACCGAGGTCGAGCATCGTGACGAGGTCAAGACCCTCGTGATCACCGGCAAGGGCAAGGGATTCTGCTCCGGCGGCGACGTCAACGACATCATCGGAGAGCTCCAGGAGATGGACTCGAAGTCACTCCTCGAATTCACCAGGATGACGGGCACGGTCGTGGAGCGGATGCGCCGACTGCCCCTCCCAATCGTCGCCGCGATCAACGGGGTGGCTGCTGGAGCGGGTGCGGTCATCGCCCTCGCATCCGACCTTCGTCTCATGGCGGAGTCGGCGTCGTTCCACTTCCTCTTCACCAGGGTCGGCCTGGCAGGGGCCGACATGGGCTCGGCCTATCTGCTGCCGCGGGTGGTCGGTCTGGGCCGGGCCACCGAGATGCTCCTCCTCGGTGACGAGGTCGACGCGGCCAGCGCCCTGTCCGCAGGTCTTGCCACAAGGGTGGTCCCGGACGGCGATCTGGCCGGGGAGACCGGCTCGCTGGCCAAACGTCTCTCCACCGGTCCGGCTTTCGCATACGGTGCGACCAAGACCCTGATCGGTCGGGAGCTCGATATGGATCTGAGCTCGTCGATCGAGCTGGAGGCGTATGCGCAGGCATTCCTCATGACCTCGCGAGACCATGCCGAGTTCTACGAAGCGTTCACGTCGAAGAGACCACCGAACTGGAGTGGCCGTTGAGCCGTCACGAGCTGATCAACCCGTCCGATCTCCCACCACCGTCAGGGTTCTCGTATGCGGCCAAGGCGGCCGACGGCCGAACTCTTCACCTTGCCGGGATCACCGGTCATCACCCCGACGGCTCCCTCGACGTCGACCTCGTCGACCAGTTCCGAACGGCATGCGCATCCGTGGCGCACGTCATCACCGAGGCCGGGGGCGATCCCGATGACCTGGTCTCCATGACCATCTTCACCACGGACATCGACATCTACCGGGCCCGCACCAAGGAGCTCGGCGTCGCCTACCGGTCGGTATTCAGCACGCACTACCCACCGATGGCACTGTTTGGTATCGACGAACTGTTCGACCCGGCGGCACATGTGGAGCTGGTATGTGTGGCGGTGGTCCCCGACTAGTCACTCGTCGAGGATGAACACCGGCTCCTCGTAGCGGCGGATCCGACCGGTCCTCGCCCTCTTCTCCAGCATCGCGTCCAGCTTCAACTGCTTCTCGGCGACACTGCGCCCCGAGTCGAGGAGGTCGAGGGGCATGTTGAGCCGCAGGGCTCGCTCGGGGACGACGAATCGGGTTATGCCGGCGGGGAGAAGGTCGTTTCCGACGGCGGCCTTGATCACCGCTTCGACGTCCAGGGTGGGAAACTCCACGATCACCGCCCAGTCGGGGAACCGCGCTGCCACCGCCTCCACCCTCGGGTCGGGGCTCCGGTTGACCCTCCACTTCCCGACGTAGCCGCCGACCAACGCCGACAGGGCGGCATTGTCGCTCAATGTCTCGCTGGTCACCCGATACGAGATGCCGTCGTTGGAGTGAACCGCCGGCGTGCCGACACCCTTCTGCAACTGGATGCCTTCCATGTCCTGAATGGAGGCGAGCACCTCGTCAGTGCCCACGCCACGCACGACGTGGTGCCAGGTCCCCAGGCTGATGCTCATCGGGTCGACGACCTGCACGACGGCATGTTTCAGCCCGAGCTTCTTCATCGACTCCGTCCGTGTCGCCCCGTCCAACAGCACCAGGTCTCCCCCGGACGCATCCATGCACATCATCGGGTTGACCTGAATCCCATCGGTTCCGATCCTCTCCGAGAGCCGTTCGACACGAAGAGGGTCGATCTCCTCGTGGCGACGGATCGCAGACAGGGGGACCACACGTAGCACCGGCATGTGTGGCATGGCAGGGACTCTAGGAGCCGACGATGGCCTCGAGTCGGCCGATCAGCCGGTCGACGTCGTCTGAGTCCTGATAGACACCAAACCCGATGCGGAGACGTTCGCCCCGGTAATCGGTTATCACCTTGTGGTCGTGGAGACCTTGGTACAGCTCCCCGGCGTCGGGCGTCTCGATGGCCACGAAGTTGGCCCGTCGTACCGAGTCGTCGACGACGAGTCTCCCCAGCTCTGGTGCCGAGTCGAGGAAATGCTCCTGGAGGTCGAGG
>JASFVB010000184.1:0-5469 GCA_050050035.1 Acidimicrobiia bacterium | reverse complement strand
CGAGGCGTCAACCTCATCATCGGCGCTCGGGCCCAAACGATCGACATCCATGACGAGGCCGTGACGGTTCGTTGTGACGACGGCCGCGTGGTCGAGGGGTCGCACGCGCTGCTGGCCGTGGGCTCGGTCCCGCTGACCGATGGCCTGGGTCTGGACTCGGCGGGCGTCGCCACGGAGCGAGGCTACGTGCCGGTCGACGAGTACCAGCGAACGTCGGCACCCCACATCTACGCGGCCGGGGACGTGACCGGGCAGATGCCGCTCAGCTCCGTGGCGACGATGCAGGGCCGGAAGATCGCACACCACGCCATGGATCTGCCGGTGCAGCCCCTCGACTACGACAAGGTCACAGAAGCGATCTTCACCGAGCCGGAGATCGCCTCGGTCGGGCTCGCCGACGTCGAGGCCGCAGCCCAGGGACGCAAGGTGCGAACCACGAAGGTGCCCTTCTCGTCGAACGCCCGCTCGGTGCTTCAGGACTTCACGACGGGCTTCGTCAAGCTGACGTCCGATCCTGCAACCGGAGTCGTTCTGGGTGGCACAATCGTGGGACACCGGGCTTCCGAGCTGATCGGGGCGATAGCCCTGGCGGTCCAGGCACGTGTCACCACGCAGACGTTGGTGGAGACGGTCTTCGTCCATCCGTCGATGGTGGAGGCGATCAGCGCAGCCGCCGAGTGATTTGGTCACCTCCGCGTCACCGCGCCGGGCCATAGCCGGTTCACCTCGAGGCACGAATGGCCGCGCTGTGATGGTCTGCAAGACTCGGCCCGGACATTGGGGGTGCTCGAGCCGAGTCGAAGGACGACAGGGAGTGTGAGATGACAGACGCGGCGGAGAAGCTGGACGCCGAGGCAACGGAAGCGTTTGCCGGCCGGGTCTTCGAGTCGGTTCTCGGGATGCTCGATGCTTGGGCCATCTATCTGGGCGACAAGCTCGGGCTGTACGAAGCCCTTGCGGGATCGGGACCCATGACGATGAATCAATTGGTCGCTGCTTCCGGTGCTCACTGGCGTTACGTCAACGAGTGGCTCGAGCAACAGGTGACGACCGGGATCCTCAGTGTCGACGATCCTTCCGCCTCGCACGAGGACAGGCGATACGAGCTGCCGGCAGCGCACGCCGACGTGCTCGTGAACGTCGACTCACTGAACTACCTCACACCATTCATCAGGCTCGTCACCGCGGGTGGGATCCAGCTGCCGTCCCTGATCGAGGCATATCGCAGTGGTGGGGGGGTGCCGTGGGAGCAATACGGCCCCGACATGCGTACCGGCCAGGCCGAGATGAACAGACCGTGGTTTCTCAACCTGTTGGGAAGCGATTGGCTCCCCTCTGTTCCGGATCTCCATCAGAGACTTCTCGTCTCAGATGCACGGATGGCCGATATCGGGTGTGGCGAGGGGTGGTCCGCCATCGCGATAGCCCAGGCCTACCCGAACCTCACCGTCGACGCATTCGACGTCGACGAGGCCTCCATCGAGGCCGCTCGCGGAAACGCCATTGCATCTGGTGTCGCCAACCGGATTCGTTTCCACCATGTCGATGGCTCGAACATCGCGGGTGACTCCGAGTACGACGTAGTGGCGCTCTTCGAATGCGTGCATGACATGCCGCAGCCGGTCGAGGTCTTGAGCGCGGCGCGCCGACTGGTGAAAGAGGACGGTCGTGTCATCGTCATGGATGAGGCGGTCGGCGACTCGTTCGGCGACCGTAGCGACGAGGTGGAACGGCTGATGTACGGTTTCTCGCTGTTCGTATGTCTCCCGGATGGCATGTCTCACGAGTCGAGCGTTGGCACGGGAACGGTGATGCGGCCCTCGCAACTGACCGAGTATGCGGCCTCCGCCGGGTTCGGCGGAGTGTCTGTGCTGCCCATCGAGAACGACCTCTGGAGGTTCTACTCCCTCGACCTCTGAGCGGTCAGATCTGGTTTGCGAGCAACTCCGCCCGACAGCTCAAACACAGAGCCCGTCGTCGGTGACACCGCGGTTGGGATGGCAGAACACCATGCTCTCAACCGTTTTCAGGGTGAAGCCGGTGTCCGTTGGCTCACCGAAGACGTGAAGCCGGAACCCGAGCACCGAGTCGTCGCCGATGCCGACGACGTCGTACGTCGCCTCTCCGAGATCGCCGATCGACTCGGGGACGACCAGGACGATGTCGGACGGTGGGTCCTCTGAAGCGAGCACGTCGGCGACCGCCGCTCCCAACTCGGTCATGGTCGGCGCGTCCAGGCTCCCACCGGTCTCGGCTAGGACAGACGATGTCACGTCGGAGGTCCCGCCGGCGTATGCGAGGTAGGCGATGTTCACCCAGCCGGTGGTGCCCTCATATTCGACGTTCGTCCACCAGGCAGGCAGTGACCGGGTATTTCCGAGGGCCAGGACGGAGTCATAGGTGGGCGGGATGCCGTCGAGGATCGTCTGATCGGCACCGGGCGCGGCCCGCAGGTTGAGGACGTCGTCGTGGGCGACGCCGACCACGGACAGGATCGCTCCACGGGGTGGGACTCCATCGATTGGCTCTCCACGCATCTCGGTGGAGGTCGTCGTGGCGGGCATGGTCGTCGCAGGGGTTGAGGATGTGGTGGTCGTGGTCTCTGGGACGAGTGTGGTGGTGGTCGTGGTGGTGTCCGGGGTGGTCGTGCCCGGTGCGGACGTGGTCGCACCCGAGTCGGTGGGTGAGCAAGCCGCAACCATGAGTGCGACCACCAACGCACCTAGATACTGAGGTCTTCTCGTCATCGTCGTCCCGTTTCAATCTGCCCGAAGCCGTATCGGCCTGCCAGGGCACAAGAGGGTTCGCACGATGGTCTTCCTGCCCCATCCTCGAGCGGCACCGTGCGCCCCGCTATTTGACGATAGCGATGACCTGGCCGGCGGCCACGGTGTCACCTGGCTCAACCCTGAGATCGACGATCTCGCCTGCGCTGGGTGTCGAAACCTCGTTCTCCATCTTCATCGCCTCCAACACGCAGATCGCTTGACCGGCCTTCACGGCCTCGCCGGCGCGGACACTCACCTTCACGATCGTCCCCTGCATGGGAGCCACGACCATCCCATCGGAGATACCGGCTGGGCCGGACGTGTCGAGTTTCGGAGGACGACGTCGCACGTGGCCGCCCGCTGAGGGCTCAGGAGCCCAGTAGGAGACCTTGAACCTCCTCCCGCCGATCTCGACGGTGATGTCACGTTTGGCGACGTCTTCCTCTTCGGGAAGACTCGGCGCAGCGGCCGGTCCCCGGCTCTCGATGGAGACGACATCCTCCATCCACTTGGTGTGATGACGACCCTCGACGAAGTCCTCATGGTCGAGCACGGTCAGATGGGCGGGGATCGTCGTGGCGACGCCGCGAACCTCGAACTCACGCAATGCACGACGTCCCCGGGTGATCGCAGCCTCGCGATCGCCCGCCCACACGACGAGCTTGGCCATCAGGTTGTCGTAGTAGCGCGAGACGTTGGTGCCCGGGCGGACCCACGAGTCGACGCGAACGCCCGGTCCGGCGGGCTCCTTCCACTCGACGACCTGCCCCGGTGTGGGGAGAAAGCCGCGGTAGGGGTCTTCGGCATTGATTCTGAACTCGATGGCGTGGCCTCTGGGCTTCACCTCGCCGAGTGTCAGTTCCTCACCAGCTGCAATACGAAGCTGCCATTCGACCAGGTCGAGGCCGGTAACCATCTCGGTGACGGTGTGCTCGACCTGGAGCCTGGTGTTCATCTCCAGGAAGTAGATGTCACCTCCCTGATCGACGAGGAACTCGACGGTTCCGGCGTTCAGGTATCCGCACGAGCGCCCTGCATCCAGGGCGGCCTTCCCCAGTGCCTTTCTCTGCTTGGAGGTCAGTCCGGGGGAGGGTGTCTCCTCGATGAGCTTCTGATGCCGGCGTTGGACCGAGCAGTCCCTTTCCCCCAAGAACACGGAATTGCCGTGAGAGTCGAACAGCACCTGTGCCTCGACGTGTCGTGGGCGCTCCAGGTACTTCTCGACATACACGTCTGCGACCCCGAAGTAGGCATCTGCTTCCCTGCGTGCGCCCTCGAGTGCCTCGTCGATGTCGTCGGCGCTCCGAACCACGCGAAGACCTTTGCCTCCTCCACCGTGTGCAGCCTTGATCGCAATGGGGTACCCGAACTGATCACCGAGGTCGGCGACCTCCTCGACCGTCGTCACCGGCTGGGTGATCCCGGGGACGGTGGGCACGCCGAAGTCCTCGGCCCTCCGTCGCGAGGTGATCTTGTCGCCCATTGCCTCGATCGCCGAGGCCGGGGGACCGACCCAATTGATGCCGGCTGCCTCCACCGCGGAGGCAAAAACGGGGTTCTCGGAGAGGAATCCGTAGCCGGGGTGGATTGCCTCGGCGCCCGATTCGTGGGCTACCCGGAGGATTGCCTCCTGGTCCAGATAACTATCCGCCGCTGGTGCCGGGCCCACGTTCCACGCCTCGTCTGCGATGTCGACGTGGAGTGCATCGCGATCGAGCTCGGAGAAGATCGCGATAGTGCGCATGCCCATGTCCTGAGCGGTGCGGATGACGCGGACCGCGATCTCGCCTCGGTTGGCAACGAGGACGCTCTTCACTGCGGTCCGTTGCCGTGCTTCTTGGGAGGTAGGGCCTCTCGTTTGGTCCGGAGCATCTCCATTGCCCTGATGAGCTTCAGCCTCGTCTCGCGAGGCTCGATTATCTCATCGACCAAACCCAGCTCGGCCGCGACGTAGGGGTTGTTGAACCTCTCCTCGTAGTCGGCGATCAACTCTTCCCTTCGCTCTGCGGGGTGGTCCGCCGAGGCCAGCTCACGTCTGTGGATGATGTTGACCGCACCCTGTGCTCCCATCACGGCGATCTCGGCCGAGGGCCAGGCAAAGACGAGATCTGCACGTATACCGCGGGCATTCATGACGAGATAGGCGCCCCCGTATGCCTTCCGGGTGATCACCGAGATTCGGGGCACTGTCGCCTCGCAATAGGCATAGAGCAGTTTTGCCCCGTGCCGGATGATGCCACCGTGCTCTTGGTCGACCCCGGGGAGGAACCCCGGCACGTCGACAAACGTCACGATGGGGATGTTGAAGGCGTCGCAGAAGCGAACGAACCGCGCCGCCTTCTCCGATGCCTCGATGTCGAGTGTGCCTGCGAGGACCGCGGGTTGGTTGGCGACGACACCGACGGCATGGCCGTCGAGACGCCCGAAGCCCACGATGATGTTCTGCGCCCACTGAGAGTGGACTTCGAAGAACTCGTCGGAGTCGAGGACGGTCTCGATGATGTGACGCATGTCGTACGGCTGGTTCGACTCGTCGGGTATGGCCAGGTCGAGCGTGTCATCGGCCCGATCGGGTCGGTCGGCCGGTGCGTAGTACGGAGGCGCCTCCATGTTGTTCCGGGGAAGGAACGAGAGCAGGTAGCGCACTGCTTCCAGGGCGTCGTTTCCGTTCGGGTACACGAAGTGGGTGACCCCGGACTTG
>JASFVB010000183.1:0-5496 GCA_050050035.1 Acidimicrobiia bacterium | reverse complement strand
GACTCGGGCTCGGCCTGTTCGTCTGGCGCTCGATCATCGGGCTCAACCGTCTCGGCACCACCTCCGCGTAGTGACGCGAACAGGGCGTCGACCCCAGCGCCCTCGTCCATGGCCTCAGGCTCGTCCATAGCCTCCGGCTCCGGCTCGGGCATCGGCTCCGTCTCGACCTCATCGCCGTCGGCTTCGACGGATGGAGCCGCTGGAGGCTGGGGCGGCGGTTCCTCGGGCTCCGTCGGGAGTTCCTCGCCCCGAAGCTGAGCGACCTGCTCACTGACCTCATCGGCCAGGCCCTCTTCGGGCTCGGGTGTGGGCTTGTCATCGGCCGGGACCACCCGCACCGTCTCGCCCAACTCCCATTGCTTCTTGGCCTCGGCGGGTGGATGAACCACCTTGACGCTCGATGGCTCCGCCGAAGACAGGTCGAGGGCCTCGCGTCTCTCCTCGAGCGACCCCTCGAGACGTGTGAGAGTGGAACGGACGTTCTCCAACTCCTCGAGCAGCTCATCCCTGCGTTGCTCGAGGGCGCGGGTCCTTTCCTGGGTGCTGGCCGCCTGGCGATTGGCGCCATCGAGGATCTCGTCGCGTCGTTTGGTGGCGTCGGCGGTGATCTTCTCCGCATCCATGCTCGCGTTGCGAACGAGATCCTCGGCCTCGCGTCGGGCGCCGGACGTGAGACGATGTGCCTCACGCTCGGCTTCGCCCATGACGGTGAGAACGTCCCGCTCTGCGCTGGCACGCATGGACTCGGCGGTCTGCTCCGCATTCTCGAGCAGCTCTGTCCCCGTCACCCAGGCGTCACGACGCAACGCCTCGGCATCGGCCAATGCCGAGTTCAACATGGCATCCGCTTCCTCCGTTGCCTCGCTCCGCCACCTCGTGGCATCCAACGAGGCTCGTTGGCGCATCGCGTCGGCAGCGTCGCGAGCGCTTTCGAGAATGGTGGCCACCTCACGCCCCACGCTCTCGAACTCGTCGGCCAGGTCGTGACCGGGCATTTCGGCCAGACGGTTCTCCAGCTTGGCCTTCTCATCCAAGATCCGCTCGAGCTCGGCGGCAACGGCGTGGAGTGTCGTCTCGACCTCGTCGGGGTCATATCCCCGGAGTTTCGAGCGGAAGCGAGCTTGGCGCAGCCCTTCGGGCGTTGGCTCAGAGGCCATCGGCATTAGAAGATACCGATCGAGCGGGGCTGTACCACTGTTTTGCCGTCGCGACACGTTCTTCGGGTGGCTCTGCGGATGGCCACAACCACGCCCACCTACGCCGCAGGTAGAGCTTCCAGGAAGGAGATCGCGTCACCCAAGTCGGCGACGGGGACGATCTCGATGTCATCGCGCTCTGCGGTCAGGGCCGCCTCGTAGTTGCCCTCGGGCACCAGGATGTACTCAGCTCCGGCCGCCTCGGCTCCGACGACTTTCTGCCGCACACCGCCGATGTTGCCCACGGTCCCGTCGATGTGGATCGTCCCGGTGCCTGCCACGACACGACCGTGCGTCAGCTCGCCTTCGGTGAGGGTGTCGATGATGGCGAGCGTGTGCATCATGCCGGCCGACGGCCCACCGACGTCTCCTGCTTCGATCGAGATCGGGAATGGTGGCTCGGTCAGCTCCCCCAGCACGATTCCGATGATCGGTTTCCCCGCCTCGTCTTCGCTCTCGGCCAGCTCGACGAGGACATCGACCACGCTGCCCTCCCTTCTGACCGACATCGTGATTGTGTCGCCGATCCCGTAACCGTCGAGGGCAGGCGCGATGTCGTCGAAACTCGTGATGGCGGTGCCGTTGACGTTCACGATCGTGTCGCCGAGCTCGAGAATGTCCGCTGCCGGCACTCCCTCGGCGATCTCGTTGATGACGACGTCCGTGGGCACCATGTCGTACCCGAGGTAGGTCAAGGCGACGGCGATTGACCGGAAGTTGGAGTCATCCATCTGCTGCAGGACCCGGTTGCGATACTCCTCGTCGGTCTCACCCTCACGTCGAACGGCCTGTTTGCGGACCAGGTCTATGGACGGATCGACCCCTGCGAGCAATGCCTCGAAGATGTTCACGTCCTGGCTGACGACGGTCAGCATCAACAGCTCCCCGTCTGGTGGGAAGACGTCGACGCCCTGAGCAACGATCGTGTCTGCCGCATCGGAAACGGGCCCGGCCGAGTAGGCGAGATAGGGAAGCTCGAGGTTCCAAGCCAGAAGCGACAACGCACCTGCAACGAAGAGCGAGCCAATCAGGTAAAGGGGCCACGAGGTGGATCTCTCAGTGGTCTTCGATTTCATGGACAACGATTCTCGATGGGTCGGTGTTTGAGCGACGTTAAGCGGCGGTACGAGTCTTCCGATCGTCTCGACGCCGGTCAACCGACCCCACGCATTGGGGATGGCTCAGGCGATATCGACTTCCTCGCCGAGATAGGCCTTGATCACGTTGGGATTGGCCTGCACCTCGGCCGGCGGACCGGTGGCGATCGGCTTTCCGAAGTCGACGACCAACACCCGGTCGGCGATGTCCATCACCAGGCCCATGTCGTGTTCCACCAGGATTATCGCGATATTCAGCTCGTCGCGGACATCGAGGATGAACCGGGCCATGTCCTCGGTCTCCTCGAGATTCATCCCGGCAACCGGCTCGTCGAGCATCAACAGCTCAGGATCCATCGCGAGGGCACGCCCGAGCTCCACCCGTTTCTGGATCCCGTAGGGCAGCAGGCCGACCGGGTACTTCCTCCACTGCTCGATCTCGAGGAAGTCGATGATTCCCTCGACCATGTCCCTGTTCTCCAGTTCCTCGCTCTTGGCTTTCCCCCACCAGACCGAGCCCGCCAGCCAGCTGGAGCTCATCCGCACGTGACGACCCGTGAGGATGTTCTCGAGGACGGTCATGTGCGGATAGAGAGCGATGTTCTGAAACGTGCGTGCGATGCCACGTTCGGCCGTCCGATTCGGTTTTAGCCCCATGAGCGACTCCCCCTTCCACAAAACGTCGCCCTGCTCGGGGTGATACACCTGGTTTATCGAGTTGAACAGTGAGGTCTTGCCGGCCCCGTTCGGGCCGATGATGGAGAAGAGCTCGCCGTCGTCGACATGGAACGAGACACCGTCGATGGCCTTGACGCCCTTGAACGACAAGTGAATGTCACGCACCTCTAGAAGATGGTCGTAGGTAGTGGGACCATATGGATCCTGTCTCCGCTGCAGCAGCTGTCCGCTCATGTGCGCACTCCAGGCTCGGTACCAGGTACCAAGTATCGGGTACTCAGGACGGCGATCGAGCGAAGCGGGCGGGCACTCATGACAACCAGCGCTTCCTGCGCTTGTAGTGCTTCACGTCCTTGAACGACTTCTTCTCACCGCTGGCATGCAGACCCAGGTAGAACTCCTTGACGTCCTCGTCTGCAAGGAGCTTGGCCGCGTCACCGTCCATCACCATCTTCCCCGTCTCCATTATGTAGCCATGACTGGCGATGGAGAGAGCCATGGATGCGTTCTGCTCTATCAGCAAGACCGAAGTCCCCTGCTTGTTGATCTCGACGATGATGTCCCGAACCTCCTGGACGAGAAGCGGTGCCAGCCCAAGGGACGGCTCGTCGAGGACGAGCAGTCTCGGGTCTTGCATCAACGCACGACCGATGGCCAGCATCTGTTGCTCGCCTCCGGAGAGATAGCCGGCGGTGGCACCACGTCGCTCCTTCAGCCTGGGGAACAGGGTCATGACGCGATCGTGCGCTTCCTTGACCTTCTTTCCGTTGCGATTGACATAGGCCCCGGCCCGCAGATTCTCTTCGACGTCCAACTCGGCGAAGATGCGCCGACCCTCCATGACCTGGGAGATGCCCAGCTCGACCCTCCTAGCCGGCTCGAGATGGGTCACATCTTGCCCGGCAAAGAGGATCTCACCCTTGGTGACGTCTCCTTCGTGGACGTCGAGCAGACCCGAGATCGCCCGCAGAGTCGTGGTCTTGCCGGCCCCGTTGGCCCCGAGAAGCGCGACGATCTCACCGTCCGGCACGTCGATCGAGATGCCACGCAGCACGAGCACGACGTCGTTGTAGACGACCTCGAGATTCTCGACACTGAGCACGGGTCAACCGTCCTTTCCTCCGTTCTGTGAGTGTTTGTGAACCGTGACGGTTCACAAACACTCACAGAACGGTGTGGAGTGGCCCGTCGGGCCACTCCACACACATGTCGTTTGCTAACTCAGCACGTAGCAGGCCTGGTCGAACTGGTACCCCTCCGTGATCGGATGGGAGTAGTTCTCCTCGACCGGCATCTCTCCGGCGTTTGCCCCGGAGGCGAGACCTTCGGGGTCTGGCTTCCAGATGCTGTGGCTCGTCCGCTGAATCTGCTCGTTGGACGACCCGGTGAACACCTCGTCGGGTCCGAGACCGTTGAGGTCCACACTCTCCAGGCTCTTCGCGGCAGCGAGGACACCTGACTGAGTCAGGTCCCCTGCGTTGTAGGCCGCTTCCAGCGCCTGATGGAGGATCCTCGCCTCGACGAAGCCCTCGAATATGGCCGAAACCGGGCTGGCCAGCACACCGGCCTCCTCGACCAGGGTCTTCGCCTCGTCGAGACCCGGGTTGCTCTGCCCGTAGTTGGCGTAGTAGCCGCTCCAATAGGTCTGCGCCGCGATGGCGTCCTTGATCGGCGAGTCAGGTGCAATGAAGGCCGGGTTGTAGCTCGGCCCAGCACCGGACCACGTCGCGGTGAACCCTTGGGCAAGGGCCTGACCGAAGATCGACGAGAACGCGGTCGGGGTCGTAGTGACCCAAACCAGGTCCGCACCGGAGCCAACAATGCCGTTGGCGACTTCGGTGAGCGTGGCCTCGTCGGCGACGTTGATGGCGCCTTCGCCTTCGTAGACGATGTCGAGACCCAGCTCCTGAGCGGCGATCTCGGCACCCGCATAGGAGTCGAGGCCGTAGTCTCCGGCCATCGATGCGATGGCGATCGTCTGGATGCCGTCACCCATCTGATCACTGAGGTAACCGATCACGTTCATTGCCTCGAGGCAGTACGGCACACCGTGATGCACCAAGTTGGCGTTCAGGGCAGTGTCCGACCATCCGGAGTACCACGTGAGCGGTATCGCAAGAAGCCCGTCCTCCTGAAGCGCGTCGTTGATTGCCACCGTGTGTGGGGAACCCGTGGAGTGACCAAGCGCGACGACGTCGTCCTTGATCTGCTCGTACTTCTGGATGTGGTTGTCGACCACATACCCGGTGTCCTCCACCACGAGCTCGACCTGGAGACCGTTGATGCCGCCGTTGGCGTTGACATTGTCCCAGTAGACCTCGTGGCCCGAGACGATGATCTGCACCAGCGAGCTGAACGGGCCGGTCAGGTCGGACAAGAGCCCGACCCTGATCACCCCGGCGTCGAGGTCGACACCGTTGTCGGTGGCGATGTCCATCATCTCACCTTCGGTGGTGTCGGTCATCGCCTCAGTCGTGTCGGTGGATGCCTGAGTGGTGTCGGTCGCTCCTTCGGTGGTGTCTGAT
>JASFVB010000182.1:0-5576 GCA_050050035.1 Acidimicrobiia bacterium | reverse complement strand
ATCGGCGTCGCGGCAACTATCCGAAACGACTTGACGGTCTGAGTGGCGACCTCGATGCGGGCACCGCTCTTCAGGGGCGTGATGCTCACGTCCACACTCGGGTCGGCTTGGGCCGGCGGCGGGGCCTCCTCATCGGTCGGAATGGGTGGCCGGTCGTGACGGACACCGTATGCGGCCAGCAACGCACGCAGTTTCTCCATGACGACGGTCTCGTCTGCTCCCGGTTCGAGTCGCACGTCGATACCCCGCCCGAATCCCTCGAGATCCACGACCACCGACTCGACCCCCGGAATGTCCTCGAGACGACTGGTCAGATTCGGCGTCATCTCTCCCATTACCCCCTGCGGATCCTCCGCATCTCCCTTCGCCACCGCAGATATTTAACCATATCGTCAGCACCTACGGTGGTCATAGCGTCACCGTAAGCGGTCACGGACCGCCACTGGAGATACGACTTGGAAGGCAACACTCCCCCGGATCTTCGCACTCCCCATCCGGCCCGCAGCGCCTCGATGACCAGCACAGGATCCCGCGCCAGTGCCCGGAAGACGCCCCGCTCGAAACCCAACCGTGCCTCCTGACGTTATTAGCCAAGCCCGGGAGCGAGTCTAGTGCCGCCCAACTCGGGCTCACCGTTAGAGTTTGCCCACCGAGAACTGGAGGAGACGTTGGCTGACGACATGACTGGCGCCATTGAGTCTTTTGGCGCACGATTCGACCTCATCGTCGAGAACGTCGAGACCGTCATTCAGGGCAAGCGGGACGCCATCGCCCTGATGGTGCTGGCGATGGTCTCGGAGGGTCATGTCCTCGTGGAAGACGTCCCCGGCGTCGGCAAGACGCAGCTGGCCAAGTCGCTTGCGCGCTCGATCGATGGGGCGTTTCACCGCGTCCAGTTCACTCCCGACCTTCTCCCCTCCGATGTGACCGGGGTCTCGGTTTGGGATCGTCATGCCGAGGCCTTCCAGTTCAAGCCCGGCCCGATCTTCGCAAATGTCGTGGTCGGTGACGAGATCAACCGGGCCAGCCCGAAGACACAGTCCGCCCTGCTCGAGGCGATGGAAGAGCGTCAGGTCACATCGGACGGTGTGACCAGACCCCTCGGGCCACCGTTCATGGTCATCGCCACACAGAACCCCCTGGAGCATGAGGGCACATACCCACTCCCCGAGGCGCAACTCGATCGGTTCATGATGCGCGTAGGGATCGGCTACCCGGCCCGTGAGAAGGAACTGGAGATGCTCGACACCCACGGGGTCCGCTCGACGTTCCTCGACCTCGATCCCGTCGCTTCCCTTCAGGATGTCGAGGAGATGGTCGATGTCGCTCGTCGGATAACCGTGTCGGCGGCCGTCAAGAACTACATAGTCGACGTCATCGAAGGAACTCGTCTGCACCCCGACGTACTGCTCGGCGCCTCACCTCGATCAGCCCTGTTTCTTCAGCGCATATCCCGAAGCCGCGCGGCAGCCGATGGCCGTGACTACGTCATGCCCGACGACATCAAAGCCCTTGCCGTGCCGGTCCTCGAGCATCGTCTCGCTCTTCGTCCCGAGGCTCAGATGCGAGGAGAGACGATCAGCAGCGTCATCGAGGACGTCATGCAGAGAACAAGGGTCCCCGGCACGACGTCCCGGATCGCCACCTGATGCCGACAACGCGAGGCTGGGCTCTGCTCGGAGCCGGTCTCGCGCTGTTCCTCCTCTGGTGGCTGCTTGGAGACGAGGAGCTTCTCATGACCGGCGCATTCCTCGTCCTGGGATTGGCCGTGGCCCTCGTCTATGTGCGGCTTCATCGCCCTGAACTGAGCGTCGGCCGTCGACTCGGGACCACTGCAGTGCACAACGGCGACACAGTCCAGGTCACGCTGTCGCTCCGGAACCGGGGCCGGCGGGTCCTGCGCAATCTGAGCGTGGTCGACGTCGTCGAGAGCCTCGGCGCCGCCACATTCGAGATCTCGGGCATCGACTCTGGGGAGATGGTGTCGGCGACATATCGCGTGTTGTGCCGGCCACGCGGCGTGTATCGCGTCGGGCCCTCGCGCGCTGCAACCTCCGATCCTCTGGGAATGGCCGAGCTGCCCGCCCCAGCGGGTCCCGTAGACCAGCTCATCGTCTACCCCACCGTGGAGAAGCTGACCGGCTTCCCCATGGTTCGAGGACAGGATCCGTCGATGGCGGCGTCCCGCCCCGAGCATGCCCAGCGCGGAGGGGAGGACTTCTACACGCTGCGTGAATACCAGCGTGGTGACGACCTACGCCGTGTCCACTGGCCCTCCTCGGCCAAGATGGACCAGCTCATGATCCGTCAGCTCGAGACACCTTGGCAGTCACGAGCCTTGGTCCTCCTCGACGTCCGCCCCGGGGTCTACGAATCCGACGAGGCCTTCGAGACGGCGGTCTCCGGTGCGGCGAGCGTGGTCACGCACCTCGTGGAGTCTGGCTTCGAAGCGGATCTCTGGTCCGGTGACCCGAAGGCGATCGACGCGACCTACTACGGCGCGGCAATGGAGAGGCTCGCCCTGGTCGAGCCGAACCCGGCCGTGGACCTCGAAGCGGTCGCCATGAGGATTCGCCAGAAGGGCGGAGGTGGTGCCCTGGCCATCGTCACCGGCACCGCCGACCGGGCCCTGGTGTCCGTCCAACAGCTCCTGGCGCGCGAGTACCCCACCACGGTCCTGCTCGGAGCCTCGAGCACGATCCCTCAGACACTGGCGGGGTTCCACAGGCTGGGGGTCACCACGGTCACCGTGCCACCTGGCGCCTCATGGGCCTCACAATGGCTGCTCTCGATAGGAGAAGCGTGGGATACCGTATCGGCCAGGTAGCAGGGCTGCTGACGTTCGCACTCGTGATGGGACGGCTCGGCCGTCTTTTGCAGACCGGCCCGACCGAGCCACGCTGGAACCTCATCCTCGCCGCCGCGGCATTCCTCGGCGCCGTCACCTGGTGGCTCCTCGGCCAAACCGGGGCCAGACGTCTCCTGAAGCTGTCGATCTTCATCGGAGCCGGGCTGCTCCTCTGTTTCCGCATCGCCACGCCGGAGACCCTGCTGGCGGGTGTCATCCCGACGGATGCCGGCCTCGCGGCGATGGGCGACCACCTGGATCTCGCATTTCGGATCATCCAGTCGGGGGTCCCACCGGTCGCCACCAACCCCGGCCTCATGGCGATTCTCGCCGCTCTCATGTGGTCTCTCGGCGCCCTGTTCACTTGGGGTGCGACCGGCGGCCCCTACGCGGCCATGTTCCTGCCATCTCTCGTCGTCTATCTCCAATTCGCCGTCTTCGATCGCTTCCAGGCCGGTCTTGGCTGGCTGATGGCGTCGGCTGTCGCCATAGCGCTGTCGATCCTGTCTATCGCCCTCGAGCGCAAGGTCGAGTCGGGCCGGGCACGCGACGGTGCCGGTAGACCCATGGTGAGACGCTCGGCCGGCATGGCCGCAATCCTGGTGGCCATCGTCGGAGTCGGCTCGATCGTCATCGCCGACAACGCTGCTGCCCTGATATCCGAATACGGCAACGCCCCGTGGAGGGGTGGAGGGCCAGGCGGATACGGCGGCGGCGTGGGGGGTACGCAGTTCAGCCGGCTGGTCGATCTGCGGCAGCGAGTCATCAACCGCAGTGACACGCCGGTCTTCGTGGCCACCTTCGGCCCCGGCGCACCTCCTCCCTCGCAGACCTATTGGAGGATGGAGACCCTCGACAGTTTCGACGGGGTGGAGTGGTCGAGAAGTGATCTCGGCCTCACGCAGTTCCAGCCGGGTCGGGCCCTCGCCAACGAGTACGACGTGTACCAGGGCACGACCAACGACTTCCTCCAGGTGGTGCGTATCCAGGATCTCGTCACCGACGTCGCCCCAACTGCCGGAATCGCCGTCGACATCCAGGATCCGCCCGATTCGTCGAACGGCCGCAGACCGGCCGAGTTCCAGGTTCTCTCCGATTCCGCGATCCTCACACCGGCCGGTCTCCGCGAAGGGGACGAGTACCAGATCCGGACGATCTCACCCGACCAGGTCGCGGACTTCGGGATCCTGGCGACCGGTGAGGATGGGGAGCTCACCGACATGTTCTCTGCTGCGGCCGACGCCGGCTCGTTCCCCCACGAGCCCGGAACGACCGACAACCAGCCGGTGGAGCCACCGAACCTCGACGCCTTCACCCAGCTCCCCGAGGACCTGCCACCCAGCATCCGCAACCTGGCTGCCGCATTCACCCGGAGGGCAACCAGCGACTTCGAGGCGGCATGGATCATCCAGGCGTGGTTCCGGGACAGCGGAGAGTTCACTTACTCGACCGATGTCTCGACCGGGCACGATGCTCTTCGTCTCGACGAGTGGCTCGCCGACCGCAACTCGGTGAACTGGCGCACCGGATACTGCGAGCAGTTCGCCGCGGCCATGGCGGTCATGATGCGCACCCTGGAGATCCCGAGCCGCGTCGTTTGGGGCTTCACCCCCGGTGAGGTCGAGCAGCGAAGCGACGGAACCAACCAGATCGTCGTCAGGGACACCAACGCACACGCCTGGGTTGAGGTCTGGCTCGACCCCTTCGGTTGGGTCACTTTCGACCCGACACCGCGCGGAGAGCAGACGGGCTTCACCGCCCAGCCGGCCAGTGTCACCGCAGGGCTGGAGCCGGCGGACTTCCTCCCCGATTCTCAGATCGACCCGGCCAGCCCACCGGACGTGGGTGCAGGGTTCGTGGAGGACCCGGAATTCGTCGACACCGGATCGCCGAACGGATCGGGCACCGCTCCGGGATGGTGGCTGATCGGCATTGCCGGCCTGGTGGCTCTGGTCGGTGTGATCCCGGTCACGAAACGGTTGCGCAGACGGAGACGGCTCTCACGTGTTCGGGAGGGAGACATCACGGCCGCGTGGGACGAGATCGTCGATCGCCTCGTCGACCTCGGCACCGAGATCCCCGAATCGGCGACACCCATCGAGTTCGCTCGAGGAGCCGATCCGTCGCTCGTCCCACTGGCTTCGAGCTACGCCTCGACGATCTACGGGGGCAGATCCGGTCAGGCCAGTGAGCCGGATCTCCTCGGTGCGGAGTGGTGGATCGAGAGGAACTTCGAGACCGGGGCGAGGATGATGGCAGCCTTGAGGCCACGATCACTGATGCGAAGGCACTGACGCCGGCTCAGGAGCCCGAGGCGCGTCGCTCCTCCTCGACATCGTCCTCGACACGACGGAGCATGGTGAGGAATCTGTCGCGATCGAGCTCGAATCTCGTCACGTCCTCCTCGACCTCGTGGACGATCTCGTCGATGGCGACGAAGAACGCCAGTTGACCCTCGCGCAGTGCGTCCATCAGCTCGCCCTCGTCGCTGCTTATGCGGAAGATGCTCTGACCGTCGGTGACGAGCTTCACCTCGGAGAGATGCGTGTCCATGTCCCCTTCACGTCGCAGGTAGTCCCACGCCCTCCGCACGCGCTGCAGTGACATCCCGTTGTCCAGGAGACTGCGAACCACCTTCAACGCCACCAGGTCGCGGAACGAGTACAGACGTCTCACTCCCGGACGGCCACCGGTGTCCTGAAGCGACGGCTGGACGAGCCCGACCTTA
>JASFVB010000181.1:0-5586 GCA_050050035.1 Acidimicrobiia bacterium | reverse complement strand
GGTCAACAAGGTCGATCGTCCCGACGCACGTGTGTCTGAGGTGGTCGACGAGATCTATCAGCTGTTCTTCGACCTCGACGCACCCGACGAGCACATCGAGTTCGAGATCGTCTCCACGGTTGCCCGCGAAGGCCGGGCCATGTTGGGAGTGGGCGTTCCCACACAGGACGCCGACCTGAGCCCGCTCCTCGACGCCATCGTCGAGGCGATCCCCCCACCGAGCGGTGATCCCGACGCCAAGCTGCAGGCGTTGGTCACCAATCTCGACGCATCCGACTACCTGGGCCGTCTCGCCATAGGGCGGGTGGTCAACGGCACGTTGCGGTCGGGTAGCCAGATCGCACTGTGCCATTCCACAGAGGGTGAGCCGCCGGTCCGGCGCAAGCCGACACAGCTGCTCGGCTTCGCCGGTCTGGGCAGGGACGAGATCGAGGAGATCCCGGCAGGTGATCTCTTCGTTGTGGCCGGCTTCCCGGAGGTGGAGATCGGGGACACGCTTGCCGATGCTGCAGACCCCGTCCCCCTCGCGCGTCTCAGAGTCGACGAGCCGGTGCTCCGGATGACGTTTGGCGTCAACACTTCGCCGCTGGCGGGTAAGTCGGGGAGGTTCCTCACCTCTCGTCAGATCCGGGAGCGTTTGGAGCGGGAGGTGTTGGGCAATGTCTCGATCCGGATCGGCAACACGTCCTCACCGGAGGTGGTGGAAGTCGCCGGCAGGGGAGAGCTCCAACTGGCGGTGCTCATCGAGACGATGCGCCGCGAGGGATACGAGATCCAGGTGAGTCGGCCCGAGGTGGTGCTCCGCGAGGTCGACGGCAGGCCGCATGAGCCGTTGGAGCGTGCGGTGGTCGACGTACCCGACGAGCACGTCGGATCGGTCACCCAGGCAATCGCCCCCCGCAAAGGCAACGTGGTGGACATGCGACCCGGGGACAGCGGGCGCACCATCGTCACCCTTGAGGCCACCTCGCGGGGCCTGCTGGGCTTCCGATCCCAGCTCATGACCCAGACCAAGGGCACCGCGTTGGTCCACCAGAATCAGAACGGGTGGACCCCCTGGGTGGGTGAGCTGCCCCACCGGATAGGGGGAGCGATCACCGCGGACCGCCACGGAGTGGCGACGGGATTCGCCCTCGACAACCTGCAGAAGCGGGGAGAGTTGTTCGTCGGGCCCGGTGAGGAGGTCTACGAGGGGATGGTCATCGGCGAGGCATCACGCCCCGACGAGATGGTGGTCAACGCGACCAAGGCGAAGGAGCTGACCAACATCCGCACCCATGCCTCCGACGAGGCGTTGAAGCTCAGACCGCCTCGCAAGCTCACCCTTGAACTGGCCATCGAGTGGATCAGCGACGACGAGCTGGTCGAGGTCACCCCCGATGCGATCCGCGTGCGGAAAAGGTTCCTCACCGAGAGCGAGCGTCGCCGACGCAACAAGTGAGCAGACGCCGCGTACGCGGTCGGGTGACCGGAGTGTTGTCGCTCGCACCCAAGGAAGGGGGGAGGCGAAGGCAAGGAACAACTGTTCACATTGATCAACTAGCATTAGATTTGGCAATTGACCGAACGGGAGCGAACTCAGCATGGACAGCAGTCTCGTCACATCTGACGACATCGAACTCGGGTTCGACGTGGTTTCCGTGCGTCGCGCTCACCGAGATGTTGTAGATCAAATTGTCTTTGCCATCAGGTCCGGACGGGTGAGAGCCGGTGACCGAATCCCCACGATCGAGGCCATTGCGTCCGAGACGGGGGTGAGTCGTCCCGTGGTCGGCGAAGCTGTTCGTGTACTGAGGGAATACGGTGTCGTCGAGTCCAAGCGGGGGACGAATGGAGGGGTCTCCGTTCTCACCGAGGACATCCCGATCGATCTCCTCAGGATCGATGGTCTCGGAGGGCTGGGTTTGACCGAGCTCGTAGAAGCGAGACGCCCGATCGACACCGAGTTGAGCCTTCTGGCTGCTGAGAGGGCAACCGAGGAAGAACTCGACGAGATGCGGGCCGCAATCGAGGACCTTGCCGCCATGGTCCAGCTCGAGGGCGGTGAGTTTCTCAGGATCGACCACCGATTCCACTACCTGGTCGCCCGCTCGGCCCGCAACGACCTTCTGGCGAAGTTCCAACACCAGATCCTATGCTCGATAGCCGTGCGGCTGGCCGAGTACGGCCTCTACCACGAGGACCGTGATCTGGTGATGCGGGCCCATCGTGGGTTGTTCGTGGCCATCGAGCAGCGTGACACGAACTCGATCATCGAAGCCGTCGGCTATCACTGGGAGACGGGTGCCGGCGCCTTTTCCTCGGCCGAGGGCTATGTCGCCTCTGACGGGTAGGGCTGTCCTCTAGAACGACCGTTTCGGGACGTAGGACCCGCTTCGCCCCACCAGGAAGTCGAAGTCCGCACCTGTGTCGGCTTGTTGAATGTGTTGGACGAATAGTCGCGTGTAGCCGCGGGGCGGAATGGGGATCACGGTCTGGATTTCGGAGCGCCTCTGCTCGAGCACGTGCTCCTCGACCTCTAAGACGAGCGTCTGCTCGTCGACGTCCAGGCTGATCCAATCGCCGTCGCGGACCAACGCCAGTGGTCCTCCAACGGCCGACTCGGGAGCCACGTGGAGTATCACGGTGCCGAATGACGTGCCGCTCATTCTGGCGTCGGTGATGCGGAGTAGGTCGTCGACTCCAACCTCCAGAAGCTTGCGTGGGATCGGGAGGTTGCCGACCTCTGGCATGCCCGGATAGCCCACCGGCCCGCAGTTGCGCAGCACCAGCACGGAGTCCTCGTCGACTTCCAGGTCGGGATCGTCGATCCGACTGTCCAAGTCATCTATGCCTTCGAACACCACAGCCCTGCCCCTGTGGTTCAGCAGTCGTGCGGATGCAGCCGATCTCTTCAACACGGCGCCCCCGGGGCTCAAGTTGCCTCGCAGAACCACCGTGCCGGCTGGTTTCGCACCGGGCTCAGAGCGACGTCTGATGACTTCGTTGTTGTATATCTGTGGTTGCCCTATCTCCTGTCTCAAGGTGGTGCCTGCCACGTTTCGCGCGTCCAGATTCAGCAGATCCCGGATCTCTCCGAGGACTGCGGCCATTCCGCCCGCGTAATGGAAGTCTTCCATCAGAAACTCCCCGGACGGCTGAACGTTGGCTATCAGGGGGACTTCCCGGGCCAGGGTGTCGAAGTCGTCCAACGCCAGATCGACTTCGAGACGGCCTGCCAACGCCAGCAAATGCAGGATTGCGTTCGTGGAGCCACCCAGCGCCGCATTGACCACGATGGCGTTTTCGAAAGCTTCGCGCGTCAGCACCATCGATGGTCGGAGGTCTTCTGACACCATCTCCACAATGCGACGGCCGGCCAGCCAGGCTGAGGTCCGGCGCCTCGAGTCCGCTGCGGGAATGGAGGCGCTTCCGGGGAGCTGTATCCCCATGACTTCGGTGAGGCAGGCCATGGTCGAAGCCGTGCCCATCGTCATGCAATGGCCCGAGCTCCTCGCCATGCAGGTCTCGGCGCCAATGAAGTCTGCCTTGCTCATCCGCCCGGCGCGCACGGCTTCGTCAAACCGCCAGAGATCTGTGCCGGAGCCTATGTCCTTCCCTTTGTACTTGCCGTTGAGCATGGGGCCGCCCGTTATGAGTATGGCCGGCAGATCGACGCTGGCAGCACCCATGAGCAGAGCCGGGGTTGTCTTGTCGCAGCCACCGAGGAGCACCACGCCGTCGAGTGGGTTGGCCCGGATCGACTCCTCCACGTCCATACTCATGAGGTTGCGATACAACATCGCTGTCGGCCGCATGAGAGGCTCTCCGAGAGAGATCGTCGGAAACGTGAAGGACACTCCGCCGGCCTGTAGTACGCCACGTTCCACGTCGTGAGCCAGGGCTGTCAGATGCGCGTTGCAGGGATTGAGATCGGAAGCCGTGTTGCAGATCCCGATTACGGGTCTCTCGGAGAAAGTGTCGTCCGGGTATCCTTGGTTCCTGAGCCAGGCCCGATGGCCGGAGCCCGACTTTCCGGATGCGGCGAACCACTCACTGCTGCGTAGCTTCATCTCAGTGAAGGCACGGTGGGCCACTTTCTGCCCTCATTTCGATGTCCGGGTCCGTATGCGATCGCCCAGGTCGTCGCGCAATTGGACACCGAGTCCGGGTGCGGATGGTGGCGTGAGAGCCCCGTCGTGGAACGTCGGCAGACCAGTTACGAGCTCCCCATACCAACCGTGATAGAAGGCCCGGACCATCTCTTGGTGAGGTGCGTTCTCCACGGAGGCTGCGAGATGAACCGAAGCAGTGAACTGGATGGGTCCACTGCAGTCATGAAACGCTATAGGCATCTGGTGCCAGTGGGCGACGCGGGCGATGCCCATGGCCACACCGACACCTCCACACCATCCGACATCGACGACGACGACATCAGCCGCACCCCGTTGGATGAGCTGGAGATACCCGGCGGGGTCTCCGATGGTCTCGCCGACAGCGACGGGGGTCGAGGTGTTTTGGGTGATACCCGTGAGTCCGTCGATGCCGGTGGGCCGCACGGGATCTTCGATCCAGACGAGCGGGTAATCCTCCAGCGCGTCGACGATGAGTCTTGCTCCCGGCACCGACCACAGGCCGTGCATCTCGACCATGACCGCGATGCGGTCTCCCGCAGCCTCTCTGATTGCCTCGATTGGGGCGATTCCGTCTTCTATATCGGAGACGCGTGGAATGGTGCCCCGGCAACGCTCGGCTGCGGTGTCGAAGGGCCAGATCTTCATGGCCGGGTAGCCTTCTTCGGCGAGTTCCAGTGCCAGTTCAGCCGGCTGGTCGATCGACTTCCGAAGGTCCGAGTAGGCGCCATTTGAACCCAGCCCCCAATTCGATGAGGTCTGCCGGGATGGGTTCCTGACATAGGTTGGCCCGGCACAGGTGTTGTATGCGGACACTCGCCGATCCTGTTGGCCACCGAGCAGGGTGGTCAGTGATACTCCGGCGTGCTTCCCGGCGATGTCCCACAGGGCGATGTCGATCGCTGACCGACTCCGTCGCGCCACACCGCTTCCGGTGTGACCGAGGTAGGTCTGCAGCGCTTCTCCCAGAGCGTCTCGCTCCAGCGCGTTTCGTCCCAGAAGTTGGGGGGCGGCCTGTTCATGTATGAAGGCCTCCACCGTGTCACCCCCAAAAAACGTCTCACCGATGCCGGTCAGGTCTCCGGCATGAAGGCGTACCAGGCACAGGTTCGGATGTTCCACCGGGCGGATCGTCTCGACGCTGTCGATTCTCATCCCGCAGAGGGTTCCCGAGTGAGGCGCGAGCCTGTCAACAATTGCTCCTTCTTGCGGTGTGGCCGGTGGTCGGGTGATCCTATTGTCAGTCCCACCAAACAGCAAACATCTTGAGAAATGATAAATTCGATAGGCTGAGGCCATTCGTGGTACCCGTTCCCAGTCGGTTCGAGGAGGTGTCGGGATGACGACCCGGTATGAGGCAGCAGATCAAATCGATCCCGAAGTGGACCGGCTTCTACGCAAGCAGGAGCATGTAGTGCTCGGCACTCTCCGTCGGGACGGCTCACCACAGGCGTCGACGCTCTGGTATCTCTGG
>JASFVB010000180.1:0-5593 GCA_050050035.1 Acidimicrobiia bacterium | reverse complement strand
CGTCTTGCCCTCGTGGCCATTGCCGCCGGCGTCCTCGTATTCGGGTCAGGCCTGCTGCAGGACTACCCGGTCGAGACGATGGTCCTCACTGCCGTGGCCATGGCGGTGGCGGCCATACCCGAGGGTCTTCCTGCGGTCGTCACAGTCACGCTGGCGGGAGGTCTGCATCGCATGGCGGATCGTGGTGCCATCGTGCGCCGACTTCCGGCGGTGGAGGCGCTTGGTGCCGTCGACGTCATATGCACCGACAAGACCGGGACTCTCACACGTGGTCTCCTCTCGGTGGTCCGGGTCTCGACGATGGGCGGCGTCGAGGATGATCCCGCCGGCTGGAGAGGTGAGGAGGTCCGGTTGTTGGAGACCGCCTCACTCTGCAATGACGCTCGTGAGACCGATACGGGATACGTCGGTGATCCCGTGGAAGTGGCGCTCCTGGAGGCCGCCGTCGCCGCGGGCATCGACCCGGGTCAGCTGCATGCCGATCATCCTCGAGTCGACGAGGCCGGGTTTGACGCACGGCGGAAACGGATGTCCACGTTGAACTTGTCGAACGGGCAGTTCACCCTCCATGTCAAGGGAGCCCCCGAGGTCATCCTTGCCCGGTCGAACCGTGCCCTCGGCGCCGATGGGGCCTTTCATCTCGACGAGCGACACCGACGCGTCCTCGAAGCGGAAGCGGAGCGCATGGCGGGAGACGGGCTACGCGCCCTGGCACTCGCCTACCGGCCGGTCGATGAGCGGCCGGACAACCCGATAGACGTCGAAAGCGACCTCATCTACCTAGGCCTCGTGGGTTTGAGTGACGAGGTTCGGCCCGAGGTCCCGGCGTCGGTCGAGGAGGCGGCGCGCGCCGGGGTCCGGACGGTCATGGTCACCGGCGATCATCTGACCACGGCACACTCGGTGGCGTCGGAAGTGGGGATGGAAGGGCGGGCGATGCACGGGTCGGATCTCCGTTCCATCTCCGCTGACGAGTTGAAGGAGCAGATCGTCGACTACACGGTGTTCGCGCGTGTCGACCCTGTTGACAAGGTGAAGATCGTCGACGCATGGCGGGGTGCCGGTTCGACCGTGGCCATGACAGGTGACGGGGTCAACGACGCTCCGGCCCTCACGACGGCGGACATCGGTGTGGCGATGGGCTCCGGCACCGACGTGTCACGGGAGTCGTCGGCCCTCGTGCTGACCGACGACAACTACGCGACGATCGTTAGTGCCATCGCCGAGGGCCGCAGGATCTTCCACAATCTGCGCAACGTCGTGCACTACCTCCTGTCGGCCAATGCGTCAGAGGTTCTCTACATGATCGTCGGGTTCGTCTTCTTCGGGTATCTCGGAGAACCTCTCATCGCGGTTCAGCTGCTCTGGATCAACCTCCTGTCCGACGCCTTGCCGGCGCTCGCTCTGGGGATGGACATCCCATCCAGGGATCTGATGACCGACGCTCCGCGGAGCGGCCGCGACATCCTCAGCGGACGCAACATCGCGGTCCTCATGGCCCAGGGTGTCACCCTCGCCGCAGCATCGGTGCTGGTGCTCGTGGGTGGGCACCATGTCATGCAACTTCCCTATCCCGAGGTGCGCACGATGGTGTTCACGACGCTCGTGCTCGCGCAGCTGCTTCATGCCGTCAACGTTCGGGCGAGCGGAGGCGGGCTGTCCTGGCCGCGCGCTCCGCTGCTGGGCGCGATAGCCATCTCAACTGCGCTGCAACTGCTGATCGTGTTCACATCGCTCGGCAACACGACCTTCAAGACAGTCGCCCTCTCTGTCGAGGCCATGGCCCTGGTTCTCGGAGCCTCGCTGCTCTCGATGGTGGCGGTCCGGATGGTCACCCGCATCATGCGCAGGGAGGAGTAGACGATGGACGCCAGTGCTCTGCGTCTCGTGCTTGCAGTCCTCGCCGTAGTGGGTGGGTTCGTGAGCGCCGTTGCAGCCAGCCGTGTCGCCGTCACCAATACCGTCGATCTGGCCGCCGGCACACGTATCCCGAGGTTCGTCATCGGGTTCACGCTGCTCGCGATCGGGACCGACCTCCCGGAGATCGCCAACTCCATCGCCTCGTCGGTGACAGGTCACGGCGACCTGAACGTCGGTGACTCTGTCGGCTCCACCGTGACCCAGGTGACCCTGGTGCTCGGGCTTCTCCCCATCGTTGCCGGGGCGTCGTTTGCTGTTTCGAGACGTCGTTTCGGGCTGGTCGGAATCTCGACCGTGACCGCATTGGTGCTGGGTGCGGTGATGATGGTCGACGACTTCCTGTCCCGGACGGATGCTCTGGTGCTTCTCGTCGCCTGGGTCATTGGGAGTGTGCTCACGTTCTCCAGGGCACCCGAGGGCACTCAGCTCGACCTACCTCTGGGTGCGCGAGGAAAGTTGTCGAAGGTGGCCGTCGTCCTCATATCCCTCGTCGTCGTTGGCGGTGGGGCACTTGCAGCCGTGTGGGGCATGACCGTCCTCGCCGAGGCAATGGCGGTGCCGGAGTACGTGATTGCGTTCTTTGGCGCGTCGATAGGCACCTCCCTGCCGGAGCTGGTTGTCGAGTTCACCGCGCTGAGACGTGGTCAATCGGAGCTCGCCATCGGGGACGCCCTCGGGTCGAGCTTCGTCGACGCCACTCTGTCGATAGGTGTCGGCCCTCTCATCGCGCCGGTCGCCGTCAGCGGGGGCCTGGCGATACGAGGCTCGATCGCGGGTGCCGCAGCAGTGACCCTCGTCGTGCTCATGCTTGCCGCTCGAAGAAAGCACGACTGGGTGACTGGCCTGGCCCTGATTCTGATCTACATCACCTTCTACGTGCTGCTCCTGGCATAGAAGGCCATTACGCGAGAAGAGCGAGACCGGTGACCCGGTCTCGCTCGTGCCGGGGTCGTCTCAGACCTTCTCCACCGGGATGGTGCGTGGCTCGATCGTCTTCGCCTCGGGCAGCGTCACCTTGATCGTGAGCACGCCCTTGTCGTAGTTGGCGGCGATCTTGTCGGCACTAACACCTTCGGGCAGTGGTAAACGGCGCTGGAACTTCCCATAGGCGCGTTCGTGTACGTAACGGTCGTCTTCGGACACTTCCTTCTCCTCGGACTTCTCGCCCTTGATCATCAGGAAGTTGCCGTCCAAGGCCACCTCGACCTCATCGGGATCGATGCCGGGCAGCTCCGCCGTGACGACGAGCTCACCCTCGCCCTTGACGACATCCAGCGTTGGCCGGAATCCAAAGACGCTCTCACCAAAGAGCCTGGGGAAGTCGAAACGCCACTCCCGCTCCATGTCGAAGAAGGGAGACCAGAGCTTCAACTCCACTATTCGCTACACCTCCTTTCGCGGGTTGTCCCCGAGTCGCGGCAGGGACCCGTGGCCCCGCCGCGGGAGTTGATTCCATTGTCTTGCCTGTGTGAAGCGTCTCATAGAGCCAAATGACCGGTGTTGTGACACCGGTCCGCTTGCCGCCGGAATGGACCGCGGGACCCCGAGACAGGGTCTTTTGGCCGTGGTGAAGGTGTCATACAGGTATGACGCTCACGGGGAAAGGGATTCTCATGATCGTGGTAGCGGGAGTCGATGGCTCCCAGGCCGCGAGACGAGTCGTCGAGACGGCCGCGGAACAAGCTCGCTGGAGGGATGCAGACCTGCATCTGGTCCACGCGTCCTACGTGCCGGTCGTGTACGCAGACGTTCCCATCGACCTGGGCGAGTTCACCGAGTCGGAGCGTCGGGCGGTCTGGGACATCGTTCGACCCTTGGCGGAGGGGCTGGACGTGGCATACGAGTTGGTCGACCTGGATGGCTACCCGCCGGACACGCTGGTGAGCTATGCCAACGACGTGGACGCGTGTCTCCTGGTCGTCGGGACACGTGGGAGGGGGGACTTCGCCTCGTTGATACTGGGCAGCACGGCACATCGAGCCATCCAGCTCGCTCACTGCGACGTGCTCGTGGCCAAGGAGGGCGAGGGAGGCGAGACGAGATGACGTTGGCGGCGAGCCCAGCTCTCACCCGCCCCATCGGCATATTCCTCGTCGACGACCACGGTGTCGTCCGCATGGGCTCCCGATCTCTCATCGACCTGCATGACGACATGGAGGTGGTTGGGGAGGCGGCCACCGCCGAGGAGTGTCTCGCTCGACTGGAGACGCAACCGGCCGACGTGGTCATCCTCGATGTCCGGCTCCCCGACATGAGTGGTGTCACTCTCTGCCGTGAGATTCACGCTCGTCACCCCGACACACGTCTGGTCATGCTGACGGCGTTCGCCGACGATGCTGCCTTGCTCGACTCGTTTGCAGCGGGTGCCTCGGCATTCATCCTGAAGAACGTGCGCGGAGACGATCTCATCGCGGCCATCCGAAGCGCACATGCGGGCGAGCGTTTCGTGGATCCGGAGACGGCGCGTCGAATCGGGTCGGACCCTGGGGACACCGGGGGCGGTGTATTGGCGCGGCTCTCACCTCAGGAGCGGCGTGCGGCGCATCATCTCGCCATGGGGAAGACCAATCGGGAGATAGCCGAGGAGATGGGTCTGGCGGAGAAGACCGTGAAGAACTACGTGTCCAATCTGCTGTCGAAGCTCGGCATGAACCGACGCAGTGAGGCGGCGGCGCGTATTGCCTACGCCGAGGCGACGTTGCAAAGGCCGTCGTGTGCGGAGAGCTGGGAGGAGTTGAGGGCCGCTCTCGGGGGAGTCGATGACCTAGATGCGACTGTTCGGCCTGCTGAGCTCTAGGAGTCGGAGGATCGTCCTCCGGTTGCGAATGGTCGCGGTCACCGCAAGCCGGCGTTGCAGCAGGTCGTGGGTCAGCCTCGACCGCCCCGAGCCATTTGGGTAGGCGAGATAGACCTCCCGGCCGCTCAGCTCGAAGCGGTCCGGCTGGAGGTCCTCCGCATCGAGCACATCTCCAATATCGACCTCGGGCTCCCGGTCGAGGAATGCCACCATCAGGTACCTCTCGTCGAGACCCAGCGATGTGAACGGGTGAGAGCGCGCGACCTCCTCCAACTCGGCCCCGGTCCGGGTCACGACGGGGATCTCGAAGCCGAACCGTTGCTCGAGCGCCGACTCCAGGAGCCGGGTGAGCCGGGTGGTGTCGTCGTCTGCATCGAAGACGAGGTTCCCGGACTGGATGTAGGTGGTGGGGTTGCTCAGACCGAGCGACTCGGCGAGCCCACGTAGCGCTTCCATGGGCACCCGACGTCTGCCACCGACGTTGATTCCGCGGAGAAAGGCGACGTGAGTAGTCAACGGGCCAGGGCTTCGGATAGCCGACGAGCCGCATCGGCGACGGCCTGTCCGAGACGTTCGTCCTCACCGGGTCCCGGGAAGCGATACGACGGGCCGTGTACGTGCAGGGCCGCGGTGATGAGACCGTTCTTGGAGAGGACCGGGGCGGCGACCGAGTTGATGCCCTCCACGAACTCCTCGAACACCCATGCGTAGCCCCTCGTCTTGACCTCGGCCAGACGTCGTCTGATCTCGTCGCGGTCGGTGACGGTCTGAGGCGTCAAACGGACCAGGTCACGGCTCAGGTAGCGGGCGATCTGCTCTTCCGGCCAGTGGGCCATGATCACCAGCCCGGACGGCACCACGTGCATCGGAATCAGC
>JASFVB010000179.1:0-5661 GCA_050050035.1 Acidimicrobiia bacterium | reverse complement strand
AGACGCCAGGGCACGTCTCGGCGGTATGCCCGGTAGTCGGGGAACCGGAGACGAAGCTGACGCTCCTCATAGCCGGTCTTGAACCACAGATAGGGAACAAGGGCGGTGGCCATGATCCCTGCCGGCCAGCTCCCGAACAGGCCGGCAAGCCCGATCATGGTGAGACACACGCCCGTGTAGATGGGGTGCCTGACAACCGAATACGGGCCCGAATCGACCATTGCCGCCTGCGGCACGGGAACGGGGCTGGCGGTCATCGCCGATCCGAGCAGCTGAGCCGACCAGAGTGCCAGCGCCGCCCCCGTCAGAATGGCGACTCCACCGAGGATCACCCCCAGGTCGACGCCAGAGGGGACGGTTCCGGTCGCGATCACTCCGACCCCCACCGCCCCGAAGAGCAGAAACTGCCCGGTGACCAACAGGTTGGGGACGAGTCTCGAGACTGGTGGCAGCCAGTCGCGGGCGAGGAAGTCGACACCGTCGTCGCCAACCTCCTGGAGCGCATCGAGTGCGCTCCGGCCATGGCCGACGTTGGCATCCGGCCAGAGCTCGGCCAGTGGCTTCAAGACGAATGAGCGTTCGTGTGCACGTGGATGCGGCACCGTGAGCCTGGCGTCGGTGAACTCGGGGCCTTCCCAGGCGACGATGTCCAGATCGAGGGTCCTCGGCCCCCATCTGATGGTCCTGGTCCGTCCATGGTCCGACTCGATGCGTTGCAGCAGGTCGAGCATCTCGAGCGGCTCCGCGTCGGAATCGACAGCCATCACCGCGTTGAGGTACGGGTCTTGGTCGGGTCCGCCCACAGGCTCCGTCTCGTAGATCGACGACACCGACCAGCGCTCCACCTGCCCACCGATCTCCTCACATGCTGTGGCCATATGGCCGAGCCGGTCCTCCAGGTTGGATCCGAGACCGATGTAGTACCGGTTCACCGGCTGCGTTCGACGGTGACGGAGACGTCCTCGAAGATCATGTCGATCGGGGCGTTTGGCTTGTGAATGGTCACGATCGACCTCGAGACTCCCGGGTGTCTCATGACCGCATCCACGACCTTCGTCGCCACGGTCTCGATGAGTTCGTGCGACTCAGAGCCGACAACCTCGCGAACCTCCATCGCCAGTGCCGCGTAGTCGAGAGCGTCGGCGAGAGCATCGGTCTCTGCGGGGAGCGTCACGTCGGTATACGCGGTCACATCGACCTTGAATACTTGGGCCTTCTCCTGCTCGGCCTGGAGGACGCCATGTTTCGCATAGACCTCGATGCCCTTGAGCTCTATGCGATCGTTCAATGCCCGTTGGCCTCGGGGATGAGAGAACGTCCCTCGGGCCCGAGGGCCCGGCCGAGGATCTGTTGTATGAGCGCCAAGGCGAGGATCGGGTCGTCCACCATGCCCGAGTCGACCAGGTAGCCGCCGAGAAGCCCGCCGATGGTGTCGTCGATGATCTCCCGATGAATCAGAACACGTGCGTGATTTCGGGCCAGGGCCCGATCCAGTGTCGAGAAGAACCTCTTGACGTCGTGGTCACCCACGGTGTCGGCCATCGGCACCGAGTAGGTGGCGATCCCTGCCTGCCGGTAGGCGGCGAGATTCTGGTTGCTCGGCAGCATCGACACGATCGTGTTGATCTCGGCCTCCTCGACCAGCCAGGTGATCTCCTCCTCACGTCTCACCCGACGATGCTGGAAGCCGGACCCGCCGACACGATCTGACACGGCAAGACGGTCGGAGATGACCCATGTGAACCCCCGGGGTTTCAACCCTGCAACCATTCGTCCCATCGCTGGTTGGCCACGATAGCGGCAGCAACCCTGAGCGCATCTCTCGATTTGGCCACGTCGTGGACACGGAAAACACGAGCGCCGCGCGCGTAGGCGAGCGCCGTCGTCGCTGCAGTGGCGTCGTCACGTCGATCCCAGTCGGTAGACCCGACGACACCTGTCAGAAATCCCTTTCTCGAGACTCCGACCATCACCGGAATCCCGGATGCCGCAAGACGACCCACCCCTGCGAGCAGGGCGAGGCTCTGCTCCGGCCGCTTGTCGAAGCCGATCCCCGGGTCGATCACAACACGTCGACGGTCGACGCCGGCGTCGGCCAACTCGGCGACCCTCTCCATGAGTTGTGTCTCGACCAGGCCAACGACATCGCGCCCGGCCGGAAGGGAATTCAGAGACGCCTCCCTGCCGTGCATGACCACCACGCCACAGTCGGAGGCGGACACCACGTCGACCATCCGTGTGTCGCTGAAACCGGTGACATCGTTCACCACCGACGCACCCGCGTCCAAGGCTGCCTTCGCCACTTCCGCCTTCTGTGTGTCGATCGACACGAGGACGCCCTCTTCAGCGAGACCGGCCACGACCGACAGCACTCGATCCGACTCCTCGGCGGCCGACACGGGCTCCGCTCCGGGGCGGGTCGACTCACCACCCACGTCGATCGAGCCGGCCCCGTCCGCGACCAGCTTCAGACCATGGGCGAGCGCTGCATCGGGATGGAGGTACCGCCCACCATCGGAAAAGGAGTCCGGCGTGACGTTGACCACGCCGACCAACAGCCCCCGATCTATGTCGATCTCCTTCCCGGCGACCGCCCAGGAGGAGGCGATCGACGTCAACCTCGAGTTCCGAAGAGGAGGGACATCGCCTCGGCACGGGTGGAGGCGTTCGTCTCCATGATGCCGCGAACGGCTGAGGTGACTGTGAGCGCGCCCGGCTTCTTCACTCCCCGCATCGACATGCAGAGATGCTCGGCCTCGACCACGACGAGAACGCCGAGTGGCTCGAGACGCTCATTCAGGCAGTTGGCCACTTGAGCCGTCAGACGTTCCTGCATCTGAGGTCTTCGAGCAAAACCCTCGACGAGCCGAGCAAGCTTGGACAAACCGGTCACCCGACCCTGGGGCATGTAGGCGACATGCGCCTGACCGTGAAAGGGGACGAAGTGGTGCTCGCACATCGAGTAGAAGGGGATTTCCCGCACCATGACGATCTCCTGGTAATGCTCTTCCCCGAAGAAGGCGTCGATGACATCCCCCGGATCGGTGTGGAGACCCGAGAACACCTCGTCGTAGAAACGCGCCACCCGCTGTGGAGTCTCGACGAGCCCTTCACGCTGCGGGTCCTCACCTATCGCCTCGATCATCTCCCGCACTGCCTGTTCGATGCGCTCAATGTCTATACCAGCCATCAGAAGGGGAAACTAGAGACACCGGCTTCCTATTTCGGAATCCATGACGGGGGTTGACAAAGACATCGTGGTGACTGTATATTGACATCATCATGATGTCATACTGACATCATGCGATAGGAGTACACCATGCTGGTGACCATGACCCCCAAACAGGTGGAAGCGCTCATCGAGGAGCGAATCCGGCTCTACCGCCCCCACACCCGCTGATGCAGCTGTCACACGCCATCACCAAGCTGGAGACTGCGGTGGACACCCAGCTGCGGGTCGCCGGGCCAGAGATCGCCGAGGCGGGCGCCCATCTGATGGCCGCCCTCACCCCCGCGATCAACCAGACCATGATGGACGTCGTGTCCATGGCGGTTGCCGAGATCTCGACCCAGCTCGACGCCCAGACCATCGATATCAAGCTGGTCGACGGTGATCCGGAACTGGTTGTCACCGACGACCCGACGGCTGCCGACGCCCAATCAGCCTCCCGTGCCGACACCGACGACGACAACGAGGCGCGAATCACGGTCAGGCTTCCCGGGTACCTGAAGGATCTGATTGCCCACGAAGCTGAAAGCGCGGGCGATTCCGTCAACTCTTACGTGGTCGACGCCCTCAGCGGCAAGACGCGACGTCGCGGCTCCACGGGGACCCATCGCAAGACGACCATCGAGCTGTGATCACCGAGACCTTCGAGCTCGACCACTCCCCTGACATCGACGTTCGCATCGAGTCAGGTCGGGTGGAGGTGAGCGAAGGGCCTCCGGGCAGTGTTGAGGTCACCGTCGACACCGAAGACCCCGGATTCATCGTGGAGCGGCGGGGCAACACCATCTTGGTTTCCTCCAACAAGAGTCAGAGTTGGCTGTCCCGCGGCTCCTCATACGTGAACATCCTCACCCCGCCCGGCAGCGACCTCGCCGTGGCCGTGGCGTCGGCACGCGTCGAATGCACGGTCCCTCTGGGAAAAGTCGAAGCCAAGACTGCGTCCGGCGACGTCGACCTCGACCGGGTCACCATCGCCACCGTCAAGACCGCAAGCGGCGACGTCACCATCGAAGGCGTCGACCAGGCGATACGCTTCACGTCCGCGTCAGGTGACCTCTTCATCCACGAATCCTGTCGAGGCTCGGCCGGGATCTCGACTGCCTCCGGCGATGTCCGCATCGGCCTTTGCGAGGCAGACCTGGCGGTCAACACGGTTTCGGGTGACGTCCTCGTCTCCCGATTCTCCGGTCGGAGTGGATCCTTCAAGGCAATGTCCGGGGACGTGGATCTGGCAATCCCCACCGGTTCGAGCGTCGACCTGGACGTCAACCTGCTCTCCGGTCGTCTCGACCTGCCCAAGGCCGAACCCGATCGGGCACCGCCCGAGCGCCACATCGCTATCAAGGCAAAGCTGGTGTCAGGCGACTTCACGATCCATCGGGTCTGATCGCCTTCTCAGACGCTGTAGGGACGAGATACCGTCCCTGCAGCATTAGGAAAGCGAGTCTTCGCCGATCACGCCTCGGCAGGCCGACCCTTGGTGCGAGGCAGCTTGCGCTCGAGCCGCAGCGACTCGGTCACCTCTTCGGGCTCGTCCTCGGTCTCCACGGCTGCGGCAACGTCTTCGCGTTGCTGTGGCAACACCGGGTCGTCGGGGTACTTGATCCGCAGAGAACCACCAAAGGCGTGCTCCCACTTGGGGACATCCGAGAAGATGTCGGCCACCTCGTCGCGATCGACGGTCTCGGACTCGAGAAGCGCGGCCACCATCCTCTCCAGGGCCGGCTTGTGGTGCTCCAAGATCGTCCGGGCCTCCTCGTGAGCGGCGGTGATTAGCTTGCGCACCTCGGCGTCGATGAAGGCCGCCACCTCGTCCGAGTAGTCCCGCTGACGGGAGTAGTCCCGACCCAGGAACACCTCGCCCGACGGCTTGCCGTACTGCATCGGGCCGAGCTCGTCGCTCATGCCGTACTCCATGACCATGCGGCGGGCGATGGATGTCGCCTTCTCGATGTCGTCGGCGGCACCGGTTGAAGGATCGGCGAAGATGAGCTCTTCGGCGGTGCGTCCTCCCAAGAGCATGGCAAGCCGGTCGACCAACTCGCTGCGTAGGGACAGGTACTTGTCGTGCGTCGGCAGAGCCAGCGTGTGACCCAGGGAGCGACCTCGCGACACGATGGTGATCTTGTGGACAGGGTCCGAGTTGGGCAAGGCATACCCGACGAGGGCGTGGCCGGTCTCGTGGTACGCGATGACCTTCCGCTCCTCCTCCGACAGCACCCGTGTCTTTCGCTCCGGTCCGGCGATCACCCTGTCGATGGCCTCTTCGAGCTCGCTCATCGAGATCTCGCTCTCCCGTCTCCGCGTGGCGAGCAGCGCCGCTTCGTTGATCAGATTGGCGAGGTCGGCCCCGGTGAACCCCGGTGTGCGTCGTGCCAGCACCTCCAGATCGATCTCTTCAGCGAGAGGCTTGCCCTTGGAGTGCACCTCGA
>JASFVB010000178.1:0-5666 GCA_050050035.1 Acidimicrobiia bacterium | reverse complement strand
CCGGCTCATGCTCTCACCCGACTGGCCGACGGTCTCGTGGACACCGGAGGAACGGGCCAAGGGCCAGGCGTGGGGCTTGCAGACGATCGCCAGCTTCCACACTCACGGCACGCCGCCAGTCGACGACTGACCGTGCGGTAAGACGGGCTCGCTAGGCTCCGCAACCCATGGCTGACAGCCTCGAGGCGCTTCTCCAGACGGCAGGCAACCCTGTCGACATGCTCCGCAACGCACAAGTGGGTCCCAACGTCTACCCGGGCGTCCCCGCCGAGTTCACCAATTGGCGTGACGAGCAGGAAGCGTGGCAGAAGACGTGCATTCTCTTCGATCTGTCCTATCACATGGTCGATCTGGCACTCGAGGGCCCCGACGCCCTCGACCTCCTCACCCGAGTCGGCTTCAACAGCTTCGACGGGTTCGACGTCGACAACGCGAAGCAACTCGCACCGTGCTCCCCCGATGGCTACGTGATCGGCGACGTGATCCTCTTCCATCTCGCCAATCAGTCATTCGAGCTCGTTGGACGCGTCCCCACCCTCAACTGGATCATGTATCACGCCGGCACCGGCGGCTACGACGTGACGTACGAGCTCGACCAGCGGACGCTCCTGCGCGACGACGACCGTCGCAGGTCGTATCGCCTCCAGGTTCAGGGCCCCAACGCAATGGCGACCATGGAAAAGGTCCTAGGTGAGCCACCCCCAGACGTGAGGTTCTTCCACATGACCACATTCGGGATCGCGGGTCGCCGGGTGCGAGCCCTCCGCCATGGGATGGCAGGCCAGCCCGGTTTCGAGCTCTTTGGCCCATGGGACGAGAAGGATCCGGTGGTCGAGGCCATCGTGAGCGCCGGTGAGGAGTTTGGTCTCCGCCGGGTCGGGGCACGCGCATACTCGTCGAACACGCTCGAATCGGGCTGGATACCGTCGCCTCTCCCTGCCATCTACTCGGGTGACGGGATGAAGGACTATCGGGAGTGGCTGCCGGCCGACGGATACGAAGCGAGAGCTTCGCTGGGCGGGAGCTTCCTCTCCGAGGACATCGAGGACTACTACTTCACGCCGTGGGACCTCGGGTATGGCCGCTTCGTCAGCTTCGACCACGACTTCATCGGCCGGGACGCCCTGATGGAGATGGCGAAGGACCCGCCACGGACCAAGGTCACGCTGGCATTGGACGACGATGACGTGTTGGCCGCCATCGGCTCCCATTTCGGTGGCGGTGAGCGTACCAAGTTCATCGAGTTCCCGTCGGCCGTCTATTCAATGCATCCCTACGACGCAGTGCTCGCTGGCGACGAGACGGTTGGGATCTCGACTTGGATCGGCTACAGCTCCAATGAGCGCAAGATGCTCACGCTCGCTGTCGTCGACAACGAATACGCCGAGCCCGGCACCGAGGTGACCCTTCTCTGGGGAGAGGAAAGCGGCGGCACGGCAAAGGTGAACGTGGAGAACCACCAACAGGTCGAGATACGCGCCGTGGTGAGCCCCGTCCCCTACTCCGAGGTCGCCCGCAAGAGCTATCGAGCCGACTGAGGCGAGATAGACCTCGGTCCCAACCGGCTCTTGCAGCCTCCCTCGAGGGAGGGGCGTATATCCCGCACATTTACCGACTTTCGGCCTGGTCATCGACAACCGACCATTGGTACCTTTGCGAGGAGAACTCCAGGAGAACCGACTTGCCACATTTGTACGACTTCGCTGCCGCGGACGGCTCCGACCGAGACCTCCTCGGTGGCAAAGGTGCCGGTCTGGCCGAGATGACGAGTCTCGGTCTGCCGATACCGCCGGGTTTCACGATCACGACCGAGGTGTGCCGGTCGACGATGTACTCCGGCGAGGTCCCCCCCGAGCTGTGGGACGAGGTCGACGAGGCCGTGACCAGACTGGAGGGCGCCACCGACCGCAAGTTCGGAGGCGGCCCCGTCCCGGTATTGCTGTCGGTCAGGTCGGGCGCCAAGTTCTCGATGCCCGGGATGATGGACACGGTCCTCAACATCGGGATCAACGATGACGTCGTCAACACACTCATCGAATGGTCCGGCGACGCCCACTTCGCTTGGGATGCCTACCGGCGGTTCGTCCAGATGTACGGCGACGTGGTCCTCGGCGTCCCCGACCACCTTTTCCAGAAGGTCCTCACCGAGCTCCGGGCGCAACGAGGGGTCGAGGACGACTCGCAGCTCGAGACCGACGATCTCGAAGCTGCGACACGGAGGTTCCAGTCGATTGTCGAGGAGCACCGCCCGGGCGCTCTGCCCAGCGACCCGAGACAACAGCTGCGCGGGGCGATCGAGGCCGTGTTCAAGTCGTGGAGCAACAAGCGCGCCATCGACTACAGACGCATCAACAGGATCTCGGACGAGCTGGGTACGGCAGCCAACGTCCAGATGATGGTGTTTGGCGACCTGGGCGACGATTCAGGCACCGGAGTGTGCTTCACCCGTGACCCGGCCACGGGCGAACAGGTCTACTACGGCGACTACCTGCCGCGGGCGCAGGGCGAGGATGTCGTGGCAGGGATCCGCAACACCATGACGCTCGAAGAGCTCGGTGGTCTTCATCCCGAGTGTCACGAGCAGCTACTTCGAATCATGGACCAGCTCGAGACGCACTTCAAGGACATGTGTGACATCGAGTTCACAATCGAGAAGAACACCCTCTACATCCTCCAGACGAGGGCGGGGAAGCGCACGGCCGAAGCAGCGGTCCGCCTGGCGGTCACGATGGAGGCCGAAGGCTTGATCGACAAGGCAACCGCGGTGACGCGAGTCGAACCCTCCTCACTGGAACAGCTTCATCGGCCGAGAATCAAGCGTGAAGGTGCCCCCAGTCCGATCCTGAGCGGTGTGGCTGCTTCGCCGGGCGCGGCCGCGGGGAAGGTCGTGTTCACCTCAGACAGGGCGGTCGAGCTCGCCCGAGAAGGTGAGGACGTGATCCTGGTGCGGCCCGAGACGACCCCCGACGACATCCACGGCATGGCGGCCGCAGTCGGGATTCTCACCAGCCAGGGTGGGAAGACATCTCATGCAGCAGTGGTGGCCAGGGGCATGGGCAAGCCCGCGGTCACGGGCGCCGCCACCCTGGTCGTCGACCCAGACGCCGGGGTTGCGCACGCACCCGAGGAGGATCTCCACGAGGGCACTGAGATAACGATCGACGGGACCAACGGCACAGTGTTCAGCGAACCGGTCGAGCTGATAGAGCCCGAGTCGATCCCGGAGTTGGAACAACTCCTGACCTGGGCCGACGAGATCAGGACTCTCGGGGTCCGCGCCAACGCCGACACACCCGGGGATGCCGCGATAGCGCGGTCCCGCGGCGCCGAGGGCATTGGTCTGGCGAGGACCGAGCACATGTTCATGGGTGAGCGGCTCGAGACGGTGCAAAAGGTGATCCTTGCCCCCGACCCCGAGCACCGTGAGGAGGCCTTACGAACACTGGAGAAACAGCAGATCGACGACTTCGAAGGCCTCCTCGAGGCCATGGACGGGCTTCCGGTGGTGATCCGGCTGTTGGATCCTCCGTTGCACGAGTTCCTTCCCAGCCGGCTCGAGTTGGAGCACGAAGCCTTGCGCAGGGTGCGGGCCGGACGCCCGATAGACGACCTCGTCGCCATGTCCGAGCAGGTGGCTCGCTGGGAGGAGGACAATCCGATGCTCGGATTGCGCGGCGTGAGACTCGGGTTGATGCTCGACCAGCTCTACAGAATGCAGGTGACCGCTGCGATCACTGCCTACGACCGGCGTGTCGAGGCAGGCGGAGATCCCGAGCTGGAGATAATGGTGCCGCTCGTCGCCGACGTCGAGGAGCTCCACAGGATGCGGGAGATGATCGAGGAGGAAATCGGTCCCGACCGTGCCATCCCCGTCGGCACGATGATCGAGCTTCCCCGTGCCGCGTTGACCGCGGGTGACATCGCAGCGAAGGCAGACTTCTTCTCCTTCGGCACCAATGACCTCACCCAGATGACTTATGGGTTGAGCCGCGACGACGCCGAGGCCCTGTTCCTCCGGGATTACGTCGAACGAGGGATCTTCGACACCGACCCCTTCCTGACTCTCGACCAGCGCGGTGTCGGGAGACTGCTGCGTGTTGCGACGTCCGAAGGCAGGGAGGCGAATCAGAGCTTGGTGGTTGGTCTCTGCGGTGAGCACGGTGGCGACCCGGCTTCGATTCGGTTCGTCCGCGGACTGGGCCTGGACTACGTGTCGTGCAGCCCACCACGTGTCGAAGGGGCCCGTCTCGCCGCGGCGCAGGCCGAGCTAGACGCCTAGGCGGTCGATCTCCTCGAGAACCCGGCTCACGCCTTCGCCTTTGGTGGCGACGGTCACCAGCACCTTTGCTCCCCTGACATCCGCCGCGTCCAGCAGGGCACGCCGGACGTCTTCGACTCCGGGACGGTCGCCCTTGTTGACGACGAACAGGTCCGCTATCTCGACGATCCCGGCCTTGTCCGCCTGAACGGAGTCTCCCCACGCAGGCCCGACCACCAACACGACCACGTCGGCGACCCGCATGACCTCGACCTCCGACTGGCCGACGCCGACCGTCTCGACGATGAGTCGGTCGAACCCCGCGGACCCGAGGAGGGAGAGGACATCAGAGGCCGATGCGGACAGCCCACCGAGGTGACCACGGGTCGCCATCGACCTGATGTAGACACCATCGTCATCGACGTGAGCTTGCATTCGAATGCGATCACCCAGGATGGCCCCTCCGGTGAGGGGGCTCGACGGGTCGACGGCGAGAACCGCCACGGTCTCCCCACGGTCTCTGAGCTCGGCTATCAGAGCTGAGATGAGGGTCGACTTCCCTGCCCCTGGTGGACCGGTGATCCCGATGACCCCTGACGGGCGCCCTAGCTCAACGTCACCGCGGGCTTCTACATCCGAGATGGCCCTCGCCAGGGCGCGACGATCTCCGGACCGAACTGATTCGAGGAGGTCGGCGTCCATCGCCGGGGAGCCTACGAGGCTTCAGAGTGTGGGTAGGGAGATGCCGACGCCTTCGTCTTCGTCGTCGAAGACCCCTGGTGCGTCGGCCGATGCGATGACCTCGCGGACACCGGGCACACGGTCCTTGAGAATCCGCTCTATACCGGCCTTGAGGGTCATCATCGACAGTGGGCAGCCACCACAGGCACCCACCATCTGAAGGCTCACCTCGCCGTCCTCTGCCCCGAGCAACACGAGGTCGCCTCCGTCGGCCTGGACGGCGGGACGGATGTAATCGAGGGCCTCGTACAGCTTCTCGAGGTCGATGGGGCCCCCGTCGGTGTCGGCGGGAGCGATCGTGACCGGTGTCGTGTCTGTCATGTTCTTGGTGGAACCGCTGCTGGCAGCTGGTTGTTCCACAGTCTAGGGAGACACATCACATGCGCTCAATGCGGGGCGACTTCGGTCGAGCACCCTGTCCTCGACCGCGCTGCACGCCGCCACGTCACTCGGCACCCAATTCAACCCAGTCAGCACACGACCGGCGGTCAGCTCACGTCCTCTGAATTCGGGCCCCCAGTGCAGACAGTCTCTCAACGAACCCCTCATAACCCCTGTCGATGTGGGACGGCTCGGCCACGGCCGTCTCTCCTTCGGCGGCCAGACCGGCCAGGACGAGGGCAGCACCGGCCCGGATGTCGGGGGCGAGGACGGGGCACCCGGACAA
>JASFVB010000177.1:0-5725 GCA_050050035.1 Acidimicrobiia bacterium | reverse complement strand
TCGTGTCGGAGCCCACTCGGCGCCGGGCCCACTCGTGCAGAGCGACGTAGGAGATCACCACCACCAACCCCGTCCAGCCCATCCCCAGGGAGGGCTCCATCGGCGCCAACACTCCGGCGAGGAGGATGGGACGAGCAAGGACCATCCATTCCCGTCGATCGAACCAGACGGCCAGCACCTCGGCGGATACGAAGGTGGCTGCCCCGAGGATCACGAGCGGCCAGAGCCGACTCCAGTCCTCGCCCGCCGTCATCGAGACGGTGAGGAGATAAGCCGCGGGCACACCGACCAGAGAGGAGCGGATCGTTGGAGCGGCCAGTCGATGCCCCCGCCGGGCGAGGCAGGCGAGGAGGGTCAGGCTGATCGCTGCCGCGGCCAACGCAGGTTGGGGAGAAACCAGTCGCGTAATCGCATCGCTGGCCAAAGGCTCATCGGTCTTGAAGAAGAATCCGGAGGTCAGGGCTCCGAGCCAGACCAGGGGCCCGACCAGATAGCGGAGAGTCGACTCCGGGTTGCGTGATGAAACCCAGGCGTAGGCCAGGGCAATCAGCAGCGAGCTGACGGTCAGGGCTACGACGAGCGCATTCCCGGTGAAGTCCGGCGGGAACGGGGCGCTGTCGACGAGCCCGGCGAAGAGGATGAGAGGGAGCACCATGCCTCCGATCAGCTCCATCCCGTCGGCGACGTGCTCCGCCTGCTGGCGACGCAGCATCCACGCCCAACCGAAG
Source organism: Acidimicrobiia bacterium (assembly GCA_050050035.1). Taxonomy (GTDB): domain Bacteria; phylum Actinomycetota; class Acidimicrobiia; order Spongiisociales; family ZC4RG35; genus JANQRA01. The sequence goes on along the minus strand of JASFVB010000177.1, from coordinate 4,997 downwards.
AAGATCAGGGCTATGAACAGCTCGATGAATGGCTGAACCGCATCTGGCAGGTCGGCAAAGGCGAACAACAGAAAGCCGAGAACGCCGATGAACGTGACCGCGACTCCGAGGTATGCGAAGCCGTGGAGGGCCACGTCTGAGGCGATGGCGTCCCAGGTGCGCGAGAAGAAGGCGCTGACCGGGCTCGGCGTGGGCGGAGAAGGCGGCCGGGCCGGCTCCCGCGGTGCCGGTGGCGGAGGAGCGGGAACCGAGACCGGAGGCTCGGGTGCGGGTGCTCGCGGCGGGCCAACCGGTGCAGCGGGTGGGGTTGGGGGTGGTGCGACGACCTCTTTCTCGATTGGGGTCTCCGTCGTCTCGGGGGCTGCTTGGCCGCGGTCGAGGAAGTCGACGAGACGAAACCGGGTGTCCCGGTCGATGATGCCCGCCTCATAGGCTCGCCCCACGAACCGAATGATCACACCGGTGTCGTCAGGTGCCGGCTCGATCTTGGTGGGCTCGGTCACAATCTGCCCGGATGAGACTGTCGGCGGCGCTGCCGGGGCCTGGACACCGGGAAAGCGACGCCGGGCCGCCTCCAATTGCGCCGGGTCATAGCGGGTGTGCGCCCAGGCCGAGTTCGGTTTGGCATAGCGGAGCGCGCCGACGATGCCGAAGATCCCGAGCGGAGCCAAGAAGGGGATGAGACCGGCCAGTGTCAGCCAGCCAAACGTCATCTTCCCCTTCTGGAAGCAGACGTACGCGCAGAGGACATAGAGGGCGCCGATCAGGAAGACAGGAGCCAGGTCCAACTCGTCCTCCCTTCGCTCGGGGTGTCAGTCGTGAGGATTATCGGCCCGGAGCGCGGCGGGCACCATCGGGGTTTACCCCTACGACATCGCCAGTGTCGCAGATCGCCATCGACGGGGGCGATGCCACCAAGCCGGCAGACACCCGTTGGGCGTGCATTGAGATCCTGGTTTGGGAGACTCTGACCCATGGAATCGACTCAGGCCGATCTGGCTCATGTGATTCGCATCGTCGGCATAGAGGATCAACGTCTCATCTCGGCCTTCGAGGCGATTCCTCGGGCCGACTTCGTCCCGGAGCATCTCGTCGGTCTGGCATACGTGGACGAGCCTCTCCCCATCCCACACGATCAGGTGACCACCCAGCCCTCCCTGTCGGCGGTGATGATCGAGGCCCTCGAGTTGGGTCCGTCGGATCGGGCTCTCGAGGTTGGGTCCGGCTACGGGTTCCAGACTGCTCTTCTCGCCCGGCTTTGCGCTCATGTCACGAGTATCGAGATCTGGGAAGACCTCGCTGACGTGGCTCGGCGCAATCTTCGTGCTCACGCATTCGAGAACGTCGAGGTGGTGGTCGGAGACGGGTCGTTGGGAGTGCCGGATAGGGCTCCATTCGACGCCATCCTGGTCTCGGCGGCGTTCACGCGAGTCCCCCGGTCACTGGTCGAACAGCTGGTCGACCGGGGCCGTCTCGTCCAGCCCATCGGTTGGGGAGGAGATGAGATGGTGACCCTCTTCGAGAAGCGGGACGGCCGGCTCGTGGAGGTGCGGGATGTGATTCCCGCTCGGTTCGTGCGTCTCGTGGGTGAAGAGGCGTTTCCGGGAGGGCCTTGAATCCTCCCGACGATGGGTGCTGTTCGACACGTGCCGCTCAGGTTCCGAGACGCTCTTTCACTCCGAACTCTTTGGCTTCGGCGGTGAGGAGCACACCCGCACCCTTGCCCAACGGCTCTACGACGCGGCTGGTCAACCCGAGCACGGCGGCCTCCAGGGTCGGGCTATGACCAATGGCCAGAGCCTTCTCGCCATCGTCGAGACGAGCGAACAGCCGTCGCAGACCCCCGGCCAGCGTCGCCGAGTCCTCGCTCACCAGGTCGGGATCGGCCTCACGTAGCGAGCCCAGGTCACCCTTTCCCATCTTCGAGTAGGCAGCCCGCCATTCCTCCTCTCTCGAGGAGCGCAGACCAGGCGAGAAGATGACTCCGCCGGGGACGGTCTCGCCGAGCCCCGCCAGAAGACAGCCGGCCGTCTGCACGGCGCGTCGGGCGTTCGACGTGGCGATGAACCGGTATCCGCCAGACAGGCCACGACCGATCTCGACGGCGGCTTCGACCCCCGCGGCAGTGAGTACATCACCGTCGTTGTCGGTGTGGCGACGGAGCTCCAACTGTTTGGCCATATCAGGGGTCTTGGGTCGTTGTGGCTACTCGCCGGAGACGCGACTCATCCGAGGACACGATTGCCTTCAGCCAGCAGCTCGTCGATGTCGGTGTCGGTCTCCTCGGAAAGAATCCGCCGAACCCCGGGTGAGATGGCGTCGAGCACGCTGACCAGATGACGCAGTGCGGTGCGCTGAGCCTTCATCCGGGCAGCTTCGTCGACCGGTGTCACCAGATCGTCGACGATGGCTCCTTCTGAGCGGGAGGCGACCAACGGGTCGGTCATGCCCCGCATCCACACCAGCGAGCGTCTGCCCGGTCCACGACCTTCGGTGATCGGCTCGACTGCCACGACCTCGTCGGAACGGACGTAGGTCCCATAGCCGAGAGCCACGAGCTGACCTGTCTGGATCCTCATCGCATGCCTCCTGGCACGACGGTAGCCATCACGGAGGTGTCCCGTCCGGGTCGGCCCCCATCCCCCGACCCACAGATCGTGCTTGGCGTGGCATCCTCGGGGAGGAAGGTGTGGCCGATGGTTCACCAGGCAAGTCTCAGGTTCTACGCGGAGTTGAGGGACTTCCTCGCCGACGATCAGCGATCGGGGGAGGTCACACGTGGTTTCGAGGTCTCCGGGAGTGTCAAGGACATGATCGAGGCCTGCGGTGTTCCTCACACCGAGGTCGATCTCATCCTGGCCAACGGTCGGTCGGTCGGCTTCTCCTATCTGGTGAAGGACGGTGACCGCATCAGTGTCTTCCCGCAGTTCGAGTCGTTCGACATCTCACCGATCGTCGAGGTGCGGCCGGAGCCCCTGCGTGAGGTGCGTTTCGTCGCCGACAACCATCTGGGTCGTCTCGCACGTCTCCTCAGGCTCCTCGGCGTCGACACCTCCTACGGACGGGAATGGGAAGATCGCGAGCTGGTCGGGATGTCCGTCTCGGAGCATCGGATCCTCCTCGCCCGGGACGTGCAACTCCTCAAGAACGGCTCGCTCACCCACGGTTACTACGTCCGGGCCACCGACCCCCGCGAGCAACTGATTGAGGTGGTTCGTCGTTTCCATCTCTCCGGGCTGACGACACCATTCAGCAGATGCATGGCCTGCAACGGCGTGTTGGCTCCTGTGGCCAAAGAGGATGTCGCCCATCGTCTATCCCCGGAGACTCGGGCACATGTCGACGATTTCGTGGTGTGCACGGTCTGCGATCAGGTCTACTGGGAGGGGGCCCATCACCCGGAGCTGCTCCGCATAGTGGCATCAGCCCGACAGGCCGAGCCCGGGCCGTAGATGGCCCTCGAACCGACGCACTGGCCTTCTCAGCCCCGAGCTCTGGGGCAACTGCAGTTGGACCTGGCCCAGCTCCAGCCCGATCCGTGGGCTCATTCCGCCGATGGCGCGGTGGGCGGGTGTTTCGTCTGTTTTGCCCGCGGTGGTTCGGGACGTGGTTCCCAGGGCGATCGTGGCTGGGCCGGAGCGGTGACGGTGAGGTCTGGTCGGGTCGTCGCCGGTGTCACGGTGGAGGGCGCGGCAGGTGCCTCCTATGCGCCGGGGCTTCTGGCTCTCCGCGAGGGCCCACTTCTCGAGATGGCCGTCACCGCTCTTTGTGAGCACCGACCGGAGGTCCTCCTGGTCAATGCCACCGGTCGCGACCATCCCCGCCGTGCCGGTCTGGCACTCCAACTGGGCTGGGCGGCCGGTCTTCCCAGCGTGGGGGTGACCCACCGCCCCTTGTTGGCGAGAGGTGACCAGCCGGCCGACTCGGCGGGGGCCGTGGCGCCGCTGTCGGTCGAAGGCGATCAGGTGGGGTGGTGGCTCCGAACCAGAGTCGGAGCCATGCCGGTGGCGGTCTCGCCGGGTTGGCGAACCGATCTCGACACGATCATCGACGTGGTGATGGGCTCTGTTGGCCGGGTGCGCACACCGGAGCCGCTACGGCAGGCGCGGCGTCTTGCCCGCTCTGCCCGCAGCGCGAGTCTTTCATCATGACCAGAAGGGGAACACGCGTGAGAAGACGAACCGGTCCACCACGACGGCGAGGAGTGTCCCAACGGCGAACATCACGAAGTCCAACGGGTCAAACGTCTGTCCGAGCAGGGGCACCCCAAACGCCTGGAGCACCTCGGTCAGAGACGAGACCGAGAAGACGATCAGTGCTCGGGTGCGCCAGTCGGCCAGGAAGGCCATCTGGGTCCCGCTCAGATAGAGCAGGAAGTACATGCCGAAGGGGATGACGATGTCCGAGAAGTAGCTGTAATAGAACGTGAACAGTGGGTCTTCGAGGTATGTGCCGACGCGGAGAGCGTGGATCGCGGCGATGACCAACATCACGACCACGACCACGACCGTCCTACCAACCACGGCGCGCACTGCACTATCGCCGGCCGCGCCCGGGCTCATGTGATCACTCCATTCGATCGTACGAACCAAGCCGTGACCAGTGTCATCGTCGTGTCAGATTGACCTGGTTCGTTCCGCCGGCGCAAGAGGCTGTTAGACGCTTGTGCCGACTCCGACGTCCCGGTAATGCTGAAAGATGGCCGGGGCAAATCGGGCCGGGCGTCAGACCCAGTCCACCAGCGTCCCGAGGTGGGTCGTAGCTGTGCCCCGGTCACCCGGCGTCGGGCGGTGCGCTGGATCGAGGGATAGAACGGTCGGCTCGACGTGGGTGGATGCGCCAAGGGAGGTGATATCGATTTGGTGGGTTGAGGCGATGCGCCGGGCTCCAGCCAATCCCATTCGAGCTCGACATGTCGTCTCGAGGTTGAAAGGAGGTGTCTTGAGAAAGAGACACAGGGGAATCGTGGTTCTGGTGGCGATGATCATGCTGGTGAT
>JASFVB010000176.1:0-5729 GCA_050050035.1 Acidimicrobiia bacterium | reverse complement strand
ACCGTCCTCCAGCACCCAGCCGTCGTCGTCGGACCACACCGTGTAATGCGCCTGACCGGGTCTGCAGGTGCGGATGTCCCTGGTCAGGACGCCGGCCAGGTAGCGCTCTGCGTCGGCGCCGTGGATTCGAAACTTGTAGAGGGGGGAAGTGTCGATGAGCGCGGCCGAGTTCCGGATTGCGAAATACTCGAGCTTGTCAGACATCTGATAGCGATCACTGACGAGGTACCCCGACCAGTGGCTCCACAGACCCGTCCTGTTGGCGACAGCGGTCCTGGGATGGAAAGGCGTCTCGTGGATCATCAGAGGCCGTGAGACTATTCCACGGGGAGCCTCACCATCCCCGCGTGCAGTCCGGATGAGGTCGGCGCCGTACCTAACCTGACCCGCGATGTCGCTGATGTCGCATCTATCGAAACTGGCAGGTAAGGCCTTCATCGAACTCGGCCTCCCGGCCGGGCTCGGCGAGGTGGTCCCCTCACAACGACCGGAGCTCGCCCAGTTCCAGGTGAATGGTGCCATGGCGGCGGCGAAGGAAGCCGGCCAGGCCCCCCGTGACATCGCCAAGTCGGTCGCTCGCTCCCTCGTCGGGGAGCGGGAGATCGCCATCGCCGAGGTTGCCGGTCCCGGTTTCGTCAACATCGAGCTGACCGATGAGACACTGTCCGAGTGGGCAAAGAAGGGCTCCCAAGATCGTCGCCTCGGGTACGAGCGTGAGGGCAAGGCCATGACCGTCCTGGTCGACTACGCGGGACCCAACGTGGCCAAGGCCATGCACGTCGGGCATCTGCGGGCGACCATCATCGGAGACTCGCTCGCCCGGCTCTTCGCTTTCGCCGGACACGACGTCATAAGGGACCCACACTTCGGGGACTGGGGGTTCCAGATGGGACTGCTCATCACGGCAGTCCTGGACGAGGGGATCGACCCGGCCACCATCACCCTCGAGGATCTCCAACGCATCTACCCCGAGGCCGCGAGCCGCGCCGAGTTCGACCAGGAGTTCGCCGATCGGGCCAGGGCGGCGACCGTCCTCCTCCAACAGCGCGACGAGTCGTCTCTCATCATCTGGCAACAGATGAAGTCGGTGTCGGAGGAGTCGCAGCGGGATGATTTCGCGGCGTTGGGGGTGAGCTTCGACCTTTGGTACGGGGAGTCCGACGTCGCCGACTACCTCGCACCTCTCGTCGAGAGGCTGGAGGAGACCGGCGTGGCGGAGGAATCCGACGGCGCACTGGTGGTGCGGGTAGCCGAGCCCGACGACACACGGGAGTGGCCTCCCTTGATCTTGCGTTCGAGTGCGGGTGGGTTCCTCTACTCGACCACCGACCTGGCCACCGTGCAGATGCGAGTGGACATGCTGAACGTCGACCTCATGCTCTACGTCGTCGACAGCCGGCAGGGCGATCACTTCACCCAAGTCTTCCGCGCCGCCCGGAAGGCCGGCATCGCCGGCGATGACGTCGCGTTGGAGCACATCGGCTTCGGGACCATGAACGGCCCGGACGGCAAGCCGTTCAAGACGCGAGAAGGTGGCGTCGTGAGGCTCGGCGACGTCATCGAGATGCTGAAAGGAGCCGCCCGAGAACGCATCGACGAGGCCCACATCGCCGAGGGGTACCCGGAGGAGGAGCGCGACCGGATTGCTGCTCAGGTGGGTATCGCCGCCCTGAAGTTCGGAGATCTGATCAACAACCGAGTGTCTGACTACGTCCTCGATCTCGATCGGTTCAGCTCGTTCGAGGGCAAGACAGGGCCCTACCTCCAATACGCCGCGGTCAGGATCAAGTCGATCCTCAGGAAAGCCGTCGGCCAAGGACTGAAACCCGGCGAGATCATCCCACCGTCCATCGATGCCGAACGGGACCTCATGCTCGAGCTCCTCAAGCTCCCCGAGGTTGTCGAGCGTGCGATCGACCTTCGAGCCCCAAACCACATCGCCGAGTACGCACACAAACTGGCCGGAACCTGGAATCGCTTCTACGACCGATGCCACATCCTCAACGAGCCCGACGCCGACCGTCAGGCCTCATGGCTGACGGTGGCCGCGTGGGCGGAGGCGGCCCTCGAGACCCTGCTCGATCTCATCGGCATCGAGGTCCCGGATCGGATGTAGCGGTGATGCCCGAGATCAGGCCGGCTCGTCACGACGACGTGCTCTCGATCGCTCGGTGGACGACGGACACCTTCGAATGGGGCGACTACGTCCCCGAGCGACTCCCCACCTGGATCGAGGACGAGGAGTCCGAGGCGATGGTGTGCGTCGACGACGGCGACGTCCCGATAGCCCTGGCTCATGTGGCGATGCTCTCGCCTACAGAAGGATGGCTCGAGGGTGCCAGAGTCCACCCTGACCATCGACGCCGCGGTCTGGGGAGGTCTCTGAACGATGCGGGGGTGATCTGGGCCGCGGAGCGGGGCGCCCGGGTCGTTCGTCTCTCGATCGAGACGGACAACGGGGCGGCGCGTAGCCAGGTCGAAGCACTCGGCTATCGCGCCGTGTCCGAGTGGGTCTACGCGGAGTACGAGGTCTCCGCCACCCACCGGACGAGGGACGCATACAGGTTACGGCTGGCTCCGAGCTCGGATGCGGAGGCGGCTTGGCTGTCGTGGATGGCGGGCGATCTGGCCAGGGTCGGCCGTGAGCTCATCGCCGTGGGATGGCAGTGGAGGACGGCGCGCATCGATGATGTCGCCGGCGGGACGGGCGAGCTGTATCAGTCGCCTGCCGGGTGGGTGAGCGCTACCCAACCCGATCCAGAGTGGATGTCGACCATCTGGGTGTCGACGACGCCGGAAGACCTGCTCATGCTGATCGACGGTCTCCTCGACCTCGCTGCAGAGCGTGAGGCAAGGGAACTGAACCTGAAGCTCCCCGCGGTGGGCTGGACCACCGAAGCGGTGACCCGGACCGGTGGAAACCCGCTGGGCATAGTCGTCTACGCCAAACCCGTGCCCTGACCTATAGGCGAGGCACGCACACCCGACCCCCGGTACTCCGAACCTCCGGTAGTTCGAACCTCCGGTAGTTAGGCCCATATGTGGGCCTAACTACCGGAGGTTCGGTCGACCGCGGGACGCCCTTGTCTTCTCGAGGTAGTTGAGCCCGTATACGGGCTCAACTACCGGAGGTTCGATGAACCACGGGAGCGATGGCTAGGCGATGATGGTCATCGCGGCGATCGCCCAAACGATGAACATCACCGGAATGTCTCCCTGTCGCAACCACGCCACCTGCTCCGGTGCGGACCGGACCAGCAGAGACAGTGGGACACCCAGCAGCGGCATCACGGTCATGCCTGCGATACCAACGGCGCGGAACCCTTCCGTCCCCTTCCAGATGGGACTGGGGACCGACTCGAGCAGACCACCGATGAAGCGATAGAGGAGGATGGCGATGAACCCGGCCCCGAAGACGGCGAGGGTCCGGCCGATGCCGACCTCCCACACCTTGAAACCGACCAGTCGCCGGCCCCGTCCCAAAGGGCCCTCAGACGCCACACCGAGACAGAAAAGCCCGACCACCGCCAGGACGATGGCCGAGATCAGCATCTCACCCGTCGTGAGGACGTCTGTGGTGACCTCGGCCAGGCCAAACCCGCCGATGAGGACTGCGGCCGCCAATCCCACCAGGAGAGACCCGAGGACCATCATCCCCACGTCGGCCATGGTGCCAAACGCCCCGAATGCGAGAATCGCGTAGCGCTTGAGAAGGCCAAAGCGGCTCTGCTGTGTCGAGGTGTCGGTCACGTGCGAAACCCTAACCTTCAGACCTCGTCCTCCGCCATGAGTGCATCCAGGTACCACTCGATCGGGTGCTTGATCTCGTATTCGGCCTCGAGATGGCTGCGCAGCTGCATCTCACAACCCGGGTTTGCCGACGCGACCTTCACAACACCGGTTGCACGCACCTGATCGGCTTTCTGTGCTCCCAGTCGATCCGACGTCTCGGGCTGCATCACCGTGTACATACCCGCTGCTCCACAACACATGCCGGCCGGATCCGTCTCCACCACCTCGTATCCGGCTGCCTCGAGAATCGACCGCGGTTCGCCGATCACCCGCTGGGCGTGACGCAGATGACACGGGTCCTGAATCGCGATGGGCCCCTTCGACGTCGCCGTCGTCGGAAGGTGCCCGTTCTCGATCGCCCGGGCAACGGCCACGGTGACGTCCAGTGTCTCGGGCCGGCCACCGGGCCAGTCGTAATCGGACAAATGAGCCGAGCACCCCGCAGCGGTGGCCACGAGGTAGTCGAACCCGCCGAAGGCCTCGAGGTTCCGCTCTCTGTAGCGGTCGGCCGCGTCTGCCTTTCCGTCATGGGCTGCGAGAGCGCCACAACAAGTCTGTGACTCCGGCACACCCACCGCGTAGCCGGCCGACTCGAGCAGCGTCACGGCAGCCGTGTTCACCGGCCGGAACCACTCGTCCTGGATACATCCGGCCAGGAGACCGACGGTCCCCAATGTGCCCGTGCCCCCGGCATGACCGACCACGGATCGCCCCCTGCCTCGAAGGGCCCTGAGCCCGGTGGCAACACCTCGGTACTTGGTCGGCGCCACGCTGGTCAGACCGAGGGTCTGGGCAACACGCACGGCCCAGCCGCCGAGACGCATGAGCGAACGAGACCCGAGGGCCTGGCCCACGACGAATCGATTCCGTCTCGACCGGCCCGGCACTTGCGCGTCGATCTCGGCCCGGGTGCCCTCGAGGGCTCGTCCGTAGGGAACCAGACCCGGGCAGACCGGCTCACAGGCCCGGCATCCCAAACAGAAGTCGATCATCGCCGCGAAGGTCTCGTCTACCTCCACCAGCCCCTTGTCGACGGCGGACATCGCGTGGAGACGACCCCGGGGTGAGGCGGTTTCCCGACCGGTCAGCCGGAACGTCGGGCACATCGGGAGACAAAGCCCGCACTGGACACATGCGTTGAGATCCTCGGTCGTCGGACGGTGGTCGGTGACCCAGGCCATCACAGACCCCCTGGCAACCGACCCGGGTTGATGACTCGAGCAGGGTCGAACTCACCGATGAGACGTCTCTGCAGGTCCAGTGCCGGCGGCGGTGCCCCCCAGGGGTCGAACGTCGCCGGGTCACCCGTCGTCATGACCAGGGCTCCCCCAAGCGACTCGGCCCATTCTCTCAGACCCGCCGCTCCCTCAGACGTCGGTGAGGCACAACGGATCTCGCCGACGCCATGTACTGCCAGATAGTCCCAATCCGATGGAAGACGCTCGATCCCGGCAACCGTCGCGGCCGGTGGCACGCGAAGAGACCAGCGCCACGGCCCGGTCGGGTCGGCGGGCCAGTCCAAGCCAGGTCTTGCCCGCCCACCCAGCCGCTCGGACTGTCCCTCGACCTCGGCCTCGGTCCCGCGGAGATACACACTGACCTGACCGTTCGTCTCCAGCACGGCCAGGGGTCGCGCGATTCGCGACGCTGACTCCAGGTCGTCGACCTCGACCGTGACCGCGCCGCTCGGTGTGGGCCACAACTTGAGGCAAGCCGACACGATCACACCCAGAGACCCGAACGCCCCGACGCTGAGACGGTGGAGGTCGTATCCCGTAACGTTCTTCACCACACGTCCTCCACTGCGAACCGTCCGCCCGTCTCCGGTGACGGACGTGGTCTCGAGGACTCGCTCCCTCGTCCCATAGAGACGGCCCCTCCGCAAACTGGAGACTCCGGCGGCGATCACACCACCGACGGTCGCAGGGCCCGGGATC
>JASFVB010000175.1:0-5795 GCA_050050035.1 Acidimicrobiia bacterium | reverse complement strand
CCCGCCGTCACGAGACTCGTCCTGGTGACCCTTCCCGAGGAGCTGCCAACCACCGAGACGGCAGAGACGTTGAGCTGGGTCGAGGCGAATCCGGTGGTCCCACCTCCAACGCTGATCGCCAACCGTGTTCTCGACAGGCTCGACGTGGAGCCACCGGGAGGTGTGCCGGGTGAGATGGTGAGACTGCACAAGGCGCTCGAGGAGTCACAGGAGGAATGGCTCGAGCGTCTCCCACCACACATCACGGTTCCGTACATGTTCGGTCTCTTCACGCCGACCGAGGTGGCGGCACAGGTCAGCGATCTCATCGAGGGCTTGCCATGACCGCCACGATCCTCGTCACCGGATCAGGGGGCGTGGGCAAGACGACGTTCGCTGCGGCGTTGGGAGTCAGAGCCGCCAGGCAAGGTATCAGGACGCTGGTCGTGGCGGTCGACCCGGCGCGACGTCTGGCCACCGCCCTCGGGCTCGCCGATCTCGGCGACGAGCCTCAGCCCCACGCAGAGGAGACCAATCTGTGGGCGGCAATGCTGGATTCGAAGGCGTCGTGGCGGGCCGTGGCCATGCGCCACGCCGACCCGGAGGTGGCCACGCGTCTGGCCGACAACGAGTTCTTCGAAGCGGCGTCCGAGCACTTCCCCGCATCTCAGTCCTATGCGGCCGCTGACCAGGCTGCCACATTCGTGCAGGCCCGGGCTTGGGATCTCGTGGTCATCGACACGCCACCGTCCGGCGGCGGAATCGACTTCTTTGCCGCTCCCGCCCAGATGGCCGACCTGGTGGGTGGGCGTCTCCTGCGATGGATGACCGGGGGGCCGTTGCCCGGTAGGAGGTTCTTCTACGACCGAGCTGCTCGGCCGATGCTGCGCGTCGCCGACACGATTCTCGGATCGGGTCTACTGGAACGGGTCTCGGAGTTCCTGGTCGACCTTCGCACCACGTATGACGGGGTGGCTCGCCGCGGCAGGGAGATCGAGCGGGTGCTGCGGGACGCCTCGATCCTGGTGATCACCACGGCCGATCCGGCGCCGGTCAGTGAGGCGATACGCTTCTATCGCCAACTCCCCGAGCTTGCATCCGTGCCGGCTGCGGTCGTCTTCAACCGCTCCCTTCCCGGGTCTTGGGCCGCGACAACTCCCACAGCCGACATGTCCGCAGCCGTGAGTCGCGTCGTCGAGCAGTGGAGTGCCGAGACCATCAGACAGGCAGATGCTCGCGAGGAGTTCTCCACCCGCTACGGGGCCAATGTGGCCACGGTTCCCTGGCAACCCGAGGCGCCCACCGACCTCGACAGACTCGAAGGGCTGGTGGATGCGGCCCAGGGCATCCCGTGGGACCGTCTTTTGGGTCGAGCAGGCAGATAGCCCGGACGGGCTCACCGTGGTCGGTGGCTCGCGGCGTTGATCGTCAGAGAATGGCCCTCGGCCCGAGCAACTCCTTCAGCTCTGCGAATAGAGCAGACCTCGGCTCGACCTTGTGATCGTCGCCGAGCTTCAGGACCTTGGTGTCTCCGTTGTCGGAGAGGTTGAGGAAGACCGAGGCCGGGCCTGGGTGGTTTCTCAGAATGTGCTTCAGGCTCGAGACGACCTCCGGCGTGAGTCTCTGAGCTGGCACTGCCAGACGCACACTCGTGTCGTCGCGGATGGCGAGCTCCTTGATCTCGCGAGACACCACCTTCACGTCGTCCCCGCGATGGTCGAGATGTCCGGACACGACCAGGACCGCATCCTCCACGACCAGCGGGCCGAACTCGTGAACGGTCTTGGGAAAAGCGATCACCTCGACCGACCGCTCCAGGTCCTCGAGGTTGAAGAACAGCATTGGATCACCGTTCTTGGTCCACCGTCTCGTGATCGACCCCACGATTCCTCCGATGGAGACCGTCGCCCGGTCGGTCATCTCTGTCAGCTCGGCAATGGTCGTCGTCGTCGCTGCTGCGAGAGATGGGCCCACCGAGAGGAGGGGGTGGTCTGACACGTACAGACCGAGCATCTCCTTCTCGAAGGTCAGCTTCATCTTCTGCGCCCATTCCTGGTCGGCTATCTCGAAATCGGCGGTTTCGGCCGAATCGTCATCTCCTGCGAACAACGAGTACTGACCCATCTCCTCGTTGCGACGGCGCTCCAGCGTCGTGTCGAGAATCACCTCATGGGCGAGGGTCAGGCCCTTTCGGGTGTTGCCCATGGCATCGAAGGCGCCGGCCTTGATGAGCGACTCGACCGTTCTCTTGTTCAGAGCGGATACGTCGACACGGTCGACGAAATCGAGGAAGGTCTCGAATGGCCCATCCTCACGCGCCTCGGTGATCCGCTCCACGACGCCCACGCCGACATTTCGTATCGCCGACAGCCCGAAGCGGATCTTGCCGTCATGAACCGTGAAGTCCGACTCGCTCACGTTGACGTCCGGGACGAGAACCTCGATGCCCATTTGCCGACACTCGTTGAGATAGACGGCAGTCTTGTCCTTGTTCGATTTGGTGGCCGTGAGCATCGACGCCATGAACTCGGCCGGATGATGCGCCTTGAGGTAGGCGGTCTGATAGGCAAGAAGCCCATATCCGGCGCTGTGTGACTTGTTGAAGCCGTATCCGGCGAAATGCTCGATCAGCTTGAAGAGCTCACGTCCGGTCTCATCGCTGTGTCCCTTCGAGACGCAACCCGCGACGAACTTCTCCTCCTCGGCCACCATGACCGACTTGATCTTCTTGCCCATGGCCCGGCGCAGTTCGTCCGCATCGGCCATCGAGTAGCCGGCCATCTCCTGGGCGACAGTCATGACCTGCTCTTGGTACACCATGATCTGGTACGTGTCGGCCAGCTTCTCGGTAAGGATCTCGTGCAGCTCCTCGATCTCTGCCCGGCCGTTCTTCCGGTCGGCGTAGAGGTTGTGCATGTTGGCCCCCATCGGGCCGGGCCGGTACAACGCCACCAGGGCGATCACGTCGTTGAACGAGTCGGGTTTGAGTGAGCGAATGAGGGCCCGCATCGCCGTGCCCTCCATCTGGAACACGCCGATGGTGTCTCCGCGCTGCAACAGCTCGAACGTCTTCGCGTCATCCAGAGCCACGTTGTCGATGTCGGGTCGCTCCCCCGTCGTCTGGGAGACCAGCTCGAGACATCTCTCGATGATGGAGAGTGTGCTCAGACCGAGGAAGTCCATCTTGAGCAACCCGAGGTCCTCGACGCCGTGCATCTCGAACTGGGTGACCGTCTCGGCGTCCTCTCCCTTTCGCTGGATAGGGACGATGTTGGTCAGTGGCTCGGGTGCGATCACGACGGCCGCGGCGTGGATCGAGTCCTGACGACGCAGACCCTCGAGACCACGTGCGACATCGACAACCTCCTTGACCGCGGGATCGGTCGAGTACATGTCACGCAGACCCTGTGCGTTCGCATACCAATCACGGACCTCTGACGCCGCACCTTGGACTGGCGGGTTGAGCACCTGGTCGAGTGTCGGATCCTTCCCCAGGATCGACGGTGGCATTGCTTTGGCGGTCCGGTCTCCCACCGAATAGGGATGTCCCAACACCCTGGCCGCGTCTCGGATTGCTTGTTTTCCCTTGATGGTGGAGAAGGTGATGATCTGGGCTACGCGGTCTTGCCCGTACTTCTCCGCCGCGTACCGGATCATCTCCCCGCGGTAGCGATCGTCGAAGTCCATGTCGATGTCGGGCATCGAACGTCGGCCAGGATTGAGGAATCGCTCGAAGATGAGGCCGTAGCGGAGCGGGTCGATGTCGGTGATCCGAAGTGCGTACGAGACGATCGAGCCTGCCGCCGAGCCCCTTCCCGGGCCGACCCGGATCCCATTGTCCCGGGCGTGCCGGATGAGGTCCCAGACGATGAGGAAATAGGCAGGGAAGCCCATCTCCTCGATGATCTTGAGCTCATGCTCCACTCGCTCCCACACCTCTCCGCCCGGGTCCGGGCCGTAGCGGTCCCTGGTCCCCTCCTCCACGAGTCGTCGCAGATAGGTGACTTCGGTCTCGCCTTCGGGCACCGGGAAGTGGGGCAGGAGCGTGCGCCCGAACTCGACCTCGAGGTCGGCGCGCTCGGCGACCCAGAGGGTGTTGTCGACAGCGCCGGGAAAGCGCTCCTGTGGGAAGAGCTTCCGCATCTCGTCGGCGCTCTTCAGATAGTGCTCCGACCCCTCGAAACGCAGACGTCCCGGCTCATTGCGGAGACTCCCCGTCTGGATGCAGAGAAGCGCGTCGTGGGCGTCGTGCTCGTCACGACGCGTGTAGTGGGCATCGTTGGTGGCCAGTAATGGGGCGTCCACCCGCCGAGCCACCTCGAGCAGGTCGTCCATGATCAGTGACTGGGCCTCGATCCCGTGATCCTGGACCTCGATGAAGAAGTTGTCCCTGCCAAAGAGGTCCTGAAATCTCCCGGCTGCGGCCACGGCCGCGTCGAAGTCGCGGAACGTCCCTCTGTTGCCTTCCTCCGACATGGCGTCCGGGCCGAGCAACTGTGGGACGAGCCCCCCGAGGCACCCCGACGTTGCGATCACACCCTCGGAATGCTGGGCCAGCAGGTCGAAGTCGACCCGGGGTTTGTAGTAGTAGCCCTCGAGAAAGGACTTGGAGGAGAGTTGGAGCAGGTTGCGATATCCGATGTCGTTCTCGGCGAGCAGGATCATGTGGTACCGCTTGTTCTCGTCCGACGGGGGCCGATCGAATCGGGAACCGTCAGTGAAGTACGCCTCCATCCCGACCACCGGCTTGATGCTGTGCCGGCGGGCCGCCTTCACGAAATCGACCACTCCGTACAAGTTGCCGTGATCGGTTATACCGATCGCAGGCTGGCCCATGGCGGCGGCCGCGGCCACGACGTCCCCGATCCGTGCCGCACCATCCAGTAGGGAGTACTCGGTGTGGAGATGAAGGTGAGCGAATGACACTGGTGGGTGATTCAGAGAGTTACAAGGCTGTAGTTCGGCACCTTACCCCCAATGTCAACGACCCGCACCCGGCTTGGCAAGAACGCGAAAACCCGCGTCCTCAGACGACGAGAACGGCGACCACCGCCAGGGCAGCCACGGCAAGCGCAACGACCACACGCGCCATCTCGGCGTTGGGACGTTGCACCCTCGACCAGAGCTCCCCTATGACGAACCCGGCGATCAGCCCTCCGAGATGTGCTTCCCAGGCGATGTTCCTGATGAGCAGTGGCAGAGCTGCGTTGATCAGCAACAGAAACCCGATCTGACGCAGGAGCATGCGCCCCTGCATCGTGTTGCGACGACGAACGGCCCAGTTGAACCAGATGCCGAAGAGTCCGAAGATCGCCCCTGAAGCCCCGACGGCGACCGTTTCCGGGTCTCCAAACAGGTAGACGAACGCCCCTCCCACGCCGGCCGACGCCATGTAGACGGCGACGAATGCTCGGGAACCGACTCCACGCTCGATCTGAGGGCCGAGCACCCAGAGCGCCCACATGTTGAAGAGAAGGTGATAGAAGGTCCCATGCAGGAGGACCGGCGTGAATATCCGCCACCACTCCCCCTCTGCGACCAGGAAGTTGGCTTGCGCCAGCGTCTCGACGAACGTATCGCGGAGCCCGCCGAGACTGCCCAGGACGTAGATCGCCACCGCCAGCCCGATGAACGCCACCGTGGCCGGTGCTCCGCTGGTGCGTGAGCGTCTTGGCCCGGTCGGTATGACGCGCTGGGTCCCCTCGGCCCGCACACATTCCGGGCAGCGCTGCCCCACCGTCGCGTCGATCGAGCATGCCGCGCAGATGGGCCGATCGCACCTGCTGCATCGGAGCAATGTGTGACGGTCCGGATGG
>JASFVB010000174.1:0-5880 GCA_050050035.1 Acidimicrobiia bacterium | reverse complement strand
TCGCCGAGGATGCGGTCCTGATCGGAGCCGCCGAGCTCGTCCTCTCTGAGGTGGTCTCCGACCCGGCCGGGTTCAATCACCACCTCGGTACCAGGGAGCACTCTCATCCATCACCTTCGGACTCCCCTCGGCCGATCACCGATATCGCTGCTGCTCCCTAACGTTCGGCGCCAGCGAATATGGCCTCGATGACCTCGAGATTCGCTACTGCGTCGTCCGGCGGGATGGGAACGGGAGTCCCCGACCGGACGGCCATGGAGAAGGCGTCGGCCTCGACCGCGTACGGGTCGGCTGCCTCGAACTCATGAACGACGATGTCCGGCGACACGGGCGGAGAGCCCCCGGCGACCTCGAGAACCCGGGTGGGTCGGTCCGGTGGGATGTTGAAAGGGATCTCCACGACGAGCCGGCCCTTTGTGCCATAGATGTCGACTCTCTGGTCATCCTCCATTTGTGTGGAGCAGAGGAACGATGCTTGTCGGCCGTCGAAATCGAGGAGGGCGGCCGTCACGACATCTGTGCCGAATCTCTCGTCTCGCTGGATCGAGGACTTCACTCCGCTCGGCTCCGATCCGAAGACGAGTCGGGCCACGCTGACCGCGTAGCAGCCGATGTCATAGAGCGCCCCGCCCCCAGCCTCGGGGATGTTGCGAATGTTGGTGGGGTCGTCGTTGAAATAGGAGAAGACGGTGTGAACCGCCCGCACATCGCCGATCACACCGTTCCGGACCATCTCGAGCACGGCAGTCCACATCGGGTGCAGGCGGTACATGAAGGCTTCCATCAGCTTGACGCCGGCCTTTTCACACACCGCGACCATTGTCTTCGCCTCAGCGCTGGTCATCGCCAGCGGCTTCTCGCAGAGAACGTGCTTGCCGGCCTCGGCGGCCGCGATCGTCCACTCGGGATGGAGATGGTTGGGCAGCGGGTTGTAGACGGCCTCGATCTCCGGGTCGGCGAGCAGCTCCTCGTAAGAACCGTAGGACTTGGGGATGCCCAGGTCTCCGGCGACGAATCCCGCCCGATCTGCCGACCGGGAGGCAATGGCGTCCACCCGACTCATACGCGACGTGGCCATCGCCGGTATCACCTTCGCCACGCCGATGTCGGCGGTGCTGAGCACTCCCCAGCTGACCGGCGACGTCTCTCTCACGATTGCCTCCAGGGTCGAGTGACGCGGCATTGTTCACGACTCGGAGTCGCGTGGCAAGCATGAGCCGCCCCGTCCGCCACCGAGGCCTCTGGCTGCTCGCAGGCACCGTCGTGGGCGCGGCGCTCACCACCGGGGTGGTCATCCTCGCCGCCCGAACGATCGCGGGGCCGGCCCCGGAGCCTTCCGCACCGCCACCACTACTGATCGAGGAAACCTCGTCGGGTATCGAGCACGTCTACGACGGTGAGTTCGAGTACTTCGTCGGAGGTGGTGTCGCCGTCTTCGACTGCAACGACGATGCGATGCCTGACGTCTTCCTGGCGGGCGGGTCCAACCAGGCCGCGCTGTACACGAACGAGAGCAGCGTGGGAGGTGACCTGAGGTTCTCCCGCGAAGAGGCGAGCTCCACCGATCTCATGAACGTCACCGGCGCATACCCCATCGACATCGACGGGGACGAGATCATCGACCTGGCGGTGTTGCGGGTTGGCGAGAACGTGATGCTCCGCGGGTTGGGCGATTGTCGTTTCGAGCGTGCCAACGAGCGGTGGGGCATCGACGGCGGTAGCTACTGGACGGCAGCATTCAGTGCCAAATGGGAACCCGGGGCTTCACTGCCGACCTTGGTGTTTGGCAACTACCTGAGGTTGAAGGACGACGGGGCTCGAGACGAATGCGAGGACCACCAGTTGGTGAGACCACGCGACGACGTGTATGCCGAGCCAACCTCCCTCTCTCCGGGTTGGTGCGCACTCTCGGTGCTGTTCAGCGACTGGAGCCGGAGCGGCGAGCGCGATCTGCGCGCCACCAACGACCGTCACTACTACCGCGATGGCCAGGAGCAGCTCTGGCGGGTGCCTCCTGGCGAGTCTCCCACGCTGTTCACCGGGGAGGACGGATGGCGGACGATGCAGATCTGGGGCATGGGCATTGCCAGCCAGGACGTCACCGGTGACGGCCTGCCCGAGGTCTTCCTCACCAGCCAGGGCGACAACAAGCTGCAGACGCTGGCGCAAGGGCCCGACAACCCGGCGTATGAAGACATCGCCCTCGTCCTGGGAACGACGGCACACCGTCCTTTCAGCGGAGACACCAATCAGCCTTCGACTGCCTGGCACGCCGAGTTCGACGACGTCAACAACGACGGCTACATGGATCTCCTCGTGACCAAGGGAAACGTCGACGCCGTGCCGGAGTTCGCCATGGACGATCCGAACAACTTGCTGATCGGGCAGCAGGACGGCGGCTTCGTGGAGGGTGCAGACCGGGCTGGGTTTGTCGACTTCGAGCGCAGCCGTGGAGCTGCCCTCATCGATCTCAACCTCGACGGGGCTCTCGATGCAGTCGTGGTCGAGAGACGAGTGCCGGTGAGGATCTGGCGTAACACCGGGGTCGACGCCGAGCAGTCTCCGCTGGGTAATTGGCTTGCGGTGCGCATCAGACAACCGGCCCCGAACGTCTCGGCGATCGGCTCGTGGGTGGAGGTCAGGCACGGAGGTGACATCACCGAACGCGAGATCTCCATCGGCGGCGGGCATGCCGGCGGCGAGATGGGATGGACTCACTTCGGGCTCGGCTCCGCGAACAATGCTCGAGTACGTGTCACCTGGCCCGACGGATCCCAAAGCCCATGGCACGAGGTCGAGGCAAACAGCTTCGTCGTCATCGACCGTGAGACCGACTCGGCCGAGATCAGATCAGACCTGCGAGACTGACCCGTCATGGCGCGGGCACGGCTGAAGCAGATCGAGCTACCCGAGTTCGGGGCACCCAACCACACCCCCTCGCTTCCCGACGACCTCTATCGCGACCGGATGCGACGGCTCCGGAAGCGAGCCGATGCACACTCGTTCGATCATCTCGTGGTCTATGCCGACCGCGAGCACAGCGCCAACATGTCGTATCTCACCGGATTCGACCCGCGCTTCGAGGAGGCACTCCTCGTACTCGCACGTAGTGACGACGTGACGATCCTGGTCGGGAACGAATGCGTGGGCATGGCAGAAGCTGCTCCCTTGCCGATGGACGTCGTCCTCTTTCAGGACTTCAGCCTGCCCAGCCAGCCACGCGACAGGTCGTTGCCGCTCGGCCGCACCCTGACCGACCTCGGGCTCGGTGCCGGCCAGCGGGTCGGCGTCATCGGCTGGAAGACTTTCGACGACCCGAATCGGTTGGATGTGCCGTCCTACATCGCCGACGAGCTGCGCGCGATCACAGATGATGCCGCACTGGTGGAGAACGCGACCGGGTTGCTCATCGACGCCGACGATGGTCTCAGAGTCATCAACGAAGTCGAGCAGCTCGCGATGTTCGAGCACGCCGCGTGTGCCACCTCGAGTGGTGTTCGCAACCTTCTGTTCGGGCTGGAGCCTGGCATGACCGAGCAAGAGGCGGTCCAGCTTCTCGGCTGGAACGGAGCCCCTCTGTCGTGTCACCTGATGCTCACTGCGGGAGAGCGCGCATCGCTCGGTCTCCTCAGCCCGGGTGACAGACGCATCGAGCTGAGTGACCCACTCACGGTCGCATTCGGGATCTGGGGCGCGCTCAACTGCCGGGCCGGTTTCGTCGTCGTCGGTGAGCACCAGCTTCCGCAGGCGATCTCCGACTACGTGGAGAAGCTGGTCAGGCCCTACTTCGAGACGATCGCCGAGTGGTACACGGCACTCCACATCGGCCAAACAGGGGGCGTTCTCCACGACATCGTCGATCGCGGCCTTGGCGACCCGTTCTTCGGCATCTTCTTGAACCCTGGCCATCAAATCCACCTCGACGAATGGGTCAACAGCCCGGTCGGCCCAGACTCGCAGATCCAGCTCGAGTCCGGCATGGCGCTTCAGGTCGACGTCATCCCCGCCACAGGCACGCCGTACTTCACGACGAACATCGAGGACGGAATCGCCCTCGCCGATGCCGAGCTACGGGGCGAGTTCGCCGAGCGGTATCCCGACGCATGGGACCGCATCGGGCAGAGGAGGCGATTCATGAGGGACGAGCTGGGGATCGACCTCCACGAAGACGTCCTCCCCTTCTCGAACATCCCGGCGTTCCTCCCGCCTTACCTGCTCAGCCCCGATCAGGTGATGTCTCTGGCGTGATCACGGGTCCACATCGACCAAGAGCCATCGATCACCAGCGACCTGACTGAGGATGAAGACCGACTCGAACGCCGTGTCTCGTCTGCTCACCTCTGAGCCTCCCGGCTCGTAGACGACGTGCGTGACGATCCCCACGCCCTCGAAGGCGAGGGCAGCACCGGCTTGCCCGCCCGTCTCGAACGGGCTGAGCACGAGACTCTCGAATTGATACTCCTCGGCCGGGCGCTCACCGGTCGCGATGGCCTCGTCGAGGCGCGCCTGCATCTCGGCGAGTCTCTCCCCTGCGTCGACCGCGCCGAGCATGCTTCCGTCGGCGAGTCGCATCGCCTCCGCCTCCGTAGCGAGATTCTCGGCGAGTGTCACCGCAAGAGAAGCTGCCAAAGTCTCATCCAGGTCGATGTCGACACCACTCGACGACGAGACCTCGACGTCGGGAAGATCCGACGCGTCGATGGCGACCACCTCACCCGCGTTCGGCAGCTCCGCTGCGACGGCCACGGGCTCGCGAGCGGGGATCCCGGCCACGACGACACCGGCGACCAACAGAACAACGGCTGCCCCTGCGGTCGCCCCGCGGCCGAAGATCTGGACCCGTGTGCCGCTCATGAACGCCGTGAGCACCCCCGGGCGCCGACCGGCCATCGCCGGTCCCTCTGTCGCTGCCAGACGATCGAATACACCGCGGAGGGGGGTCCAGAGGACGAGACTGCCCAGCAACCCCACCTTTGCTCCGAACTCAACAGTCTGTGGTGCGATCAGAAAGGTGGCGAGCACCGCCAACGACGCGGCGAATGCGACCCGGGCCCATCTCCCAAGGGGGACCGTCTTCGGATCGGTGATCATGAAGAACAGGAAGATCAAGACCTCGGGTGACGTGACCAGGACCGTCCAGAACCGAGCATCACACACCGGTGTCGGCGACCACGATGTCGTCATGCAGTGCCCCGAGACGGCGAGGACAGCGAGACCGAGCGTCAGAACGGCCCAGAAAGCCAGAGCCATCTCGATCAGTCGCAGACGTCTCGTTATGAGTGCCCCTCCGCCCACGATCAGCCCGTATGCAACCACCATCCAGAACCCCAAGGGCGCCCACCAGGAGTCCAGAGGCTCGACGATTTCACTTCCGAGCACCACAAACGCGACTACCAGGGCGAGGTTGGACGGGTTGAAGACATGCTGGCCACGAAACCGGATCACGTACTTGGTGAGGACCGCCACGCCGGCGACCAAGGCGAACCAGTACCAGCCATCCCAGCTCCAATAGTCACGGGGGCCCATACCGGTCAGCCGGAGAATCAGTCCGACACCGCTGCCGGTCAGCAAGCCGCTTGCCGGCCATACGAGTTGACCCGCCCGGCGAAGGGTGAGGACCACATCGATGAGACCGGCCGTCACCATGGCAGAGACGATCTGAGGCACCGAGACCGTGAAGCCCAGAGCCGTGATCCCGATGATGTGCAGCGAGATGATCACAGCAGCCGTGTGGAGTCGTGGATCCCGACGATTGGGCAGGAGTACGGGGACCCGCCGCGATCCCAGCCGAACCGACTTCTCTTTGACCGTGGTCATGACCCGACGAAGACTAGGTACCGGTTGAGAAACGGCCCACGTGCCTCCGACGCTTTGACTCAG
>JASFVB010000173.1:0-5912 GCA_050050035.1 Acidimicrobiia bacterium | reverse complement strand
AGATCGACGCCACCGTCGGCTATGAGATCGGCCACGGCATCCGCCAACTCCCCAGACTCGATGAGCGCATGGAGATGCTCGCCGGGACACGTGGTGGCTGCATAGTCGCGATGGCCGGCGATGGTGCCGGGCGAGACTCCATACTCCTCGGCCGCCCAGGCGAGGACCCTCTTCAGAGACTCCACCTGGGCTTCCGTGGGCGCCTCGGTGTTGAAGTCGCCCTCGACGACAACCAGGAAATGACCGGTGGTGTCATAGGTGGTGCCGGTGTCGCCGCGATACGTCGGGTCACGGCCCTCGTAGACGGTGCCGTCGATCCCCACGATCACGTGATAGGCGATGTCCGGCCAGCCCTGGCCGTCCATGTGCCAGTTCTGCCAACCGCGAAACTGCGCCGGCCCGGTGGTGCCGGTCTGAGTCCCGGCATGGTGGACGGTTAGACGCTCCACCGTGTGAGGGATCATTTCCATCGTCTCGGCGGGCCTGGAACCCCACTCTTCTCTCGGGGTGACGATCACCAGCGGATTGACCCGGGGTGGGGGGATCACCGGCTCCAGCTCCAGGGAACGGGTGAGGAAAGTGGCCATCTGATCGCGCGTGATCGCCTCGTCCGGACAGAAGCGGTCGTTTGCAGGCGGGTTGCATCCCAGAGTGATCCCGGCCGCGGCTATCCGGTTGATCGCATCCTCGAAGAGATGACCGTCGTCGTCGAGGAAGTGATCCTTGGCCTCTGGCATCGAGTCGAACCCCCGAGCCAACATGGCCGCCATGGAACCTCTGGTCATCTCCTGGTCGGGGCAGAAGCGGTCGTTTGCAGGCGGGTTGCATCCCAAGGTGATCCCGGCCGCGGCTATCCGGTTGATCGCATCCTCGAAGAGATGACCGTCGTCGTCGACGAACCGGTCGGGAGCGGGCGGCAGTTCGAGCGCACGGGACAGGAAGGCAGCCATTTGCCCCCGGTTGACCACGTCGTCAGGACAGAAGCGGGTGTTGGTGGGAGGATTGCAGCCCTGGGTGATGCCGACGGCAGCGATGGCCTCGATCGACCCTTCGTGAACGTTGCCGTCGTCGTCGAAGAACGTCCCGCCGGGAGTCAGCGCGGCCAGCACGAACACCGACAGCAGGACGGGCAGGACTGATCTCGTGGTCACGTTCACGTGAGACACGAACGCTAGACCGAGCTCCGGGATCCATGGCCGCGATGGCCGGATCGTGTCGTCGCGGCCGATTGGGGCTGTGGTCGGTGGCTGGGGCTCTAGCCGGGTTTCACGGCACGGACGATCATCGAGTCGAGACCTTCGCCCACCTGATGGGTCGGAGTGAGGGTCACGTCGCCGAAACCGGCATCGCGAAGACCGTCGCGGTACTCGCTGACCGACAACGCACCGGCGATGCACCCGACCCAGCTCCCCCGCTCGGCTCGTTGCTCGGGGCTCAGGGAGTCGTCGGCCACTATGTCGCTGATGCCGATACGGCCTCCCGGTCGAAGCACACGGAACATCTCGGAAAACACCGACGGCTTGTCGACCGACAGGTTGATCACGCAATTGGAGATGATCACGTCCACGGTCTCATCGTCGAGCGGCACCTCCTCGATGAGTCCCTTGAGGAACTCGACATTGCCGACGTCGGCCGTCGTGGTGTTCCGTCTCGCCAGATCCAGCATCTCATCGGTCATGTCGAGCCCGTAGGCGAAACCGGTCGGCCCGACCCTGCGCGCCGACAGGATCACGTCTATCCCCCCGCCCGAGCCCAGATCGAGCACCGTCTCCCCGGAGCTCAGCTCGGCAACGGCAGTCGGGTTGCCACAGCCGAGACTCGCCGCTGCGGCAGCGTCGGGGATGCTGGAGATCTCGGCGACGGTGTAGAGATCGCCGGTGATATCGCTCGCACCGGGTCCACAACAGCTCTCGCCGACGGTCAGCGCGCTCCGCGCATACCGCCGTCTCACTTCTTCTCGAAGCTCGGTTTCGATGGCAGTCATTCCTCGCTCCTATCGACGTCTGTCAATACAATTCTACGTCCATACATCGATGCTTGTCAATGTCTCCCACGGCAGGGAACCAGGAGAAGACCTCCAGACCGCGCGGTGTCTCATTCCTCTCCGGGCTAGGAGGCGCAATCGACGCAGAGACCTGCGGCGGGCAGGGCCTGGAGACGAGCCTGCGGGATCTGATTGCCACACGTATCGCAAGTGCCGTAGGTGCCGGCGTCGAGTTTCTCCAGTGCCCGGTCGATCTCTGCGATCGACGTCGCCAGGGAGCGGGCGGTCGCCGTCGTCGCCAGCCGCTCGACGGCCTCGGTGGTGCCGTCGCCGACCCTCTTGCCGAATGACACCACTGAGGTCTCGGCCGGAGGCTCGGTGAGACGAGCCAACTCTGCCGACAGCTCATCTCGACGCGCGGTCAGAAACTCCGTGATCTCCTCAGGGGTCATCGACCCCAGCGTACGTCCGGCTGTCAGTCGTCACGTGCACGACCCTCGTCGATCACCCGAGTTGGTCGGCTCTGTGCAGAAATGCCGCCATCTGGCCCCGCGTCACGGCCTCTGCAGGACAGAACCTTGTGTTGTCCGGCGGGTTGCAGCCTTTGGTGATCCCCGCTGTGGCCAGCTTCCCGATGTCGGCACGGAAGATGTTGTCTGCCGTCACGTCGACGAAGCCAGCGTGGGTGTTTGCGGTAAGACCCAGGGCGCGGGTGATGAAGGCGGCCATCTGCTCTCGAGCGACGGTGTCGTCGGGACAGTATCGGTCGTTGTCCGGCGGGTTACAGCCCTTGGTGATACCCGCCTCCGCCAGACGATTGATGTCATCTTCGAACGTGGTGCCCGCGTCGTCCGTGAAATGATCCTGGGAGGCCGCGGGCAGACCAAGGTATCGATTCAAGAACGCCGCCATCTGACCACGATTGACAGGGTCACCGGGACAGAACAAGTTGTTGACCGGTGGGTTGCAGCCACGGGTGATGTCCATTCCGGACATCCACAGGATGTCATCGAAGAATGTCGTTCCCGGCGTGTCGAGGAAGTGCCGGGCGGTGCGCACCGTTGTCGACAAGGGCAACGACCAGTTCCCCACGGCATCACGCGCCCGCACCTCGGCGGGGTAGGCCGTGCCGGGTGAAAGACCCGTCACCAGGGTCTCCGTATCGGTGGTGGAAACGGGGCCTTCCCCTAGGTCGATCGAGTACCCGGTCACGCCGATGTTGTCGCTCGCCATGTCCCAGGAGAGCTCCAGTTCGGTCTCTCCGAAACGGGTGACCCGAACCGCAGCATCCTCACCCCACACCGGAGCGGTTCCGTCGAGGGTCTCGACCGTCGTCATGAGCGGTGGCCCCAGGTTGCCGGCCACGTCCTCGGGTCGGACCTCGAACGCGTACTCGGTGAGGGGCTCGAGACCGCCAACCGTCGTGGACGTCGGGGCGAAAGACGTCGTCGAGACCTGAGCCGAATCCTGGTAGACCCTGTATCCGGCAATGCAGGCGTCGTCGTTCGCTTCGGGCCAGCTCAGCGTCACCGAGGTGGCCGTCACCTCCGAGCCCACGAGGCTGGACCCACCCGGCCAGGAGGGCGCGGTGTTGTCGAGACCCGCCAGAGAATCGACTGCGTCGTCGATCTGGAGCAGACCGTGTCCATAGTCGGTGTCGAACCCCGGTGCGCCGAGGTCGAGGGCGGTCGACTCGAGTGCGGTCTTGATGGTCGTGGCGTCGATTCCTGGGGCGACACATCGCAGCAGCGCCGCGGCACCGGCGACGTGTGGGGCCGCCTGTGACGTTCCCTGATACCAGTAGTACCCAAAAGTCGAGCCCACGAACGTCTCCTGGAGCACTCCGTCGGGCTCACCGTCACCGTTGGCATCCTGGCTGGTGTCGCCACCCGGGGCGACCAAGTCGAGAGCTGCCCCGCGGTTGGAATACGACGTGACGATGTCGTTGAAGTCGGCGGCGCCAACGGCGATCACATCCGGGTGGCTCGCCGGGAAGCCGACCGTCCCCGCGCCGTCATTCCCCGAGGAGGCCACCACCACGATCCCGTCCGCCACCGCAGCGTCGATGGCGTCGGACACCGCTTCAGAGAAGCAGAGCAGACAGCCCAGGGACATGTTGATGACATCGGCGCCATGGCTTCGTGCCCACTCGATTCCCGTTACGAGATCAGAGAACTCACCGTCGCCGTTCTCGTCGAGAACCTTGACGGGCATGAGCTGGGCATCGAAGGCGACGCCGGCAACACCGATGCCGTTGTCGGTGCACTGGGCGACCGTCCCCGCCACATGGGTCCCGTGGCCGTTGTCGTCGGTGGCGGCGGCGGCACCAGGTGTGGCGGTGATTGCGTTGTAGGGGTGGACCAACGTTTGGCAATCGAAGTCCTCCCCACCCTGTGAGATTCCACTATCGATGACTGCGACTAGCACTCCTTCGCCCGTGCTGGTGTCCCACGCAGACTCGGTCTGCACAGCGGGAAGGTGCCATTGGTATGAGGTGAATGGATCGTCGACCACGAGTGACGCACTTACTCCGTTGGCGCCAAATGGCCTGGTGACGGGATTCACATGGACCACGTAGTCGGGCTCGACAGCTGCAACACCGGAACGCCCCGAGATCTCACTCATGGCGCTGAGAACCGACCCGGTCTCGACCGGAACCCGGTACCACGACCCATAGAAGTGCTCTACGTCTCCACCCAGCACGGATTGGACGTCGGCATCGGGCTTCAGCTCGACCAACACGTGGTCAGTGGCGTGTGACGGGCCGGACGGTCCACCCTCGTCGGCCGCGCCAGAGGCGGCCGGCCCGGCCAGCACCACCAGCCCGACGACGAGCATCAGCGCCGCGAACGTGTGCAGTAGCCGGCGTGGCAGACTCGGTTCCCCCTTCTTCGACCGGAGGACCACAAGCTACCCCCCGACCGGTCCCTTCACCAGATATCACATGTCCTCCTCGGTTGGGCGAGAACATCACCGGGTATGGTCGGCCCCACGCTCTGGCAGTAAGGACGCCAGAACACAGAGATTGGGGAAGATGCATGGACGACAAGTCCTACAACATTCGAGTTTCCAAGCGGGGGACCCGTTTGGCGTTGACTGTGTTGGTCACGGCACTGATCGTGGCTCCGCTGACCGCGGTGGCCTCTCACCAGTTCACCGACGTCCCGGACAGCCACACGTTCCACGCCGACATCGGCTGGTTGGCTGACGCCGGCATCACCTTGGGGTGCAACCCGCCGGCCAACGACCAGTATTGCCCGAGTGATGATGTGAATCGAGGACAGATGGCCGCCTTCATGAAGCGGTTCAACGACTACATCACCACCCAGCTGGGCACGGTTGCCGCCGCGGACATCGATTCAGGCTATCTGGGAACGACGGTTACCACCGTTACTGAGATCAATAGCGTCTCGATCACTGCCCCGGTCGATGGTGTGTTGCTGATCAATGGCAGTGCATTCCTCAACTCGAGTGGTGACTACAACGTCTTCGGCATTGGGATCAAGCCATTCCTCGATGGAACGGCCATTGGGGCACACGGTGTCCTCGATTCGATGACACTCACCGACGACGACAGCGATGCGTTGAATCACTACGGCTACACGACGGCGGTAGCGGTGTCGGCGGGCACCTATACCGTCTCGCAGTCAATAGGTGCCCAGGACAGTGCAGGTGACTTGGTCGACGCCAGCCTGTTCTACAACGCGAACAATCTGACGGTCCTGTTCGTGCCCGGTGGATCGGTTTCGGCGGCGGGTCTCTCCTCGTCGAACGCATCTTCGGTGTTGGGAAACTGAACCGGTAGACAAGCCCTAACCAACCCGACGGAGCGCCCCGACAGGACTGTCGGGGCGCTCCCATTGCCGGTGCGGGAACCAAGACACGACTCAAGGCGTTGTATGCTCGAACGTCTGTTCTTGAGGTGACC
>JASFVB010000172.1:0-5922 GCA_050050035.1 Acidimicrobiia bacterium | reverse complement strand
ATGTGTTGTCCCTCCCGGTCGGCTCGAGCTCACCGTGTCCCCCTGGCCAATACGCTAGTGACCAATGACGGCACGGTCGCGACGAGGAGGAAACCTGTGAGCACCGGAGAACGACTCTTTTCGCTGGGGCCCAATGAGGGCCGCTCCATGTTCGTGTTGGGCGACGTGGTGACGTTCAAGATCACCTCTGACGAGTCGGACAACCATTACTTCCTGACTGAGATCGTCAGTGTGCCCGGGGGTGGTCCCGCCTTTCTCCACACCCACGTGCCGCAGGAGACATTCTGGATTCTCGAGGGCGAATACGAGGTGTATGGCCAGGACGGGAACGGCGACAAGTATGCGATAGAAGCACCGGTGGGGACCACGGTGCATGTGCCGGGGAACGTGCCTCACGGGTTTCGCAATGTCGGCGACACCAACGGCAAGCTGCTCGCCCTGTACGCTCCGGTCGTCCACCAACCGGAGTTCTTCGAGGAGATCGGCGTGCCGATGGAGTCGTCACTCGATCCCATGCCCTTCGACCAGATGCCGGGCAACGAGCGCATCCTCGAGGTGCTCGCCAAGCACGAGATGCGGCTGCTCGAAGACCTTCCGGAGGAGTAGACACGGCTCGATCATGAACATCATCTATCCCGGTTTCGGTGAGATCGTTGTGGAGGGCAACGTCTACGACCACGACATCGTCATCGAAGACGGAACGGTGCGACCCCGCGACAAGAAGCCCTCCAAGCCGCTCGAGTCCCAGCATGGGCACACGCCCCTGTCGGCATCGGAGGACATCCCGTGGTCGAAACCACGCCTGATCATCGGATCCGGCTACTCGGGTCGCCTCCCCGTCCTCCCCGAGGTGAGGGAGACGGCTCGGGAACGTGAGGTGGAGTTGATCGTCGTGTCGACCGCCGAGGCGTGCGCAATGCTCAGCGATGAGGAGAAGACCGACGTCAACGCCGTGCTCCACGTGACCTGTTGAGCCCCAAAGCCGGACCATCCCCAAGCCACTCGGCACCGCCGTCGGGTCAACGTCGGCCGGTCATCCCCCTCGGAGTCGAATGCTGCCGCGTGATCTCGCGACGGCTGCGTATCTCTGAGGCCCTCCGGGTCGACCTTCCCTTGCCCTGGTCCTTCCTGATCCGGCGTCGTCTCCGTCTCCGCCCGGCGGTGGCGTCTCGCTCGGCCATGTCGGCCCCTTCCTATTCCGACGCTCTCTTCACTCATACCGCAGTGGTGGCCCAATTCAAGGGGCGAAGGTCCACTACCCGGTAAGTATTTGGGAGAAGGTCGAAGAAACCCCAGACCGGCCCCGCTGATGGCATCGCAGAACCACGTGGGTCGATGCGATCAGCCGTTGGAGAGGCTGGCGCCCTGGACCAGCCCGGAGGATGTGAGGACATCGACGTGGTTGGACGTCTCTTCACCACGCATGATCCACGCATCGACAAAACTGCTGACGCCCGCTATCGCCTCGCTTTGAGCGAGACCCGACTCGACTCGGTTCTGGAGAAGCGCCTGCGGTTGTGTGATCGCATCATGCTGTGCGATCCCGGCCTCGATCCGCGCCTGCAAGGGGGTCTGTGCCTTGACCGCGGCGAGTTGGGCCAACCCGGCTGCAGTGCGAGCGGATATCTCAGCTGCCGTCTCGAGAGCGGCGGCTTGGTCCCACATGGCCTGCTGCTGGGCGAGACCGGACTCCCAGACGTCCGCCAGCTTGGCCGTGACGGCGGTTCCCCTGTCGGTCGTCTGCGCTGCTGTCGAAGCACCGCTCACGGTCTCCTTGAGATTCAGACCGACCACGAGACCGACCGCAACCGCGACGATGCCCACGGTTGCCAGGACACCGATTCCGGCACCGGTTTGCTGCACGGGTGTTGCTCTGTTTCCGAGGACGGTCATCTCCGCCTCCTTTCTCGAGGACCAGGTATGGCCCTTGCCTGTGCTGCTGGCCCTGATCTATGCTTGACCAAGAACCATAGTTCACTAGAATTATATAATACTAGAAAACTGATATGTCAAGCGACCTGCGTCTACAAGTGGATCCAAAGGCGTCACTGCCGATCGCTGCCCAGATCAGCGAGCAGCTCCATTGGCTGATCGTCAATGGGAACCTGGCCGAAGGGGACCAATTACCGTCGGCACAGGAGCTCGCCGAAGAGCTCGGCGTCAACCTGCACACGGTCCGCTCCGCCTATCAACAGCTGGAGTCACTCCACCTCGTCTCGTTGGGACGGGGTCGACGAGCCAGGGTCCTCCCCTACGACCGGGACAGACAACTCGAGGTCTCCACCACGGTCCGTTCCAACACGATTGGCGTGATCATCCCCGAGTTCGTCCAGGTATATGCCACATTGCTCGGTGCGATCGAGTCGGCGGCGTCGGAGCTTCCTGCGCTCATCTTCGTGGCGAATGCCCACGACGACCCGGACAAGGCGCAGGCATTGATCGACCGACTCATCGCCCGAGGAGTCGACGGGATCGTCGTCGCCGCAGCCGTTCTTCTCGATCCGACCACGATCGTGCCCCGCCTGGCTCACACCCCGACCGTGTTCATCGACGCGCCGGGGGCGCCGGGGATCTCCATCGAGTTCGACCTCGAGAAGTCCCAGTACCTGGCGACCAGCCATCTCATCGAGCACGGGCACACGCGCATCGGGTACGTGACGCCTCCACATCACCTCGGCAACGTCAAGCCGAAGCTGGCCGGTCACCACAGAGCCCTCGAAGAAGCCGGCATCGACGTCGACCCAGATCTCATCGTCGAGATGGAGAGTTTCCAGGTCGCCGAAGGTGAAGCGGGCGCCGCCAGGCTTCTCGAGCAAACCGACCGGCCAACCGCCATTACAGCCGCCTCGGACTCGCTTGCCGTGGGCGTCTACCAGGCGGCACGCAGGTTGGGGATGGCGATCCCCGATGACCTCGCCGTCACCAGCAACGACAACTCCCAGCTGTCAGCTATCTCGGACCCGGCTCTCACGACGGTCAGCCTTCCCTTCGCTCGGGCCGGCGAGCTCGCCGTCGAGGCCATTCAGCGTGTGTTCGCAGTCGGCGACACCGAGCCGTCGCAAACCACCCTCGACGTGGACCTCGTCATCCGACAGAGCTGTGGATGCGAGCACTGAGGGGTGCGTAGTTCGTTTCGGACCGAGACCGCCAGAATCGCCGCGGAACCCGCTCAGAGTGTGGCCAGGCCCCCGGATACCGGTATCACTGCCCCGGTGAGGTAGGAGCCGGCCCGCGAAGCGAGCCACACTGCGGTGCCACCGACATCGTCTGGCGTCCCCTGTCGATGCAGCGGTATTCGGTCCATCACCGCCGTTGTGATGTTGGGATCACGAAACATGAACGCCGTCATCTTCGACTCGAAGAGACCGGGGGCGATGGCGTTGACGGTGATGTTCTTGTCGGCCAGGTACCGGGCGAGATGTCGGGTGAGCATGTGCACCGCCGCCTTGGATGCGCTGTAGCTGTAGCTCTCGAACTGCGGAGACTCCAGCCCGTCTACCGAACCGACATTGATGATCCGGGCAGGATCCTCCGGAGAAGCTCCTTCGGCCAACATCGGCAACAGCGCTTGAGTGACGAAGAACGGACCCCGTGCGTTGGTGTTCATGACTTTGTCCCAGCTCTCCACCGCATGCTCCTCGAGGGGAGCGCCCCACGTCGCCCCGGCGTTGTTGACCAGGATGTCGAGACCTGTGGATCTCTCCCGGAAGTCGGCGGCCAGCTTCGCACACCCCTCCGTCGTCGATACGTCACCCGCGAACCCCTCACAGGGCCCGCGGTCGGACAGCTTCTCGGCCGCCGCGGCACACGCGTCCGCTCGTCGAGAGGTGATGTAGACCGTGGCGCCGGCGTCCAGCAACGCCCCGGCAATCATGACCCCGATCCCCCGGCTTCCACCGGTGACGAGAGCGGTCTTGCCGTCCAGCCCAAACAGCTCCTGGATGCGATCCCTGGCCATCACTCCCAGTCAACCATCCTCCCAACGACCGTGCGGGATGGAGGAGCGGGCCTCGACGAGCCTCGACGTCTGAGAATGTCTCCTCGCAGAGCCCTGCTACACGACTTGAGTCACCAGCCGGGGTCGCCTTTGCAGGCGAGAAGCGTGGTCGTGGCGACCATCTTGCCGCTGGTGGGTGACTCGCCGTACTCCTCGGCATATCTGATCACCCGCAGCCCGCCAAACGCCTGAAGAAGCTCACCGGGCCGCAGACGGTATTCGTCGGACGGGCCAGCAACCTGATGACGGGTCCGCAGGTGCTGGCCCATAGCCAGCCATCCGTCTTCGGAAAGACCGGTCACGAGACGACCCCAGATCGACCGATTCGTATAGCGGATCATGGTGATCACGTCGTAGCACCCCTCACTCATGTCGAACTCGGCGACATCGCCAACATGCCATTGCACCGACAGACCGCGTCGCGTTGCGTCGGTCCGCGCCATGTCGATGGCCACCGTCGAGATGTCCACCGCGTCGACTTGGAAGCCTCTAGAGGCGAGATAGAGAGCGTTGCGCCCGGCGCCACAGGCCAGCACTAAAGCCCTCCCCACCCCGACATGACCTGCCACCTCCTCGATGACCGGCGATGGTTCGACACTGGGCCGGTAATCGCCCAACGCATACCTCTCATCCCAGCGGGCCTGCTCTCCGTTGCTCATCTGACAGATGAAAGCACCCCGTGCCGCTCGTCCGGCCACGACTCGAGGCCGATCGACCTGGCCAAGGACGGCGTGCTTGACCTATTTGCCATGGGTTCGCCGCCAACACGATTGAAAACGAACGACTCTCGATCGACTACTCAGGGGGAGGCTCGGCTCGAGTATGTGCATGTCCGCGACGGATCGCCCCTCCCTCGCGGTTCCCAACACCGATTCGTTCAGTTGTTCAGCGATTGGGGTCCTCAGTGACCTTCGTGCACCTCGACGATGTCATCAGCCACCGGACCGGATACCGAGCTCAGAGGAGAGGCTCGGTGGTTGTCGACCTGCCGTCGCCACGTCGGCCGAACAGAGCAAATCTTTCCCCCGGGGGGAGCATTCTCGGTATCCAAGTCGGTGCCGTCCCACTGAGTGGCATCGTCTGAAGTGGGCCCTGCGCCATCGCTCGACCGTCTCACATCTCCCACCGGGCATGTTCGAATAGGCGTCGCGTGCACGACGTCGGTTGTCGAGGACAGCTGGGCTTCGGCTCAGTCGTCCTGTTCAATCCCGAGCGAGACGAAGATCCGATGACGCTCCTCGTGGAAGCGTTCATCCGAGATCTCGTCGGCCTCATATCGGGCGCTGAGACGGGCGAACTCCTGCATCAGCTCGTCCTCTTCGACCCGGCTGACCTCATCGTCGTCGGATGACCTGGCCTCACGTTTCGCTCGCTTCTCGGCCTGCTTCTCCAGACGCGCCTTCTCACGAGCTCGCTTCTGAAAACTCTCCCTACTTCGTTTCGCCACTGAGAAACGGAGACCTCAGCGAGACCGAGGCTGAGCGATGTTGACCTTCAGCTGACGGCCATCGATCTCTTTTCCATTGAGATCTGAGATAGCGCGCCCGGCTTCGTCATCGCTCCTCATCTCGACGAAGCCGAAACCACGCGATCTGCCGGTGTCCCGGTCGGTGATGACCTGGGCCTTGGTGACCTCTCCGTAGCCCTGGAAGAGACCTTCCAGTTGGCTTGCAGAGGTTTGGAAGGAAAGATTCCCCACATAGATATTTGCTGACATTGCATGCTCCCTTGAGCTCTGGCCGTCGTTTCGGTCACCGAGCACCAGGAGCCCGTCGGAGCGACGAGCGACGTCTGGCTGCGACATCCGACGGAACGAAGAAGCAAAGCAAGGCGTGTGCACAACCCTTGCTGTGCACGCCTCCAGCCTAGCTGCGCTTGTCTCCAACCCCAGAGCAGTGGTGGGAGTCACCCGGACGGCGGTCTTC
>JASFVB010000171.1:0-5996 GCA_050050035.1 Acidimicrobiia bacterium | reverse complement strand
CTGCGTCTCGACCGCAAGCTGGCCGACAAGCGCATCTACCCGGCCGTGGACATCGAGGCGTCGGGAACACGCAAGGAAGAGCTGTTGTTCGAGAGGACCGAGCTCAATCAGGTGTGGAAGCTCCGTAGAGTCCTCCTCGCCCTCGAGCCCGGGGCGGCGATCGAGCTACTCATCGATCGTCTCAAGACAACCAAGTCCAATGCCGAGTTCCTCGCCGAGGTGGCGAAGAGCAGCGGCTGACCAGGAGAAGCGCCTTGAAGACCGAGATCCATCCCAACTACGACGTCACGACCGTGACCTGCTCCTGTGGCAACACGTTCGAGACCCGCAGCACCAAGCCCGGAGACATGCACATCGAGCTGTGCAACGAGTGTCATCCGTTCTTCACCGGCAAGCAGAAGGTCGTCGACGCCGGAGGACGTGTCGAGCGCTTCCAGAAGCGGTACGGGAAGAGCACGTTCACCAAGGCCGGCGAGGCCTCGGCCGAAGACTCCGAGGAAGAGACAGCTGACGAAGGGTGACGGGGTCCTTCCCGCCCGGGAAGGACACATCGATCCAGCGACCACGGTGGGCGGCCAAGCCGTTATCGAGGGTGTCATGATGCGCGCCCCGGGTGCGTGGTCGGTGGCGGTACGTCAGCCCGACGGGGGGATCGTCGCACGTCGCACCGAGTTGCGTCGGCTCTCCGAACGCAACCGGTGGGCACGTATCCCGTTCGTACGCGGGGTGTTCGTGCTCGGCGAGTCGCTGACACTTGGCTTCAAGGCTCTGTCATGGTCGGCTCAGGTGGCAACCGAGGAAGAGGAGAAACCGCTCACCGGTGCTCAGATCGGCTGGACGATGGCCTTGGCGTTCGTGTTCTTCGCCGGGGTGTTCATCCTGCTGCCGGCGCTCGCCGCCGACGCCGTCTCGAGCGATTCGGACCTCTTGTTCAGCATCATCGAAGGGGTCATACGGCTCGCACTCTTCGTCGGCTACATCTGGCTGATCGGCCGCTCATCCGAGATCGCCCGTGTCTTCGAGTTCCACGGCGCCGAGCACATGTCGATCCACGCCTATGAGGCCGGAGAGCCGCTGTCTGTCGAGTCGGTCGCTCGCTTCAACCCGGAGCACCCCAGGTGCGGGACGAGTTTCCTCCTGATAGTCATTCTCGGGTCGATCATCCTCTTCACGTTCCTCGGCCAGCCGGGCATCGTGTTCCTGGTCGTCTCCCGGCTCGTGGGCATACCGGTCATCGCCGGTCTCGCCTACGAGTTGCTTCGATGGTCTGGCACGAGGCCAGACGGCAGGCTGGCCTCGATCCTTGCTCGACCAGGGATCTGGTTGCAGAAGCTCACTACGGCAGTTCCGACTGATGACCAGATCGAGGTGGCAATATCGAGTCTCGTGGTGGCACTCGACGACTCCCAGCTCACCGACGTGTCTTCCCGAGGAGGTCTGCCCGCGTCAGCGCTCGCGGCGAGAGAGGCCGCCGGCGGTCTCGAGGAGCACTGATGGACGAGGCGCTGAGCGAGCGGTTCGCCGAGATCGAGGCCACGTTCGAAGAGACCGAGACGTTGCTCGGGGATCCGGACGTGCTCGGCGACCCGACCCGGCTCGCCGACCTCGGGCGCAGACACTCGGAGTTGAAGGACATCGTCTCCGACATTCGCCGCTGGCGTCAGGTGCACGCCGATCTCGCCGAGGCGGCCGAGATGGCGGACGATCCCGACATGGCTCAGCTGGCCCGGGAGCTCGAAGACGAGATTCCCAAGTTGGAGACCCGTATCAAGAACGCGCTCGTTCCCAAGGACCCGAACGACGTCAAAGACGTGATCCTCGAGATCAGGTCGGGTGTCGGTGGGGACGAAGCGTCGATATGGGCGGGTGACCTCTTGCGCATGTATCAGAAGTACACCGAGCACCTCGGATTCCGCTCTGAGATCATGGAGGCTTCGGAATCCGAGACGGGGGGCTACGACAAGGTGACTGCGTCGGTCAAGGGTCGTGGCGCCTACTCGAAACTGAAGTACGAGGGTGGTGTCCACCGTGTCCAACGTGTGCCGAAGACCGAATCTCAGGGACGGGTGCACACCTCCACGGCGACCGTGGCCGTGTTGCCCGAGGCCGAAGAGGTGGACGTGGAGGTCGACCCCAACGATGTCCGGGTCGACGTCTACAGGTCGACGGGCCCAGGTGGCCAGTCTGTCAACACGACCGACTCGGCGGTGAGACTCACCCACGAGCCGTCCGGCATCGTCGTCTCGATGCAGGACGAAAAGAGTCAGCTCCAGAACAAAGAGAAGGCGTGGCGTGTGCTCCGCTCTCGGCTTCTCCAGCAGGAGCAGGAGAAGGCGGCCGCCGAGCTGGCAGGGGCACGCAAGAGCCAGGTGGGCACGGGTGGCCGTTCCGAGAAGATCCGCACATACAACTACAAGGACAACCGCGTGACCGACCACCGAATCGGGTTGACCATCAAACGTCTGGACAATGTGCTCGAGGGTCATCTCGACGACTTCGTGGAGGCGCTGGCGACCGCAGAACAGGCGGAGAAGCTCTCCGAAGTCTGATGCCGGTGGCGGCAGAAGCCGACCGGTCTGGCAGACTGACGGTCGCCCATGGAGCAGATCCCCCCACATGAGCTGAGTCGTCTCGAGGCGATTGCCGGTCCCAGCAAGCCGCTCGAGGAGTTGGTGGCCCGCCGTCTCGGTGGAGAACCACTCCAGTACATCGAGGGAAGCGCCGCCTTCGGGCCATTCGACCTGCTCGTGGACGAGCGTGTGATGGTGCCCAGACCGGAGACCGAGGGACTGTTCGAGATCGCAGCCAGGATGGTGCGCAATCCCGAGGTGGTAGTCGATCTCTGCACGGGGTCAGGGGCTCTGGCGCTGGCACTCAAGCGGGAATTCCCTTCGGCCGCCGTGTTTGCCACGGACCTCTCGGAGGATGCGATCGACGTCGCCTCGGTCAACAAGCAGCGCAACAACCTCGACATCTATCTGGCAGTTGGAGATCTGTTCGACCCGCTGCCGGCCGCCATCCTCGGTGAGGTCGACCTGTTGGTCGCCAACCCTCCCTACGTTTCCCAGCAGGAATACGAGTCCCTGCCTGATGACGTCAGGCAAGAGCCGAGAGATGCGTTGGTCGCCGGGCCGACGGGTCTCGAGGTGATCGAGGCGATAGGGGCCTCTGCCTCGAGTTGGCTACGACCAGGGGGCGTCGTCGTGTGTGAGATCGGCGAGACTCAGGGTGTCGCGGCAGCCAGCTCCTTTCTGGGGCTCCCCACGGTCGTGCGTCAGGATCTGGCAGATCGAGACCGGTACGTTCTCGCCGTCAAGCCTTGATTCCCGAAGCGGTCGCCGCCATCCGGGCCGGCGACGTCGTCGGTCTCCCGACCGACACCGTGTATGGGATCGGCGCCGATCCGCTCAATCCGGACGCGGTGGCCGCTTTGTTCGACTTGAAGGGGCGCCCTGAGCACAAGCCGGTCGGGGTTCTCTGTGCTTCCCTCGATCAGGCGGCGGAGATCGCAGATCTCGACGACCGAACACGTGAGATGGCCACCCGGCATTGGCCCGGCCCCCTGACGCTGGTGGTGAGACCGAAGGTGATCATGGCCGATTGGGTGGGTGACCGGCAGCTCGACACCATCGGTGTCCGGGTGCCAGATCATCCGACCGCGATCGAGCTCCTGTCGGCAACCGGCTGCCTCGCCGTCACCTCGGCGAACGCGGCCGGGGGCCCCGAGACCATCTCGGACGAGGAGGCGCGTGACCTCTTTGGCGGTCGTGTCGCCGTGTATCTGGCCGGCGAGGCCACAGGGGGGAGGGCGTCCACAGTCGTCGACTGCACCGGGGAGCGGCTCGTGGTGATCAGGGAGGGTCCGGTCGAGATAGGAGAGTTACCCTCGGGGCCATGATCTCAATGGACTCGATTGAACAGGTCGACCCGGCCATGTCTGCTCTCATCCGAAAGGACCTCGAGCGGCAGAACACGCACATCCATCTCATCGCATCCGAGAACTTCGCGTCGCCGGCGGTGATGGCCGCGTCCGGCTCGGTGTTCACCAACAAGTACGCGGAGGGATACCCGGGCCGCCGGTACTACGAGGGTTGTCAGGTCGTCGACGAGATGGAACAGCTCGCCATCGACCGGGCGAAGGAGTTGTTCGGCGCCGAATTCGCCAATGTCCAGGCCCATTCCGGTGCCCAGGCCAACATGGGTGTCTACTTCTCGCTGCTCGAGCCGGGCGACACCGTCCTGGGCATGCGTCTCGACCACGGTGGCCATCTCACCCACGGGTCACCCGTCAACTTCTCCGGGCTCTACTACGACTTCGTGGCGTACGGGGTCGATGCCGACACCGAGATCATCGACATGGACGAGGTGCGTGGTCTCGCCCGTGAGCACGAGCCGAAGTTGGTCCTCGCCGGATACTCGGCGTACTCACGCACTCTCGACTACGAGGGGTTCAGAGACATCGCCGACGAGGTCGGCGCCATATTCATGGTCGACGCAGCGCACTTCATCGGGCTCGTCGCCGGCAAGTCTCACCCGTCCCCGGTGCCATACGCCGACATCGTCACCGGGACCACGCACAAGGCTCTGAGGGGGCCGCGTGGCGGTCTGATCCTGGCGAAGGAGGAGCATGGCCAAGCCGTGAACAAGGCAGTCTTCCCGAACGCCCAGGGCGGGCCGATCGAGTCGCAGATAGCCGCCAAGGCAGTGTGCTTCCACGAGGCGATGCAGCCTGAGTTCGGTGCATACACCGACCAGATAGTGGCCAACGCCGCCGCGATGGCAGCGCAAACCCAGGACGAGGGGGTGCGTGTCGTGTCGGGTGGGACCGACAACCACCTGTATCTCGTCGACCTGCGATCGGTCGATGCCGAGCTCACCGGCAAGGAAGCGGCCAGGCTCCTGGACGGGGTCGGGATCACATTGAACTTCAACACCATCCCCAATGACCCGCGGCCCCCGTTCCGGGCTTCGGGGCTGCGAATAGGCACACCGGCCATGACGACGCAAGGGATGAAGGAGCCGGAGGCGTCTGAGGTCGCGTCACTGATCTGCAGAGCCCTGAAAGAGCGTGACGACGAAGCCGCCCTGACCGAGGTGGCTGGGAGGGTGTCGGAGCTGGCGGCCGAGTACTCACCGTACCCCCACGATTTCTCGGGTCACGTCTAGGACTTCAACAACTCCACTAGGCCGGCGAGAGAGGGCACAGTGGTCGTCCCGAAGTCTGTGTTCACGGCGAAGGGATCCATGAGGATCGGCCGAAGACCGGCCCGGCTGGCAGCGACCACGTCGAACCCCGGGATGTCACCGACGTACCAAACGTCGTCGGGAGGGAGACCCAGGGCCTCCAAGGCGAAGTCGAAGATCCCTGGTTTCGGCTTCTCGATGCCCACTGTCCCCGAATCGATCACGCAACGGACTTCGATGCCGGCTCCTGATCCGACCTGGAGGACATTCATGTCTCGAAGCCGCTCTTCGATCGTGCCATCCGAGTTGGAGACGATGCCAACCGGGATGCCGGTGGCGACGAGCCGGCCAAGGCCCTCTTTCGACCCCTCGATGAGGTGGCTCCACAGCCCTCCGGTGACGTATTCGTTGCGAAGATGATCGACGGCCTCGGACACCAGGCTCTCATCCACACCGACCGACCTGGCGTATTCGATCAGGTAGTCGTTCCAATACGGCTCCATGGCCTCGGTGCCGTCGAGGTCCATCGGGAAGACTCTCACCGATAGATAGTGAGCCCGGTCGATCACCTCGTCGTGGGTGACGTCATGTCCGATCCGTTCCAGGGCCGACCGGATATGGATGCGCGAGGGGAGGAGGAAGACTCCCCCGACATCGAGGAGGATTGCTGATGGGCGACCCGGCATATACACCCGACGCTAGAGCGTCTTGGCCGGTGTGGTCTCGACGGTTTCCTTCCTAATGCTGTACGGACGGTATTTCGTCCCTACAGCATCAGGAAAGATCGAGGGCTCGGGTGAGGAATGCGGCCA
>JASFVB010000170.1:0-6049 GCA_050050035.1 Acidimicrobiia bacterium | reverse complement strand
GAAGCCGGGATGGCGATCCCGGATGGACAGGGTGGTGTCGACCTCTATGCCACCAGCCAGTTCGTCCATATCGACCAAGAGCAGGTCGTGGCGAGTCTCGGCTTGCGACCGGATCAGGTGAGATCGCACCCCGTTGGCGTCGGTGGTGCGTTCGGTGCGAGAGAGGACGTCAACCTCCATATCCATCTGTGCATGCTCGCCCTGCACACGGGTCAACCGGTGAAGATGGTCTATGACCGGTCGGAGTCGTTCGCTGGCCACGTTCACCGTCACCCGGCCCGGTTGTGGTACCGGCACGAGGCCGACGAGGATGGCACTCTCGTCCGAGTCGAGGCGAGGATCGTCATCGATGGAGGGGCCTACGCGTCCACGACGTCGGCGGTCCTGGCCAACGCCTGCTACTTCGCAGTCGGCCCGTACCGATGCGACTCGGTCTCGGTGGACGGGGCCGGCACCCGCACCAACAACCCGCCGTGTGGCGCGATGAGGGGCTTCGGAGCCGTTCAGGTGTGTTTCGGCTACGAGGCGCAGATGGACAAGCTGGCCGCAGTGCTCGACATGGACCCCCTAGACCTGCGACGACGCAACGCACTCGCCACGGGGGACGTCATACCCACGACCGGACAGCGTGTCGAGACACCCCTCCCGGTTCGTGAGGTGATCGACTCGCTGGAGGCCATGCCCCTACCGCCGACGGGCGACGACGCAGTTCCCGGTGGGTCCGGCCTGACGACGGAAGCCCACCATGTCACCCGAGGTGTCGGGTACGCATTGGGTATCAAGAACCTCGGATTCTCGGAGGGCTTCGACGACTACTCCCAGGTGAGAGTCCGTTTGACCGCCGAGGGTGCCGTGGTCGAGACGGCCGCCGTCGAGGTGGGCCAAGGTCTCGTGACCGTGCTCGCCCAGATCGCCCGGTCGGCGTTGGGAGTCAGCACGGCGATTGTCCGGCACGTCGATACCTCGCTCATCGACTCCGCGGGGTCCACCTCGGCTTCGCGGCAGACTCAAGTGTCCGGCGGGGCGACGTTGCAGGCGGCGACGAGGCTCCGCGAAAGACTCATCGAGCATCACGATGGCGACGACCTCACGGACGACGGCGTGCT
This sequence comes from Acidimicrobiia bacterium, assembly GCA_050050035.1. GTDB lineage: Bacteria > Actinomycetota > Acidimicrobiia > Spongiisociales > ZC4RG35 > JANQRA01. Next base: position 4,943 of record JASFVB010000170.1, on the reverse strand, counting down.
GCGGGGAGGTGAGCTCGTCGTCCCCATGGCCGTCATCGTCGACGAGGGCTGGGAGGAGACGGCCACGTTCCGTCATCCCGAGACCGTTCCACCGGACCAGGACGGGCAAGGTGTCGTCCACGCCGACTTCGCCGTGGCCGGTCATCGCGCCGTTGTGGATGTCGATGTCGAGTTGGGACTGGTCAAGGTGATCAGGGTGGACACGGCTCAGGACGTAGGCCGTGCGTTGAATCCGGACTCGGTTCGTGGCCAGATCGAAGGTGGGATCCTCCAGGGTGTCGGGCTCGCCGTCATGGAGGAGCTCATCATGGAGGGTGGGGTGATCAAGAACCCGAATTTCACCGATTACCTGTTGCCGACGATTCTCGACGCTCCCGGTGTCGAGGCGATGCTGATCGAGCAGGACGGCTCGTGGGGCCCCTTCGGCGCCAAGGGGGTTGGCGAGCCACCGACCATCTCCTCGACCTCAGCTGTCGCCGCGGCGATTCGCGACGCAACCGGGAAGCCCATCGACCGGGTGCCGGTCAGGCCACGGGACATAGCGTTGTAGCGTTCCGCCATGGAAGAGTTCATCAGGCGTCTTCCGAAGACCGAGTTGCATCTCCACATCGAAGGCACCCTCGAGCCACAGATGATGTTCGATCTCGCCGCCCGCAACAGGTACGAGTTGCCGTACGCCAATGTCGATTCTGTGGCCGCTGCATACAGATTCAGAAACCTCCAGTCCTTTCTCGACATCTACTACCGGGGCGCTGCCGTCCTGCAGACACCTCAGGACTTCCATGACTTGGCGATGGCCTACTTCGAACGCGCCGCCGTCGACGGTGTGCGTCATGCGGAGATCTTCTTCGATCCGCAGACACACACCGAACGTGGAATCGGATACGAGATATTCATGGACGGGTTCCGTTCGGCTCAGGCAGACGCCCTCGACCGATTCGGGGTCAGCTCCGGGTTGATCCTCTGCTTTCTTCGTCATCTCGGTGGCGCCGAGGCGCTGGCGACCCTCGAGGAGGCCGAACCACATCTCGAAGGCGTCATCGCCGTGGGTCTCGACTCGTCGGAGTTGGGCAACCCACCGGAGATGTTCGTCGACGCATACGAACTTGCACGCAGCCTGGGCCTGAGGGCGGTGGCCCACGCCGGGGAGGAGGGGCCACCGGAGTATGTCCTGGGTGCCCTCGACACACTCGGTGTGGAGCGCGTCGACCACGGTGTGCGCAGCCTCGAAGACCCCGATCTGACGGAGCGACTGCGTGAGGAGCAAATCCCCCTCACCGTGTGCCCACTATCGAATGTGGCTCTCCGCGTGGTGGACAGGATCGTGGACCACCCCCTCCCGGCGATGCTGGATGCCGGGATCATGGCCAGCGTCAACTCGGACGACCCCGCCTACTTCGGCGGGTACGTCGCCGAGAACTACCTCGCCCTCGCCGAAGACCTCACACTCGATACCGAAGTGCTGGCACATCTCGCGGCCAACTCGATCAAGTCGTCCTTCCTGGACGATGGTCGGAAGAACGAGCTACTCGAGGAGATCATTCACGTGGCGCCTTGACGCGGCACCAGTGCGAGTTGTCTCGAAAGCGCCACCAGCCTTCCTGACTCGTCCCAAACCTCGCCGTCCTCCTCGAGCATGCCACCGGTGACGAACCGGGTGGCGAACCGGCAGGCCAGCCATCCGGTCGGATTCGGCTGTCGCACCTGGATCGAGAGTTCGACCGTCGGGGTCCACCCCGGGGAGTAGTCCGAGTTGAAGATGGCGGGTGGAAAGGAGTCGGTTGCCATGACCACCGCGTTGGCATCCAGAGGCTCGGCGTCGCGGAGACGAAACCAGCCGCGGAACGAGGGGAGGGGGGCATGCCGGCCGAGGAACGCTGCTGCATCCTCCGGATGCAGGCGCACGTCGACCATCTTGGAGAACTCCGGCGGAAACGGCATGCCCTCGATCGGGGCGAGGGCGTAACTCTCGTCGGGCGCCGGCAGCTCCGGAGGGTCGCCGGCGAGGATGTCACGACCCTCATCCATCATGTCTCCCTCGGCGTAGATCCCGGTTGCGTGAAACAACCCTGTGTCACCACGTGAGACGGTTGCTCGAAGTGCCGTCGTGCTGCGTCCCTCTTTCAGAGTCTCCACGGAGATCTGAACCGGCCCTGGCTCGGACCTGTTGACGAACACGGCCGTAGTCGAGATGAGTCGTCGCCCCCCGGCCTCGGCGGCCATGGCCTTGGTGGCCACTCCGAGCGCATAGCCTCCGTTGGTCGTGCCGAGGACGTCCCAACCCTCGGCGAACTGTGCCGTCCACGAGCCACTACCTCCGCTGATCTTGGATGCCTCTTCGAACCTCACGTGAAGGCGATCCCGTTACCGGAGCGGACCGTCCCGACGACGACGGGGTCGTGCTCTGCCACGGCCTCCATCACCGGATGGACGGCAGAGCTCGACACCACCAGACAGAACCCGATTCCGAGGTTGAATGTGCGGCGCATGTCGTTCTCCTCCACACCGTGATCGGCAATCAGGTCGAACACGGCGGGTCTGTCCCACGAGGACATATCCAAGGTCACACCGAGGCCGTCAGGGATGACACGGGCTAGGTTGGCCGCCAGGCCCCCGCCGGTGACATGAGCGCCCGCATGGACGCCACCCGACCACAAAGCCCTCATCACCGCAGGTGCGTAGATGACCGATGGCTCGAGGAGTGTTTCGGCGTGGTCGTCGATTCCGTCACCAAGAACCGCCCTGACCAGGGTGAACCCGTTGGAGCGGAGATTGGGCGACATCAACCCGACCACGACGTCGCCGTCGAGAACCCTGTCCGCGCTGAGCTCTTCTCCGTGCTCGACCACTCCCACTGCTGCACCGGCCAGGTCGACCGCATCGCGTTCCATGACCCCCGGGTGCTCGGCCGTCTCGCCGCCCAGCAAGGGGCAGCCCGCTTCGGAGCACGCAGCCGCCACGGAGGCGACAATCGACTGGTCACGTTGGGGCTGTAGCGACCCCACGGCCAGGTAGTCCACGAATCCGATCGGGTTGGCACCGGCAGCGGCCAAGTCGTCGACGCACATGGCGACCAGGTCGTAGCCGACGCCCTCCCAGTTGCCCGTTCTGCGCGCAATCTCCAGTTTCGTGCCGACACCGTCGGTCGACATCATCAGCACCGGGTCCTCGTACCCCGTGGGGATGCGCACACCTGCGGCGAACCCACCAAAGCCGCCCACAACCCGGTCGGTCCACGTGGCGATCACCGAGTCGGCGATCGCGTCGATGTGGCGATCTGCGGCGTCGAGATCGACGCCGGCCTCGCTGTACGAGGTCATGATCGTTCCAGCTGGTACTTGTCAGCCGTCTCCGGGACGGTCGTCGGGTAGTCGCCAGAGAGACATGCCGTGCAGAAGCCGGCGTCGGCCACCCCGGTGGCGTCGAGCAGACTCTCGAGGGACAGGTAGCCGAGGGAGTCCGCTCCCAGGTGCTCACGTATCTCGTCCACGTCCATTCGCGCTGCGATGAGAGTCGATCGATCGGCTGTGTCCATCCCGTAGAAGCAAGGCCAGCGATAGGGCGGGGACGAGACACGTAGATGAACCTCGGCGGCACCGGCCTCGCGGACCATCGAAACCAGTTGTTGGGTCGTGGAGCCACGGACGATCGAGTCGTCCACCAACACCACTCGTCGTCCCTCGAGGCTCTCCGGTATTGGATTCAGCTTCAGCCTGATCCCCTGGTCACGCAACATCTGTGTGGGCTCGATGAACGTGCGTCCCACGTAACGGTTCTTGACGAGACCGTCCGCATACGGGACGCCGCTCTCGGTCGCAAAGCCCTGTGCAGCGGGGATACCCGATTCCGGCACGGGCACCACCACATCTGCGTCGACGGGGTGCTCCGTGGCCAGCCTTCGGCCCATCTCGCGTCTCGCCCCGTGAATGGACCGTCCGTACATGTGGGAGTCGGGTCTGGCGAAGTACACGAACTCGAACACGCAGAGCCCCGGTTTGATCTCCTCGAATGGGTAGTAGGACTTGGGCCCACCCGCATCCACGACGACCATCTCGCCCGGTGAGACCTCGCGTTTGAACTCGGCTCCCAGCAGGTCGAGGGCCGACGACTCCGAGGCCATGACCCATCCTCCGTCGGGGAGGGACCCGAGACACAGCGGCCGGAATCCGTTGGGGTCACGTATGCCGACGATTCGGCCCTGGTCCATGATCACCAAGGAGAAGGCGCCCTCCCACGTCGGGGCGACCTTCAGAAGCGCCATCTCCAGACCCCGGGCATCTGAGCGGTTGTCGTCGATCTCCCTGGCCAGACCCTCGGCCATCAGGTCCGAGTCGGTGGTTGCTCCACTGACTCCGAGGGCCCCTGCGAGCTCGTCGGTATTGGTCAGATTGCCGTTGTGACCCAACGCGACGCTCGTGCGGCCCACCTGGCGGTGTGCCGGCTGTGCGTTCGCCCAGTTGTTCGAGCCGGTAGTCGAGTACCTGGCGTGACCTATCCCGAGGTGACCATCCAACCCGGCAAGGGCTGACTCGTCGAAGACCTGGTTGACGAGCCCGAGGTCCTTGAACACGGTGACCGTTTCGCCGTTCGACGTGGAGATCCCGGCAGATTCCTGTCCACGGTGCTGTAGGGCGAAGAGGCCGAAATAGAGGATGTGGGACACCCGTTGCGACGTCGAGTAGGCGGCGACCACCCCGCATGCCTCTCGGGGCCGGTCATGAAGTGGAGCGCTCGCCTCCTCAGGCACCTAGCGCATGGTAGATGGCACCAGGCCCAGTTCACAGTCACGGTCCGGGGGTTTCAGGAAAAGATCTCGCGATATACGCCGGCAAGCTCCAAATAGTGGTCGACACCGTTGCTGGCCCGAGCGACCTCCTCGTCCGTGAGCTCGCGGATTGGACGGGCCGGCATGCCCACGGCCAGGGTCCAAGGCGGCACCGACT
>JASFVB010000169.1:0-6072 GCA_050050035.1 Acidimicrobiia bacterium | reverse complement strand
ACGTCCTCGAAGAGATCGCTCACGACACGCTCTCCAGGATCTTCGCGACGATCTCGTCGACGGTCGACGTCCCGTCCACGATGGTCACCTTGTCGTCGGACCTCGCAAGATCGAGGTAGCACGCCCGAACATCGGCCTGAAACTCCGTGCCCTCACTGCCTATGCGATCCGGCTCGTGCTGACGGGAAAGGGCGACCTCGGGGTCGACGTCTATGACGAATACGTTGTCGGGGACGACACCTTCGAGGCCGGTCTCGTTGATGGACCGGACCCGTTCCTCACCGAGACCTCGTGCTCGCCCCTGATAGGCGATGGACGAGTAGTACGTCCGATCCGAGACGACCCACGTGCCCTCGGCCAGAGCAGGCTCGATCACATCTCTGGCCAGCTCCGCGCGCTGAGCGGCGAAGAGAAACACCTCCGCCCACTGATCGAGACGCTCTGAGTCGAGCACCAGCGTCCTTACCGCTTCACCCAGGGGTGTGCCACCCGGCTCACGGACCAATCGCGCTGCGGTCCCACTCTCGACTAGACGGTCGACGAGAGCCCGCGCGACGGTGCTCTTGCCACTTCCGTCAACACCCTCCAGAGCCAGGTATTTGCTCACAAGCGACACGGTACCCATCACCCCCGACACGACGACAGGGATTGACATTGCCCTTCGAACAGGTGTCAACTGCGGGGCCAATGCCCAAGAGTCTCGTCATTGTCGAATCGCCTACGAAGGCCCGGACGATCGGCGCCTTCCTCGGCGAGGACGCCACCGTCGAGTCGTCGATGGGCCACATCCGCGACCTGCCGCGATCGGCTTCGGAGATACCTGCAAAGGTCAAAGGCGAAGACTGGGCGCGTCTGGGCGTGAACGTGGACGACGAGTTCGAACCGCTCTACGTAGTGCCCAAGGAGCGCAAGAGCCAGGTCAAGAAGCTCCGTGACCTGCTCAAGGAGGCAGACGAGCTCTACCTCGCCACCGACGAGGACCGCGAAGGCGAGGCCATCGCCTGGCATCTCGTTGAGGTGCTCAAACCGAAGATCCCGGTGAAGCGAATGGTGTTCCACGAGATCACCAAGCCCGCCATCGACGAGGCCTTCTCCAACCCCAGGGACCTGGACGAGCGTCTGGTCTCGGCCCAGGAGGCCCGGCGGATACTCGATCGTCTCTATGGCTACGAGGTGTCGCCCGTCTTGTGGAAGAAGGTGCAGCCGAAGCTCTCTGCCGGGCGTGTCCAGAGTGTCGCCGTCAGGATCGTGGTCGAGCGGGAGCGGGAGCGAATGGTCTTCGTGCCCGCGGGGTACTGGTCGATCGAGGGCTCTTTCGCTCCGGCAGACGGCAAGGAGCCGACATTCGCCGCCACGCTCCACTCGGTCGACGACGAGCGGGTGGCGTCGGGCAAGGACTTCGACTCACGAGGCAAGTCCACCAAGAAGGTCAGAGTCCTCGACCGGCAGTCTGCCGCCAACCTCGCCGACGGTTTGCGCGAAGCGTCCTTCGAGGTCATCTCGGTCGAATCGAAGCCGTATACGAGAAAGCCCTACCCCCCGTTTCGCACATCGACACTGCAACAGGATGCCGGCCGCAAGCTCCGTTTCTCGTCTTCGAGGACGATGTCCGTCGCCCAGCGGCTGTACGAGAACGGGTACATCACCTACATGCGGACCGACTCGATCGAGTTGTCCGACACGGCTGTCGGCGCCGCGCGGGGCCAAATAGAGAAGCTGTACGGCAAGGAGTATCTGTCGCCGTCTCCGAGGAAGTACTCGGGCAAACAGGCCAAGGGCGCCCAGGAGGCCCACGAGGCCATTCGGCCTGCGGGTGAGTTCCTCACCCCTGAGCAGATAGCCGCAGCGGTCGGGCCTGACGAGGCCGCCCTGTACGACCTGATCTGGAAACGGACGGTTGCGTCGCAGATGGCCGACGCCAAGGGCGTCACCGTGTCGGTTCGGCTCGGGGCGACGGCGGAATCGGGTGAGCGGACGGTGTTCTCCGCGTCGGGCAGGACGATCACATTCCCCGGATTCCTCAGGGCCTACGTCCAGGGGTCCGACGAGACCGATGCGGACCTCGACGACAAAGAGAAGATCCTGCCGCCGTTGGAGGAGGGTGACCTACTGGCAGTCGAGCGTCTCGAGCCCACCGGTCACGAGACGAGACCTCCTGCCCGATTCACCGAAGCCTCCCTGGTTCAGCGTCTCGAGGAACTCGGGGTGGGCCGTCCCTCCACATACGCCTCGATCATGACGACGATCCAGGACCGCGGCTACGTCTTCAAGAAAGGCTCCGCCTTGGTGCCTACGTTCACGGCATTCGGTGTGGTGACACTGCTGGAGAAGCACTTCCCTGACCTCATCGATTACGAGTTCACGGCGTCGATGGAAGCCGATCTCGACCGCATCGCCGACGGTGACCAGGAGTCGGTGCCCTGGCTGTCCTCGTTCTACTTCGGCGATGACGGCCTCAAGGAGAAGGTGGCCACCCGACTCGACGAGATCGACCCACGGGCGGTCAACTCCATCCCGATCGGGAAGGACGCCCAGGGAGTCGAGATCGTGGCCCGGGTGGGGCGGTACGGCCCCTACGTGGAGCGTGAGGACGAGCGCGGCTCCATACCCGAGGACCTGGCCCCTGACGAGGTGACCGTCGAGAAGGCCGTCGAGCTGATCGAAACACAGAATGCAGGTGACAAGATCTTTGGGACCGACCCCGAAACCGGGCTCACCGTCTACGGAAAGACCGGTCGGTTCGGCCCGTATATCCAACTGGGTGAACAGGAAGAAGGCTCCAAGGAGAAGCCAAAGCGCTCGTCGCTCTTCAAGACGATGACTCTCGACGAGATGGGTCTCGACGATGCGCTGCAACTGCTGTCACTACCCCGCACCGTGGGCACCGACCCCGACGGAGTGGAGATCACGGCCCTCAACGGTCGATACGGCCCCTACATCCAGCGAGGCGACGACCGGCGGAGCCTGGAGACCGAAGACCAACTCTTCACGTTGACGGTCGACGAGGCCCTGAAGATCCTCGCCGAGCCACCACGTCGTCGCGGCCAGGCCAGGAGCTCGAACTTGAAAGAGCTCGGTAAGGACCCTGTCTCGGGCAAGGACGTGATCGTCAAGTCGGGCCGCTACGGGCCATACGTGACCGATGGCGAGGTCAACGCCTCACTCCGCCAGGGAGACTCCCCTGAGAGGATCACCATCGAGCGGGCTGCCGAGCTGCTTCAGGCGAGAAGAGACCGTCTCGGGCAGTAGCTCCTACCGGGCGAAGTAGTCGCCCACCATCCCCAGACCCACTCCGATCACGGCACCCGCGGCGATCAGCCCACCCTTGCGGCTTTCGTTCTCCGCCATGTCAGAGGACGGTAGCCGCCATCTCGGCGAGTGGTGAGCGGATCGTGCGCTCCAATGCGACGTGTGCGAACAGGCTGGAGTCCCTGAACTTCTCGATCAACGCCGCCATGCCTCCGTACGGTGATATGTAGGGGTTGTCCACCTGTGACAGGTCACCGCAGAACACGACCTTCGAGTCTCGCGACATCCGGGTGAGGATCACCTTCAACGTGGACAGCTCCAGGTTCTGGGCCTCGTCGATGATCACGAATTCGCCGGTGATCGATCGACCTCGCAGGTATGTGACAGCGGCCATCTCCAACTCGCCGCGGTCGACGAGATCCTCAACGGCCCCCGCAGCTCCGTCGATGCCCGCATCCGAGAACAGCGCATAGAGGTTGTCGTGGACCGCGGCCATCCACGGCGCCAGTTTCTCGTTGAGATCACCGGGGAGGTACCCGACCTCTTGACGTCCGACTGCGACCAGGGGCCGGTACACCGAGACGCGTCGATACCTGCCCAGCTCCAAGACCTGCTCGAGGGCTGCGGCGAGGGACAAGAACGTCTTCCCGGTGCCCGCCATCCCCATGATCGACACCGCCGGGATGTCCGGATCCATCAGTTGATGGAGGGCAACGGTCTGCCGAACGTTCTTGGCCTCGACACCGAAGGCTCGAACGTGGTTCGGCATCCTCTCGACGACGACCACCGGCTCGGCCTGCACGACCCTGGCGAGTGCCGAGCGCGACGAGCCGCTTCGCAGGACGACGAACTCGTTGACCGGCGCTTCAACACCCTCCACCTCGAGCTTTCCCTCGTCGAAGAGCCGGTCGATCAGATCCCCGGCGACGCGATGTTCGACGATGCCGGAGTCGAGGTGATCCACCTGGGCAGTGTCGGCCCTGTAGTCCTGCACCGGCACCCCAAGCTGCGCACCCTTGATGCGCAGGGCCGCGTCCTTGGTGACGAGAACGGCATCCGCGCTCTCACTCAGGTTCAGACAGGTGGCCAGGATGCGATGGTCGGAGGTCGTGGGATCGAGAACCGAGGGCAGTCGCTCCGAGTGGACGCCGTTGAGCTCGATGCGGAGACTGCCCCCTCCGGGCAATGGGGCGGCCTCGCTCATCCCACCCGGCCTGGATGCGCCGAGCTGCTCGAGCAAGCGAATAGCCCCGCGGGCGTTGGCACCGACCTCGTCGGGTCGCGTCTTCTGACGATCGAGCTCCTCCACGACCACCAACGGAAGCACGACATCGTGCTCGTCGAATCTGAGGAGTGAATTGGGGTCGGCGAGCAGGACACAGGTGTCGAGGACGAAGGTGGATGCCACCGGGGAGGTCTCCTTAGTTGTCGTCGCCAAGAATCACAGCTTCATCAATCCCCGGCCGAATTACAAGCATCGGATTCAGGTCTGGGAGACAACTCGAAAGACGGGGAATCTCCCCGCCACCGAGGCGAAGTCCTCGACAGTTGCCTCCCCCGGCACCTCCATGTAGGGGCGAGGGAAACGCTCCCTGTCCCAGTACGCCTTGACGACCGGAGCAGCCTGATCGGTCACCTCGACCAACTCGCAACGCCGGGCAGTCCTACCGCTGCTGAGAATGACCTTCGGGTTCGATCGAACGTTGTGGACCCATCCCACTTCCCCATACGGCGAGACCACGTACTCGGCGTCGTCGACGGTGATCGGGGACACCGGGACATCGCGTGGCGAGCCACTCTTGCGCCCTGTCGTGGTCAGCGTCGCCGACCTACCAAGTCCCAGGCGATTGAACAACAAGGCGATTCGATTGATTGTCTTCGGCGCTCTGTATTCCTTGGCCATGCTCCCAACCCTACGTGTGACGACGTCTCGCCCACTCGACGAAGCGATCGCGGTCCATGGTGTTCACGACGCGATCCCTGGTGACCCAGGCGCGTTGCGCGTAGAGCACCCCATACCCCATTCGCTTCAGGTCGGCGGTGTGATGTGAGTCGGTGTCGATGACGAAGTCCACACCTGCGCCCATGGCCAGACGGGTCACCTCGGTGGTGGCGTCAAGTCTGTCGAGGGCACCGTTGACCTCGAGGGCAACTCCCGTGACGGCAAGACCCTCCAACACGGCCTCCACATCCAGCTCCACGCCCGGCCGACGACCCACGTAGCGCCCGCTCAGATGACCGATCGCGTTGACCGCCGGATCGGCCAGGGCTGTCAGGATGCGTGCTGTCTGCTGCTCGGAGGACAGGTCGAAATGGGAGTGGATCGAGGCAACGCAGTAGTCGAACTCGGCGCGGAAATCGGTGTCGTAGTCGAGGTCTCCGTCGGGTCCGATGTTCAACTCGCAGCCAAACAGGATCTCGATCTCTGGTCTCTTCTCGTTGAGTCGACGTATTCGGTCACGATGGGCGAGCATCTCGTCGCGTGAGGATCCGTTGATGGCGAGGTTCTCACCGTGGTCGGTGAAGACGACGTACTCGTGGCCCGCGGCCACCCCCACTTCGACCATCTCCTCGAGAGATGAGCGCCCGTCCCCAGATCGGTCTGAGTGATAGTGAAGGTCGCCCCTGATGTCGTCCAGAGTGACGAGATCGGGAAGCTCCCCGGTGACCGCGGCCTCCACCTCACCGCCACCCTCCCTGAGTGTGGGTGGGATGTACTCCATCCCGAGAGCGGCATAGATATCGGCCTCGGTTCGAGATGCCACGACGTCGTCTCCATCGAACAACCCGTACTCACTCAAGAGCCAGCCACGATCGATCGCC
>JASFVB010000168.1:0-6097 GCA_050050035.1 Acidimicrobiia bacterium | reverse complement strand
CATTCCTCCAGTTGCACGAATGAGGCGACATCAAGTCGCCACCACATCAGGCGAACTTACGATCAGGCCATACAGATGTCAACCTATACTGAACAATCGATCCCAACAGCCACCAAGACAAACCACCCACGATCGATACCATCAAACACAATCCACCCTCACCGATGCAGCAACACCCATACATCCCCAACTCTGCGCCCGAAGTCAGAAGACGGATGTTGGACTACTTGGGAGTCGACTCGGTCGAAGAGCTCTTCAGCCAGATTCCCTCTCGACTGCGGAGCGGCCCGATGGACTTGCCAGAGCCAATCGTGTCCGAACAGCACCTGCGAGCCCACGTTGCCTGCCTCCTAGACCGCAATCAGAGCTCATCGGAGCGCCTGTCGTTCCTCGGAGGGGATAGCTATCGCCACTACGTCCCCGCTGTCTGTGACGAGATAAATGGCCGCAGCGAGTTCCTCACGGCGTATTCCGGCCGTACATACGAAGACCACGGCCGCTACCAGGCCCTCTGGGAGTACGCCTCGATGATGGGCGGGCTCCTGGAGATGGACGTCGTCAGCCTGCCCACCTACGACGGATACCAGGCGGCCGCCACGTCGTTGCGGATGGCCGCCCGCTACACAGGCAGACGGCGTGCGCTCATCGCAAGCTCGACCAGCCCCGGGAAACTTGGGAAGTTCGACGACTACCTGCGACCCGCAGTCGACTTCGAAATGCTCGGTTGGGGGCCGACGGGTGAGTTGGACCTCGACCAGCTCCAAGCCGCCTTAGACGACGGTGTAGGGGCCGTCTATCTGGACGTTCCCAACTCCCTTGGCGTTATCGACACCGGCATGCAAGCGATCGGTGACATGGCTCACAACGCGGGAGCTCTTCTCGTCGTGGGTGTAGATCCGACACTGCTCGGTGTGCTCGAGCCTCCCTCTCGCCTCGGTGCGGACATCGTTTGCGGTGACATCCAGGCGCTGGGCATGCACGTCCAATTCGGAGGGGGTCACGCCGGCTTCATCGCCAGCGCTGACGACCCACACATGATCCACGAATACCCGATTCGTCTCTACAGCGTCACCCCAACAGCAAACCATGGCGAGCACGGATTCGGAGAGGTTGACGCGTCACGTACCAGCTTCGTGGCCCGCGAAGGCGGCAAGGAGTGGCTGGGGACTACCGCCAACCTCTGGGGGATCACCGCCGGGGTATACCTGGCGTTGATGGGCCCGAATGGAATGCGCGACCTGGGTCTCGCTCTGATGGGCAGGTCACGGTACCTTGCCGACCTTCTCTCAGATATCGAAGGTGTCCGCGCGCCGCGCTTTGAGGCGCCGTTCGGCAAAGAGCTCGCCGTCGACATGACAGAGACGGGCCGAAGCGTCGCCGAGATTCACCGTGCCCTCGAAGAGAAAGGGATATTCGGTGGCCTCGACCTGAGCGGACGCGCCGGACTCGACGGATGCGCCCTCTACTGCACCACCGAACTGCACTCCAAGAGTGACCTGGACCGGCTGGCCGAAACTCTCCAGCAGGTGGTGTCCTAGTGGCCGGTGTCTCAGACGACAGAGACCCGCAGGTGCGGGGCGGGAGACCCGTCTACCAGCAGGCTCGATGGGGCGAGCCTCTCATCTTCGAACTCAGCGAACCAGGCCGGAGAGGCATTCGACTGGACGACCTCGATTCTGACCTGGCGAACGCGGCCGACAGGGCAATCGAGGCGTTACCCAGTGACCTCCGCAGGGCCGAACCTCCAGACCTCCCCGAGCTGTCCCAGGTGGAAGTACTTCGCCACTATCTCCGCCTGTCCCAGGAAACCTTGGGAGCCGGACTTGCAGCTGACATGGGCATGGCGACGGCCACGATGAAGTACAACCCAATCGTGAACGAGCAGATTCTCGCTACCCACCGGTTCCTGGACGTGCACCCCGCCCAACCGGAAAACACGGTTCAGGGCATGCTCGAAATCATGCACCGCCTGGAGACCATTCTCTGTGAAGTCTCCGGGATGTCCAAGTTCACCCTGCAGCCTCGCGCCGGCTCCGCCGGGATCTACACAAACGCCTCCATCATCAGGGCGTATCACGAATCGAACGGTGACCTCGACGACAGAGACGAGATCATCACAACCGTGTTCTCGCATCCCTCGGATGCGGCATGTCCGGCGACTGCAGGATTCAAGGTGATCACGCTCTACCCGGACTCGGACACGGGATACCCAAGCGTCGACGCTCTCCGGGCTGCGCTGTCCGACCGCACCGCCGGCATCATGTTGACGAACCCCGACGACACCGGCATCTACAACCCGAACGTCGAGAGGTTCGTCGAGCTAGTGCACGAGGCCGGTGGGCTTTGCGCCTACGACCAGGCGAACGCAAACGGGTTGCTTGGTATTGCCAGGGCCGGAGACGCCGGGTTCGACCTCTGCCACTTCAATCTCCACAAGACGTTCTCCACACCCCACGCTTCTGGTGGGCCAGCCACAGGAGCTGTTGGGGCCACTGAGGAGCTTTCTCGATTCCTCCCCAGCCCGACAGTCGAGTTGGGTCAAGACGGCTATTTCCTCGACTACGACCGGCCCGACGCCATAGGCCGAATCGGCATGTTCCACGGTGTAGCGGCCAACTTCGTACGAGCCTATGCCTGGGCGATGGCTCACGGTGCGGACGGGATGCGCGAGGTCGCCGAAGTCGCAGCCATCAACAACAACTATCTGATGCGGCGCATGCTCGAGATCCAAGGTGTAGCCGCCCCCTACAGCGAAGGAGAGCCACGCATCGACCAGGTCCGATACTCGTGGAGCGACCTGGCAGAAGCCACAGGATTCTCCGTGGAAGATCTGGCGCGTCGCGCCGCGGACCTGGGGATCCACTTCTTTCTCAGTCATCACCCATACGTTGTGCCCCAGCCGGCAACGGTCGAACCAACCGAGTCATACACCGACCGCGACCTCGACGAGCATGCAGCCGCATGGGCCCTCCTGTCGATGGAGGCACGCGAGCATCCCGAAAGGATCGAGAACGCCCCACTTCAGGCCCCTATCGGTCGCATCGACGAGTCCGTCCTCGACGATCCGGACAGATGGGCCATGACATGGCGCGCGTATCAGCGGAAACGCGCCGGATCGCAGGCTTGAGTCGCTCCATTGGCTTCCTGGTCAATCCGGTTGCCGGCATCGGAGGCCGAATAGGCCACAAAGGCAGCGACGACCCCGAACTACGCGCGGTAGCGCGGGGCCGAGGCTTCGTTCCAATTGCCCTCGCGAGGTCGGCAATCACAGCCGCTCTACTCTCACAGTCGGCCGACATGACCTTCACCACATGGGCCGGCTCGATGGGAGCAGACCAGTTGGCCGAAGCCAACGTGAGAGCAAGAGTCGCAGGTGCTCCCGATCGACCTGATACGACTGCTGCAGACACGAAAGCGGCTGTCACACACTTCCATGCCGCAGGTGTTGACCTGATCCTCTTTGTCGGAGGCGACGGAACGGCCCGCGATATCTACGACGCCGTCGGCGATTCCGTCCCGGTGATTGGTGTTCCTGCAGGAGTCAAGATGTACTCGGGAGTGTTTGCGTCCCATCCCAGAGTCGCGGTTGAGGCTGCGAAGGCATTCCTCGAGAACAGTCGAAGACAGACTTCCCTCTCCCCGGTACTCGACATCGACGAAGCTGGCCTGCGCGACGGACGGGTGTCCACTCAGCTTCACGGCTATCTCCGAATCCCAACCGAGCGAGTTTCGGCACAAGGCATGAAGTCGCCCACTCCAGAGACGGGGTCCGAGGCAACTGCCCAGCTCGCAGCCTTCCTGGCGCGGTCCATATCCCCGTCTTCGAGCGTCATCCTGGGGCCTGGAACCACGACCAGGGCGATCGGTGACAGGCTGGGAAGCGGATCGACTCTGCTGGGAGTTGACATCGTCATGGGCGCATCGCTTATCGTCCCTGACGCCGGTGAGTCCGAACTCCTCGAGTACATCGACCACTCTGCTGTAGATCACATCATCGTGTCGCCTATCGGAGGACAGGGGTTTGTCTTGGGAAGGGGCAACCAGCAGATCAGCCCCGAAGTCGTAACGAGAGCCGGCCCAGACCGTCTGATGATTGCCGTGACCAAAAGCAAGCTCGAGTCGCTCGAAGGCAGACCCCTGCTGGTTGACTCCGGCGACGACAGACTCGACGCCGAGATAGCGGGCTTGGTTCGGTTGACAGTTGCGCCGGGCGAGCAGGTGGTCTACCCGGTTAGAGCTGCATCGGGCTAGCAAGTCCGTCCCCGGATTGGGTGCGGTTGGAGAGGAGAATGGCTCGCAACCCAACCGGCGAGCAGCCACACAAACCCCTTCATGTCAAACGCCAGATCTGATAATCTGATTTCATGCCAGACATTTCGGCGACAGAAGCGGCAAGACGTTTCTCGGACGTGCTCGACAGCATCGAGCATGACAAGGCTCGATACACAATCATCCGAAGAGGGAAAGCCGTGGCGTCTCTCGAACCAATAGGCACCGGCCGTGGGGCTGAAGTCAAAACGATGCTGCGACGACATACCGCCGACGAGGGATGGTCGACTGATCTTCGTGAGCTGCGGGAACTCATCGAGATCGATATCCGGTCGTGAGTCTGGTACTCCTTGACACGACCTTTCTCGTCGATGCCGAAAGGGATTCGGGAGATCTGGATGCAGTCCTCTCCGACGAGGACGACGTTGCGATTGCCGCTATCACGGTCGCGGAACTGCTTGTAGGAGTGGAATTGGCCTCCCCGAGCCATCGAGATCGAAGACGAACGCTCGTTGAGGACGTGGTGACCTCGCTGCCGGTCATTCCGTACGACCTGGGCATCGCACGGGAGCACGCGTTGCTTCTCACAACGGTCAAGCGAGCGGGGCGGCCACGAGGAGCCCACGACCTCTTGATCGCGGCGACGGCGAGGGCGACCCAAAGAGCAGTTGTCACGGCTGACGCAAATGCGTTCGAGGACCTTCCAGGAGTGGAGGTCCGCTCTCATCGAGAAGATCCCAACAGCACCTAGGCCTTGGTCAGATGCTGTGGGTCTGACCAGGGCTTTCGTCAGGCCGCATCAAACGCGCGGCCCGGATTAGGTGCGGTTGGTGGCAGCGAGTTGCCACCGATCGACACCGTTGTGCACCGGGCAGATGCTATTGACTTTCACTCTACGTGAAGATATATTCATGAATTGTGAAAGTAGAGACTCGGCTTCCGCTGTTCAGGTCTCCGGAACAGGAGCGACTTCTCGCCGAGCTTTTCGTCTTCGCCGACCGACCAATCTCGCTTAGCGAACTGGCGAGCCGCGCCAGCACGTCACTCGGCGGCGCTCACAAGGAGGTCGAACGTCTCGAGGCATCCGGTCTCGTCACGTCGACCAATGTTGGACGGACCCGCCTAATCGAGCCCAACCCGACGTCGCCCGTTTTCGATGAGCTGCGGGGCCTTCTCGTCAAGACCATTGGACCGGAGCCACTCCTCCGCTCGGCTTTGGCGGATATCGAGGGTATCGAGGAAGCGTTCATCTATGGATCCTGGGCGGACCCCAACGAACGAAGCCCGGCGGACATCGATGTTCTGGTTATTGGTGATCTCAACGTCGGAGCGGTCTACGACGCGGCGTCTACGGTCGAGGCTGTGGTGGGCCGGCCAGTGAACGTGACAGTCCGGTCCCACGAGGAATGGACCAATGCCCAAGGTGAATTCGAAAAGGCAGTCAAATCAGCCCCCCGCGTAGATCTGATGTGACAGTTCTCGACGACCTTCGTAAGCGCGGTCTGATCGAAAGCGTTTCCCCCGACCCGGTCGCGGCCACGCAGTGGCTCTCAGATGCAGAACGTCACATTGAGGCGGCCGGAGCGATCGCGGAACTCGACCCATCAGGCGCCTACGTCCTTGCCTATGACGCAGCCAGAAAGTCGGTCGCGGCGGCTCTACTCATCGCCGGTTTCAGAGTTCTCAGTCGCCCAGGCTCACACCAGGCACTTGCTCGATACGCCGAGTCACTCGCAGCCAAGACCGGCGAGACGGCGCTGAAACGCCTAGATCGCCTGAGAAGGAACCGCAATCGGTCCGAATACGGCTCGCGGACGTTCGGGAAAGC
>JASFVB010000167.1:0-6123 GCA_050050035.1 Acidimicrobiia bacterium | reverse complement strand
CGCGCTTGAGGCGCGCCAGACCTCCACAGAACGGTGGATCGGAGCCCGTACGGCGCCGGCCTAGTCGGTTGCAGAGTCACGCCGTTCGCGCTCACGCTCGTGAAAGGCAACGGCGCTGAGCGTGTTCGGGAAGAAGCTCTCCTCACCCAGACGGTCGTAGAGGCCATAGCGCCGGAGTCGGTCCTTGGCGGGGCCCTTCAGTCCGGCGAAGGCGAAAGACACCTGTTTCGCGTCCAGGTCGTCAAGGACATCGTCGAGCATCTCGACGCCCGTCGTGTCGATGTCGGTGATCGCGTTGCCCACGACCACCACTCGTTCGATTGGCCGATCGGCCGATCGAACCATCTCCTGCAGACGTCGACCGAAGTCGGCCGCGTTGGCAAAGAAGATGGGAGCGTCGTACCTGACCATGAGGAGGCCCGGGATGACCTCCGCCTCCGGATGACGCTCCCGGTCGTGGTAGCCGGGCACGCCGGCGACATTGCCCAACTCGGTGCTGTGGGGGCGCCACGCCTTGCGGACGAAGTTGGCCAGGGAAAGGAGGATGGCGATCCCGATGCCTTCCAGGACGCCGATCAACAGCACACCCAGAAAGGCGCCTGACATCAGGAAGAACTCGGATCGGCGCACCCGCCACAACCATCGCGCGCCCGACCAGTCGAACAAAGTGAACGAAGCAGTGATGACGATGGCCGCCAACGTCGGGCTTGGGATCTCGGCGACGAGCCCGGGCGCCAACAGGACGAGCAGGAGCACTCCAATTGCCGCGACGAGCCCGGCAACCTGCGACTGCGCTCCCACCGCCAAGCCGACGGCCGTTCGCGATGAGGAGGCGCTCGTGGCGAATCCTTGGAAGAAGCCTGACAGGAGATTGGCTGCTCCGAGCGCCTTTATCTCACTGTTCGGGTCGATGTGCTCGCCGGACCTGAGTGCAGTCGCCGTCGACAGTGCACCCGTGTCCGCAAACGAGACGAGTGCCACGGCAAAGGCTCCACCTATGAGTGCGGGAAGGACGTCGAGACCCACCGACGGGACGGTCAAAGGCGGGAGACCGGAAGGGATGTCACCAGCCGTCGACACACCCGGAATCGCAAAGAGGGACATGACGGCGATCGACCCGGCGACGGCGAGAACAACACCGGGGATAGCGCGGCTGATACGTCTCAGACCGAGTATCACCACGATCGAGCCGACCGACAGGGCGAGTGCCCCGGCGACCGTGGAGCCTTCGAACACCGCCTCCACCGTGTCGACAGCGGTCTCGACTGTCGTGTCTGCCGTGACAGAGAAACCAAGCGCCTTCGGAAGCTGAGACACGAAGATGAGCACCGCGATGCCGTTCAGGTACCCGATCCGGATGGGCTTCGACAGCAACTCCGTGATGACGCCGAGTCGGAAGAACCCGGCGCCAATGCACACGAGCCCTGCCAGGACGCTCATCGCCGAGGCAAGGACGACGGCCGTCGACGGGTCGCCGGCTGCGAGAGGGAGAATCACGGCGGCGATCACTGGTGCGAGGGACGAATCGGGCCCGAGGATGAGACGCCGATTTGGCCCGAAAACGGCGTACGCGAGCAATGCGGCGAGCGTCGTGTAGATGCCTGTGTGAGCAGGCAGCCCGGTCAACTCGGCGTAGGCCATTCCCTGTGGGACGAGCATTGCCGCCAGCACCAGACCGGCTACCAGGTCGGGTCGCACCCAGGACGACCGGTAGTCGCGGAACAGGGCGACGACCGGAATCGACCTGCTTGTTCGGGCAGTGTCGCTCAACGCTCCTCCCAGGCTCGAGCACTTGGGACGCTAGCCGAGCACGCGCGGGCGCTCACTCGGCCAGGCCGCGGTGCGATCGTCTCGGCCGAAGAGACGAGCCGACGGCCGTCGTGGGCCGTCGGTAGCATGCGACGTCCCGCTCGTCGGCTCGAGGAGGAGGAATGAGCGACGGAGACATCGCGTGGGTGCTGGTCAGTTCGGCTCTCGTGCTATTCATGACACCGGGCTTGGCGTTGTTCTACGGCGGCATGGTTCGAGGCAAGAACGTGCTCAACATGCTGATGATGAACTTCTTCACCATCTCGATCGTCACGGTCATCTGGGTGCTGATCGGATGGACATTGGCCTTCGGTGGCGACGGAGGCGGCATCATCGGCGACTTCAGCGAGGCAGGTCTGGCCGGCCTGTCAGGTGAGAGCCTGCTGGCGGCGATGTTTCAGATGACCTTCGCCATCATCACGCCGGCGTTGATAGCTGGAGCCGTGGCCGGCCGCATGAAGTTCTCTGCGTGGGTCGTGTTCACCGCCCTATGGGCTCTTCTCGTGTACCCGGTCGTAGCCCACTGGGCCTGGGAGGGTTGGCTCACCGACCTCGGGGCCATCGACTTCGCCGGCGGTCTGGTCGTTCACATCAATGCCGGGGTGGCGGCGCTCGCCTTGGTTCTCGTGCTCGGCCCGCGCAAGGGCTACCCGAGCGAGGCGTTCCGACCCCATTCCCTTCCCCTGACCCTGGTCGGCACCGGGATCCTCTGGTTTGGGTGGTTCGGTTTCAATGCGGGGTCGGCCCTCAGTGCCGGTGACGGAGCCATCAACGCCATGGTCACCACGCAGATCGGGGCGGCGCTCGGCGCTCTGGGTTGGGTGGTTGCGGAGTGGCGCAAGACCGGCGCCCCCACGACGTTGGGGGTCGCGTCCGGGGCAGTCGCGGGTCTCGTGGCCATCACCCCGGCGGCGGGCTTCGTCGGACCCGCCGGTGCGTTCGCATTCGGCCTTCTCGCCGGTCTGGTGTGCTACTTCGCCGTGTCGCTCAAATTCCGGTTTGGGTATGACGATTCGCTGGACGTAGTGGGCATCCACCTGGTTGGGGGATTGGTGGGCTCGCTCTTGCTCGGGGTTTTGGCCCAGGCCAGTGTTGGTGGGGTCGACGGAGCCTTGTTCGGGAACGGTGCGTTGCTCGGCTATCAATTCGTCGGGGTGATCGCAGTCCTCGCCTACAGCTTCATCGTGACCTGGCTCATCGCACGGATACTGAAGGCCACCATGGGTCTCCGAGCCGAGGACCACGAAGAGGAGCAAGGGCTCGACATCTCCTTGCACGATGAGCGCGCGTACGTCGCAACCGACGCAGGTAGATAGGAGCACTTCGATGAAGCTCGTCGTAGCGTTCATAAAGCCCTTCAAGCTCGATGCAGTCCGTGACGCACTCAAGGGCGTGGGAGTCTCCGGGATGTCCATCGGGGACATCTCGGGATTTGGTCGCCAAGCGGGTCAGAGGGAGGTGTATCGCGGTGCCGAGTACGACGTCGACTTCGTGCCGAAGACGAGGGTGGAGATCCTCCTCTCCGACGATCTCGTCGCGTCGGCGGTCGACGCGATCCGCGAGGCCGCACTGACCGGTGAGATCGGTGACGGGAAGATCGCCGTCCTCCCGGTCGAGGACGTGGTCCGAATCCGCACTGGTGAGAGGGGAGAGGATGCCGTCTGATCGATATCGGGCAAGGTTGGGTCGCCCCGGGAGACGAGGAGACTCGAGTTGGTGAAGATCCTGGTTGGCACCGAGAAGGGTGGCTATGTCGTCGAGGGCTCGCAAGACGTTTGGGACGTGACTGGCCCGTTGTTCCCGGGCTGGAAGGTCACGGCGTTCGGGCAAGCACCTGACGGCACCCGGCTGGCAGCAGTCGGCAGCAACTGGTTCGGAGTCGGGATACAACGCAGCCACGATCTGGAGACCTGGGAGCAGACCGAAACGCCACCGGCGTGGCCCGAGGACGCCGAGCGCAAGATGGAGCAAGTCTGGACGTTTCACACCTCGGGGAATCGAGTGTGGGCCGGAGTCGCGCATGCCGGCTTGTTCACCTCCGACGACCAGGGTGTCAGCTGGGAGCCGGTCGAAGGGCTCAATGAGCACCGCACTCGCGAAGAGTGGCAACCCGGGCTCGGAGGGTTGTGCGCACACAGGATCACGATCGATGGCGACACCCAGTGGGTGGCGATCTCGGCCGTTGGCGTCCTCCGATCAGACGACGGAGGCATGAGTTGGGAGCTGAAGAACGACGGGGTGAGTGCGGTTGGTGTTCCCGAAGACGCTCCGCGCCCCGAGGTCGGATACTGCGTTCACTGCGTAGCCCACGACCCCTCAAGTCGAGAGCGGATCTGGCGTCAGGATCACAGTGGCGTCTATCGGACCGACGACGGTGGCGACAATTGGACTCGTATCGAGCGTGGCCTTCCGGCCAACTTCGGGTTTGTCATGTGGCGCGACGACGGCAGCGGCCGGCTGTTCACGATCCCGCTCGAGGCCGACGCCAACCGTGTCCCGGTAGAGGGAGCTCTGCGGGTCTACAGATCAGACGACGACGGCGAATCGTGGCAGGTGTCAGGTTCGGGTTGGAGTGACTCACCACAGTTCACCGGAGTTCTCCGAGGAGCGTTCCAAGGTGACAACGACGGGACGTTCTGCTTCGGGACCACCGGTGGGAAGCTGTGGCTGACCGAGGACAACGGTGACTCGTGGAGCCAGCTGGCGCCGTCATTCCCGCGCATTGGAGCCATAGAGATCCTCACGTGACGGCCACGGTCACGCTGCCCCGGATGCTCGCACACGCGGCCAACACCGAGCTGAGCCACGAAGTCGACGGTACGTCTGTCGAGGAGGTGCTCGGCTCACTCTTCACGCTGCACCCTGGGCTTCGCGGGCACATCGTCGACGAGGGGGGAGCCGTGCGCCCACACGTCTCGGTGTTCGTGGATGGTGCGCAGGCGACCGTCGAGTCGGTTGTCAACAACGGGTCCGAAGTACGGATAATCCAGGCCGTGAGCGGAGGTTGAGCGTTCGCCACGGTTTCGGCAACTGTTCACCTTCTGCTGCCCACCAATCGCCCGTCACCCATTAGCGTGAGTACGCGTGATGCGGATTCTGGTAGCAGACAGACTCCCCGAGCCGCAGTTGGACAAGCTGGTGAGCCGAGGGCACGATGTCCGCTACGAGCCCGGCCTATCCGCTTCTGATCTCCCGGGTGTGATCGCGGACACGGAAGCCCTCGTCGTTCGCTCGACCCAGGTGACGGCCGGAACGATCGAGGCAGGCGAGCAACTCGGCCTGATCGTGCGGGCCGGCGCGGGCACGAACACGATCGACATGAAGACGGCTTCGGCGCAAGGTGTTTACGTTTCGAATGTCCCCGGGAAGAACTCGGTGGCCGTTGCCGAGCTCACCATGGGCCTGATCCTCGCCCTGGATCGTCACATCCCGGACAACGTTGCGGGCCTGCGCGACGAGAACTGGCAGAAGTCTCGTTTCTCCAAGGCGCGAGGGCTGAAGGGCCGTCGGCTCGGTCTCATCGGGCTCGGGTCCATCGGGTGGGAAGTCGCCGTCCGCGCCAAGGCGTTCGGCATGAAGGTGCTCTCCCTCGAGCGCCCGGATCGCCCCGAAGATCTGTCGGAAGCCATTGCCGAGCTTGGCATGCGGCTCTATCCGGATCTCGAGTCATTGCTGCCGGAGTGCGATTACGTCAGCCTGCACGTGCCTTCCACCCCAGAGACGTCCGGGCTGGTGGACGCACGTTTTCTCAGCCTCATGTCGGATGGCGCATGTCTTGTCAACACGTCCCGGGCCGACGTGATCGTGGCCCAGGACCTGCTCGAAGCCCTCGACGAGAAGGATCTGCGAGCTGCTCTCGACGTCTTCCCCGACGAGCCGGAGACGGGTGAGGCACCGTTCGTGTCAGAGTTGGCGAAGCACCCCAATGTCTACGGGACGCATCACATCGGGGCATCCACGGAGCAGGCTCAGGAGTCCGTGGCGAAGCAGGTCGTCAAGATCATCGACGACTACTGCGACGGCGGAGTCAAGAACGTCGTGAACCTCGCCGAGCCCATGAGCCACACGACCGTCATCGGTATCCGGCATGTCGATCAGGTCGGGGTCTTGAGTCAGGTGTTCTCCGTTCTGAGAGTAGGGCACATCAACGTCGAGCACATGGAGAATCACGTGTTCGAGGGGGCCAAGGCGGCCAAGGCGGTTATCCACCTCCATGGTGATTTCAACAGTGCGTTGCGCAAGGAGATCGAAGACCTCGAAGGTGTGATCCACGTCGAGGTATTGCGCGAGAGCGGCTGAGTCAAAGCGTCGGAG
>JASFVB010000166.1:0-6134 GCA_050050035.1 Acidimicrobiia bacterium | reverse complement strand
CGACCCTCTTCGGTGTCATCGTTCATCATGACCGTCCCCAGGTTGTTGAGGACGTGGGCACGGATCGGGTTGTCCCCCTCATCTACCAACGCGAGTGCTTTCTCCGCCCAGGCAACGGTCTCCGCCCGGAATCCGCCCAGCATGGCCAGTTGCGAGAGAACCGAATACGCACTGGCGAGGTCCTCCCCTCCAACGTCGCTGAGCACGTCAGCCGCCTCCTCCGCATATTCGATGGCGAGCCGCCGGTCGGTGCCGACCCAGGCGAGTCGTGAGGCGATCAGCAGGGATCTGCCAAGTGCTGCCGGGTCGCCGAGATCACGGCGGATGGCTATGCCCTTGTCGATCAGGTCGATCCCGATGTCGGCCCCCAGATACTCCTCATAGGCCCACATGTCGTAGTGATCGGCGAGTTGCTTCTTGGTCATCATGTGTAGATAAGGCTTCAATGCCCGAAGAGTCACCAACGCCTCGGCGTGACTCTCCATCTCCGACGCGCGACGGGCTGCATCGGGGAGAATGCGGAGCATTGCCTCTCCGTCGCCGGCCTCGCGAGCATGATGTGCACATCGGGACACGTCGTACCCGAGAGCTTCACAGGCGTTGAGGGTGTCGAGATTGAGCTGTCGTCTCGTGATCTCCGCCAGATCACCTTCGATGGCCCTACGCGCCAGCTCGTGTCTGAATCGGAGCGCGTTGCCGGTCACTTCGAGGATGCCTGCTTCCTCACACTCGGCGATCACAGCTGGAGAATCACCCAGGATGGCCCCCACGACGTCCAGCTCGATTCGGCTCGGCGCCACGGCCGCCAACTCGACGAGCCGCCGGGCCCGATCCGACAGACGTTGCACGCGGGCGTGTACCGCTTCTCGAATCGACGCGGGCACATGATCGGAAGCCGTAGCGACCGCCTCAGAGACGAAGAATGGGTTGCCACCAGTCAGCTCCCAGAGACTGTCGGTGTCGATGCCCTCCCCGGCCATCGCCCTCACTCCAGCGGAGGTCAGAGGCTCCAACCGGATTCGCTCGACCACACCATGGGGCAAATCGCCGAGGGCCACGCGAAGCGGGTGATCCCCGGGTGTGTCGCCGTCCCGATAGGTGATGATCACCAGACCGTGGGTCCGGTCGACTCTCCGTCCGATGAACTTGAGCAAGTCGAGCGTGGCGTCATCGGCCCAGTGAACGTCTTCGATCACCATCACGGTGGGACGTAAACCGCGGGTCAGCAGCTCGTATACGGCGCGAAGCGTGTCCTGACGGTCGTCGGATTCGAGTGCCTCCTCCAACGTCGCCTCGTCGAAGGCCATGTCCCAGATGGGCCCGAGGGGACGTGCGGCCAGCAGGTCGTCACATCCTCCCCAGAGGACGTGAGCGTCCTCGACCGTCGAGATGAACTCCTTGACCACCGAGGTCTTGCCGATGCCGGCCTCGCCACGTACCAGGGCCATGCGGCCCGACCCAGTGGTGGCCTCGTCCAGAAGGTCACCGAGCCGTCGAAGAGCATCGTCTCGTTCGATGAGCGCCACTCGTTGAATGTACCTGGGCGAGGGGACGGTTATTCCCGGTGCACGCTCCGTTGTGCAATGGAGCACCTTCAACGCAGCTCAGCGCACAACCGATCGTCACAGAAGCTGAGGCAAGGTGCCGCGGTTTGTCCGAGTTCGTGGATGCGGCCCGAACGCTCAGGTCACTTCGCTCCTGACTGCGTCAGTCGCCCGCGGGAATCACCAGCGTTATCGGCCCGAAGTCGGTCTCCACCAGGATCCAATCCGGAAGGGGCAGAACCTGTCCCGGTTCGGTCACCTGGCCCAATGGGACAACCCGTTCGATCCTCTCGAAATCGGCGCCTTCCTCAGGCACAACCTGCGCGTACAGCGAGATCTGCGCATCGGGGGCCAGGCTCGAAGCGGCAAGACCATCCGTATCGCTGAGCCCCGGAAACCGCACCACCAGTCTCCCCTCCGGTGTGACCCACATCTCGCCGTTCAGAGCTGCCCGGACATCACCATCCATCAGGCCCTCGCCCCTGGTCTTCCCGTCCTGTAGGGACCACGACGTCCCATGGAACTGGCCGCCGGTGATGACGCCGACGCTGGTCTGCATGAACCACGCCGTGTCCAACGGTGGGGGTCCATCGACCCACGATCCGGCGAACGTCAGCTCCACCCAGACGTCACCGGAAGGATCCGCCATGACGTTGGTGTCTGTGATCGTGACGTAGTCGATCGCTGAGGTGGCGAGTGGCAGAGTCGTGGTCAGTGTCGTACTCGTGGTGGTGGTTGGCTCTTCTGTGACAGCTACCTGAGGCGTGGTCGTGACAACCGCCCCGGCCTGCTGTTGAGCCTCGAGGCCATTGCTGGAATCGTCCGCTCCTCCGAAGACAAACACGAAGACGAGACCCAACGACGCCAGGGCGAGAATCCCGCCGCCACCCATGACGACAAGCCTGCGACGACCGAACAGGCCGGCTGTCTCACCAGTCGTCGTCGATGGCTTTGGCGCGGGAATCATGGCTCCGAGGTGGTAGTCGGGATAAGTGATACGGAGGTATTCCAAATCGGCCGGGCTGAAACCCCGCCCCTGGTTGGCGTGTACGCCCAGCGCGCTGATATGCGACTTCACACAGTCGATGTAGGCCTTGCGAATCGCATCCCACGGAGCCTTTGCGCTCTCGAACTCGGACATGGCCGCGTCGAATTCGGTTTCGCGTTCCGCGAGCCGTGTCCGGGCGCGATCACGTGACCGCGCCGAAGCCTCCGCTCGCGCCTGCAAGGCAGCCATGTCCGCCGAGCCTTGACGGCCGGCGCCTCGTGCGGCAGCGAGGCGTGCAACGTCCCTGTCGGCCTCGGCCGAGCTTCGCTCCAACTCGTCAGCGGCCCGGTTTCGATTCCTTTCGGCGTGTTCGAGGGCCTTCCAGGCGTCGTTGCGAGCTTTCAGCTCGGGTGCGTTTGTCTGTGGCAGGAGGTCGGAGCAGCGTGACTCGGCTGCCCGAACTGCCACGTCGACCTCGTTGGCTGTGGCATCGGGGATTTGCTCGCGCAAGTTCTGGGCAACGCCCATCATCTGGTTGAAGTTGCCCTCCAGCTTCAACTCGAGTTCTCGGATGGCAGCTTGCTGGCGCTCGTGTGCATTGCGGGGGACGAGATACATGGTCGTGCCCGGTCGTATCTGAACCCACGCCTTCTGCAAATGCCTCTGTGTTGCCTGGATCGAACTCACCGACTCGGCAATTCGCTTGATGGCCAACGCGTAGATCTCGAAGAATGTCCCCAACCCAGGTATTCGCTTGATGAGCGGTCCCAGCTTGTCAACAGCCTCTTCGAATGCCTGGGCCAGGGCTTCGATCTGCTGGTCGGCAGGCGCATCCTCGTACTCCATGTACTTCTGGATCTGATCGAGCACCTCGTCGAGACGGCCCACCTCCTCGTCGACCGCCTCCAGAGCATCCTGGAACTCGCCCAGACCCTCCCCGACGCCTTCGGTCAGCTCACGAACCGAGGGGTCATCGAGGTAATCCTCAATCTCCCCACCGAGGTCCTTGAGCTTGCCCACATAGCCCTCTAGCTCCTCTTTGGCGCCTTCGGTGCCCTCTGCGGTCGACTGAAGCATCGCCCGCAGCTCGTCCACCGTGGCGTTCGTCTGGGTGACCTCTTCGAGTGGCGTGAGCTGCTGCTCGAGTTCGTTCAGTTGTTCAGTCAGCTCCAGCCGCTCGGCGGCCAGCTCATCCCACGTCTTGTCGGGCATTGGTCGAGTCCTTTAGATCGAGGGCAGGCTAACCCCACGTGTTCTGCTCGAAGGACCATCCCGCGAGCGGTGAGCAGCCAATGGCATGACGAGTGTCGGGCAAGCTGGAGGATGGCGTATGGAGTGAACCCGGAACCTCGACTGCCCCTGCTACCGGCGCCAGAACCACGGAGACGACGCCGCCAACGATTGCGACCGCCCGCATAGCACTGGTTGGCAGAGCGGGACGCAGGCTCCCTTCGTGGAAAGATATGCAGCAGCTCGGCACCGCCAAACTGCAGAGAGCTCGAGTTGTGAAGCAGATTCAAACGAACCGGCCCTCGGCCGGTCCGCAGTGTCGGAGAAGCGTTGCCGTCGCGGACTACACGGGCTGCGCCGCTGGTGACATCGTTCCCAATCAGTTAGTCGTCCAGCCGGTCTGTCGAGATCGCGCCAGCAACGACGCCACGACCCAGACATCGGGTTACACCCCGCCGGAGGCGGCAACGTCATCCCCGGACTCCCCCACGCCTTCACCCACATCCGCGGGCCAAGACGAAACGAACAAGTAGTCCTCGTCATCGACCCGATCACACTTGACGGGCCCACCGAAGACAACCTCGTCGTCGACCAATACCTCCAAGCAGCCCAACACCTACCCGGCTTCATCGGATACGCCTACAACAGAGCCCTCCGCGTCACCCACCTCGACCGCCTCCTAAGAGCAGGACACATAGGACTCGTAGGAGTCCACAGGACCAAAGGCAAAACCCCAGACCGATACCACGGACAAGAAACCCACCACCCCAAGACCGGACCCCCAAAACCGGTAGACATCAACCTCATTGCCGGAGCACCACACATCCGCACATGCCACGTCGACGGAAACCAACAGCTCGCCCTAACACTCCGCCGCATCAACAAGCGGATCAACAAGACAGACAAAACCGTCAGACTCTCAGCCGAATACGACGTACCACCCCAACCGGCCAACCCGACGGCTACATCCGGATCCGACTGGACCGAACCGCCCAAGACAAGATCACCGGCTACAACCGACCGGAACACCTCGGAGTCTTCCCCGAACCCACGACACCTTCAACACCGTCCAAAGACCACTAAGAGCCTCGCCGAATCCGCCAACCGATACATCGACGACCATCACCCTCGAGAACGACTCCACCACTACGGGTTTCAACGCAACACCCTCAGGATGCTCGCCTGGCAAGCCCACCAAAACGCACAAACCGAAACCATCTTCGCCCAACACCCGCTCCCCCACCCCGAACCCCTCGCACAAACCGGCTAGCAGCAAGTCGAGCCCCCGAATCACTGGAAACCATAGACCGGGCCTGCCAGCGCGTACTGACTCCAATCCCACAGCCCCTCGAGAGCATCCAAGATCCTCCAGGCTCCCGATCACCCTCCTCTAGGACGACATCCCGGCAACCAACGCCCAGTTGTCAACCACATCCCCAACCAATCCCGCCCTCGTGGGATCGGTTGGAAACCTCCAACTCCTCAAGGCTGTCGAGGTATCTCGATGATCGATTCCGCGTGGTGGAACGGGTTTGGCAATATTCTGGGTCGTCGCCGATGGCCGGTTGTCGGCACCCAATAGTGGCTCAGCGACCCCGGAGATGACTCGCCGAAGGCAGCAAAATGGCAATCGACGCCGAGGAGACCATCGACTACACCGAGATTCGCCGGGAGGGCTACACGATGGCCTTCTACGTGTCGATATGCCTGATCGCTGCCCTGGTCGCCACCGACCCGGAAGAGGGGATGCCAACGATCTGGCTGATCTGGGGTACGACGATCGGGCTTGCCCTGGCGCATCTGTTCGCCTTCCGGCTCGCCTCGCGGCTGGTCACCAAGGAGACGGGAGAAATCCAGCACCGTTCCATGGCACTGGCACAACTGATCGGAGCCGCGACAGTGGCGATTGTCGCCACGGTCCCGGTGCTGCTTTTCTCCGGCCCATCGGAGCCGGACATGGCCAGGTTCTTCGTTTCCGGCTTCATCGGCTTCTCTGCCTTTCAGATCGGACGACACAGTGGCGCCGGCTCGGTCAGATCAGGGCTGTTCGCCGGTGGAACCCTGATCGTGGCCACGGTGGTGGTTCTGATCAAGAATCTCTTGCTCGACCATTGAGTCGAGGGCCCGCGATGTGGCTCCTCGAGGCTGCACCGTTTCAAAAGGGGCTGAAAGCCGTATTGTCTTGGGTGCGTGCCTCGGGCCTACGAACTCGCTTCTGGGTCGCTGCGGGCTCTGATCCAGGCGAGAGCCTCCCCGTGGGCACGTTTCAGGGTGCCCCCCAGCCACTCGTCGGCCGGATAGATGTTCTCATCCCCCACTATTGCGGTGACTCCTGTGACCCGCAGCTGTTCGATCACCCTGTCGTCTGCTGA
>JASFVB010000165.1:0-6150 GCA_050050035.1 Acidimicrobiia bacterium | reverse complement strand
CCGGTTGCGACCCCAGCGCGGTTCATGACGTCTTTGGCGAATGCCTTCGACGACTCGAGTCGCGCTGCGGCGCGGGTGGGGCCGAAAACGGGTATCCCCAATCCGGAAACGGCATCGGCGACGCCGGTGGCCAGGGGTGCCTCCGGCCCGACGACCACGAGGTCGACGCCGTGAACCCTGGCCATGGCCGCCACCGCGCCGGCATCGTCGGGATCTATGCCCTCCACGACTGGGCCCAACTCGGCGAGCCCGGGGTTTCCGGGAAGTGAGATCAGCTCGCTCACCCGGGAGGATTGAGCGAGCTTCCAGCCCATCGCATGCTCTCTGCCGCCGGAGCCGATGAGAAGCACCTTCATGTGATCTCGACCAGTTGCGATCGCTCCGGGCCGACCGACACCCATCCGACCGGAGTCCCGATCGCCTCCTGGACGTATTCGACGTAGGCACGGGCCTCCTTGGGGAGGTCGCCGTATTCGCGGGCACCGGTGATGTCCGTCCCCCAGCCGTCCAACTCCTCGTAGGTGGGCTCGCAGTGGTAGAGCACTGATTGTTGTGCAGGGAACTCGTCGAACTCGCCTTCAGGGGAGCGATATCCCGTCGCAACCCTGATCGTCTCGAACGCAGAGAGAATGTCGAGCTTCGTCAGGAAGACCTTGGTGAGGCTGTTGACTCGGACGGCGTAGCGCAAGGCGAGCAGGTCGAGCCATCCACATCGGCGCCTCCTGCCCGTGACGGTCCCGTACTCGCCCCCGAGCTCGATCATGGTGTCGCCGTCGTCGTCGTGGAGCTCGGTCGGAAACGGGCCCGTCCCCACTCTCGAGATGTAGGCCTTGGCGACGCCGACTATCTCGTCGATGGCCTTGGGCCCAACCCCGGCTCCCACCACCGCGCCACCGGCAGTCGGGTTGGAGGAGGTCACGAAGGGGTAGGTGCCGTGGTCGACGTCGAGCAGGGTGCCTTGCGCCCCCTCGAAGAGGACGTCTTCGCCACTCTCTATCGCCTTGTTCAGCAGCAGCGACGTGTCCGTCACATGAGGCCTCAACCTCTCGGCGAAGCCGAGGTACTCATCGATGATCTCCTCCGGCTCCATGGGCAGGGTGTTGTAGACGCGAGGGAGGAGCTTGTTCTTCTCCTCGAGGGCGGCCTCGACCTTCTCGGCGAAGATCTTGGTGTCGAACAGGTCCTGGACCCTGATCCCGAACCGCGCGTACTTGTCCGTGTACGCCGGGCCAATGCCCTTCTTCGTGGTGCCGATCTGGTTCTTTCCCAGATAGCGCTCGATGGCCGCGTCGAGCTTGCGGTGATAGGGCATGATCAAATGGGCATTGGACGAGAGGCGGACCGGTGATGGGTCGAGCCCCTTCTCCGCCACCATGTCCATCTCGGCGAGGAGGACCGCCGGGTCGATGACGGTGCCTGAGGCGATCACCGGTGTGCATGCCGGGTAGAGGATCCCCGACGGGATGAGAGACAAGGCGAGCTTCTCGTCGCCGACGACGATCGTGTGTCCGGCGTTGTTGCCACCCTGGTATCGAACGACGTAATCCGCGCTCTCGGCGAAGTAGTCGACGACACGGCCCTTTCCCTCATCTCCCCATTGGGCACCCAGAACGATCGTGGCCGGCATATCGCGCAGCGACGGTAGTCAGTCGCCGGCGTCGCCACGCTGCCAGACACTGCCGGCCACGGCACGGATGGGCGCAGCACCCAGGTTGAAGAGGCCGAGCCCGACCGCCCTCGGGAGGTCTCGGACCCTCGGCGCGCCGATGAACCCCCGTCTGGCGAAGTAGATCCACAGCCCGAGCCCGATGACGGCCATCACGCCGACGAGGGACCAGAAGCCCCAGGTGCTCCCGGCACCCGGGATCAGCACGAAGTTCATTCCCCATATCCCCGCGATGAGGGTCAGGGGGAGGAGGAGGGCCGAGAACACGGTGAGGATTCTCATGATCTCGTTGGTCTGGTCGGCCACGGCACCCCGGTACGTCTCGAGAGTCGACCCGAGGAGGGCACGCCCGGCTTCGAGCGCCTCCAGGGCCCGGCGATGCTGGTTGGCGACCCTGGCGAAGGTCAGACGCGCCTCCTCGTCGATTAGTGGGTGATTCGAGGCGGACAGATCGTCGTAGACGTCGTATTGAGGGGCCAGGGCGCGCCGCAGCAGGATCACGTCACGACGCAAGGCATACACCTCGACGGCTGTCTGAGGCTCACCGCGTATAGCTGACTCCTCGAGGCTGTCGATGCGTCGCTCGAGCTCCTGGATGAGCGGTGCGTATCTGCGGCCCGCGGCGTGGGCGAGGAAGGCCAGCATGCCGGCCGGAGTGGCCACGGGCAGATTCCCTTCGTCCTTGATTCGGTCTCTGACCGCGTCGATGGATGCGCGGGTGCCGTCCCTGATGGTCACGAGGAACCGACGACCTATGAAGACGTCGATCTCGGGTGTCGACAGCCGTTCGCCTTCCCCGGTGGTGAAGCCGTGCAACACGACGAAGACCTCGTGAACGTGTTCCTCGACGAGGGAGAGGTTGGTTTCGGCGAACGAGTCCTCGACCGCGCCCGGGTCGAGCCCGAAGGTGCTTCCGATCGACCTGACGACCTCGCGCTCCTCACCGACGACGTCGACCCAAATCCAGGTGCCGGGGTCTTCTGGAATGCCCACGTGGTAGTCGGAGCCGACCATCTCGACACCGGACTCGCGCCACATGTAGACGTGGATCATCGCCACCGATTATCGGCGCTTGCTGGTGCGCACCCGGGTAAATGCTCACTGTGGAAACTACGAAACACAGCGTTCACATTGCGGCAACGGCAGGGCAATTGCGTTTGGACAACAATGCTCTGATCACGATCAGCAATCGGAAGGAGACATCGTGACCAAGACGGCTGCCGACGTCTTGTCCCTCGTCGAGAGTGAGGGCTACGAGTTCGTCGATCTGCGCTTCTGTGACCTGCCCGGCCAGGTCCAGCACTTCACCGTTCCCGCCCATGAGTTGACCGAGGACTCGTTCGAAGACGGCTTCGGCTTCGACGGCTCGTCGATCCGGGGTTTCCAGGACATCCAGGAGTCGGACATGCTCCTGATTCCCGACGCGGACACCGCCGTCGACGACGCGTTCAGGTCGAGGAAGACCCTGATCCTCTACTGCTTCGTCAACGACCCGGTGACGTCCACGCCCTATGAGAAGGACCCCAGGTACGTGGCCAAGAAGGCCGAGGAGTACCTCGTGTCGACCGGGCTGGCCGACACCTCCTATTGGGGCCCCGAGGCCGAGTTCTACATCTTCGACGATGTCAGGTTCGGCCAGGACCAGAACTCCGGCTACTACTTCGTCGACTCGATCGAGGGCGCCTGGAACTCGGGCGAGTTCGAGGAGGGTGGCAACCTCGGCTACAAGCCCCGCTACAAGGAGGGCTATTTCCCGGTCCCTCCCACAGACCACTACCAGGACCTGCGTTCCGAGATGACGCACAATCTGGAGGTCGCCGGGATCCAGATCGAGGTCCAGCACCACGAAGTGGGAACTGCGGGCCAGGCGGAGATCGACATGCGATACGACTCGCTGCTGAGAACCGCCGACAACGTGACCCTGTACAAGTACATCGTGAAGAACACCGCCTGGGAAGTGGGCAAGTCGGTGACGTTCATGCCCAAGCCGATCTTCGAGGACAACGGCTCCGGCATGCACACTCATCAGTCACTGTGGAAGGACGGTGAGCCCCTCTTCTTCGACGAGAGCGGGTACGCCGGGCTCTCCGACATGGCGCGCTGGTACATAGGTGGCTTGCTGAAGCACGCACCCGCGGTGTTGGCGTTCGCCGCCCCGACGACGAACTCCTATCACCGGTTGGTGCCCGGCTACGAGGCACCGGTCAATCTGGTGTACTCGAGCCGAAACCGCTCCGCTGCGGTGCGGATACCGCAGTACAGCCAGAGCCCGGCCGCGAAACGCCTCGAGTTCCGCTGTCCCGACCCGTCGTGCAACCCATACCTCGCTTTCTCGGCGATGTTGATGGCCGGTCTCGACGGTGTTCAGAACCAGATCGAGCCGCATGACCCGGTGGACAAGGACATCTACGACCTGCCGCCGTCGGAGCTGGAGGGTCTGCCGTCCGTGCCCGGCAGCCTGGACGAGGCCTTGGATGCCTTGGAGGCCGATCACGACTTCCTGTTGCAGGGAGACGTGTTCACCCAGGGAATCATCGACTCGTGGCTGTCCTACAAGAGGGAGAACGAGATCGACCCGGTCCGGCTTCGCCCGCATCCCTACGAGTTCCACCTCTACTACGACATCTAGCGGGTTCGGCGCCTGCGTCGATCGATGAAGGGGTCGAGCGGCAGCTCGACCCCTTCGCTAAGTGGTGGAGGTGCTCCCGGTCTCCCACGACGCCCTTTCTGACCCGTTCTGTGGAGGCTGAGCGCGCGTCACGCGCGCTCAGCCTCCACAGAACGGGGTGCTACTCGTGCTCGACCGGCAACGAGGGCAAGGGTGTCGACTCAGCCGTTCGCCGCGTTGTGGGTGTTGGTCACCTCGGTGTCGTAGTCCGAGGCCGATTGAACGTAGGCATCGACCCCCGCATTGCGTCGCTCGCCCGTGTCCGTCGATTGCAGGCCTTCCAGGGCCTCGTCCGCACTGACCACGGCGGAGTCGAGATAGGTCTGGAGTGTCTGATGATTCGACTCGAGGGCCGTCGGGGGTGTCAGGGCGCTCAGCCGGTCGGATAGCTCCTGGGTGGCACCCAGGACGGCTTCGAAGCGATCTTTGGCGTCCGGGTACTCGATGCCGCGTGGCTCCTCGTTGAAGGAGTTGTTGACCGTCACGAACTCGGTGCGTTGCACCTGAAGGTCGGTGTTGATGCTGTCTATCTCGCCCAGATAGGCCTCGGTCTCCGGATCGAGGGCCGTTGTCGCACTCGTGGTGCTCGTGTCGTCGCCTGTCGTCGTCGTCGTGTTCGACCCGGTTACGACAGTGGTCTCGGTGGTCGCCTCGGGCAACTCGCGCACGAAGAAATAGGTGAACGCGATCATCCCCAGTATCACCAAGGGGAGGATCCAGCGGCCCGGTCTCGGGTCGGGGTTAACTGCCATTACTCAACAGACGATAGTGATGCACCATTTGGTTCCCAGGGCGCGCCCCATTTGAAACAACCCTCTTGAACAGAGCCTACGTGACCCATACGTTCGAGACATGGAAAAGGAGAGGGAAGAGGTCTACGAGCGCATCCCCTGGGAGACGCTCGAGAACAAGGGTGGGGACCGCCAATGGATGGTCTATGTCGTCGCCGGAGCGGTCACGCTCGGGGCGTTGGCCTACTCATTCACCCGGAACCAGCCTGCCACTGCAGTGCCGACGACTGCGGTCCAGGTGGTCGCTGCAACCACCATCCCTCAGGTGTCCGCACCGGAGGTGACGGTGGCCAGCCCGATCGTCGTCACCGAGGCCGACCTGTATGCGATCGACCCGGAGCGTGTGATCGACCAGGTGGCCGCTCACGCCGAATGGTTCGCCGTCGAGTACATCTCCTACGACGGGACGGAGCGCAGTCGGGAGACGTTGGAGGGCTTGCTTCCTATCGGGGTTCCTGCGCCCGAGGCTCCCGACGGGACCCAAGTGTTCGTGGATTGGGCGCGGACGACGCTCGTGACCCAAACGGACTCGGTGAGCTATGACGTGGAGGTCCTGGTCCGATCTTTGGTCTCCACCGACGACTCGGCCTTCGCTCGTCAGCCGGCGCGGCGGCTGACGGTCGGCGTCGAGGTCGGAGAGGACGGCAGCCCACGGGTGTCACGTGTCCCCGAAGTCACCGGCGCTCGATCGGGTGCCCGGGCCGATGTGTCGTTGACCACCGTCCCCGAGGACGTCGTCTCTCGAGTCGATCCCTCCGCCGGCGAGGTCTTGGGTGGGATTCAGGACGCTGATGGCTCGTGGCAGGTGGTTGTGGTGACCACGGGTGCCGACGGAGTCAGCCGGGCAACGCTGCTCCGGCCTTGATCCTGGGCCCAAGGCTGCCTTCAGAAAGCGACAGGATCCGAATCTCGGCTTGGCCGGACGGACGCGTACCGCGTCGAGTCTGTAAATGGGTGCGTCGGACGACGTCTGATGCAGGTTCGATGTGAGGTGTTCGGGCCACACACGGAGCGGGAGGGCGCGA
>JASFVB010000164.1:0-6236 GCA_050050035.1 Acidimicrobiia bacterium | reverse complement strand
CTGGCTGATCCCGGGGATCATCGTCCAGTCCACCGTCTTCGGTGCCACCGCCACGGCTCTCGGGCTGACCGAGGATCTCCAGGCCGGCGTCATCGACAGATTCCGATCGCTGCCCATGGCGCGATCGGCTGTCCTCACCGGCCGGACACTGGCAGACCTGGTCCGCAACGGCTTCGTGACGACGTTGATGCTCGCCGTCGGCTTCGTGATGGGATGGCGCTTCGAACAGGGGTTCTTCAAGATGGCCCTCGGCGTCGTCATCGCCCTGTTGTTCGGCTACGCCTTCTCATGGCTCATGGCCACCGTGGGGCTGCTCACCAAGACGCCCGAGGCGGCCCAATCCGCTGGCTTTCTGCCCATTTTCCCCCTGGTGTTCGCCTCATCGGTCTTCGTGCCCACAGAGTCGATGCCCTCCTGGCTGCAGGTGTTCGCCGAGAACCAACCGATCTCCATCATCGCCAACACCGTTCGCTCGCTGATGATCCCCGAGGAGGCCCTCTCGTTTCTCGGGCTGAACCAGGGCACGTTGATCCTGCAATCGATCGGCTGGATAGCGGCGATGATCGCGGTATTCGCCCCACTCGCGGTTCGTCAATACCGGAAGTCGGTCGGCTGAGCCCAGATCAGTAGTCGATGCCACGTCGAGCCGTGACCCCGCGGTCGTAGGCGTGTTTCACCTTCCTCATCTCTGTGACCGTGTCGGCAACCTCGATGACGGCCTGAGGAGCGTCGCGTCCGGTGAGGATGAGACTGACCGTCTCGGGGCGTGACTGAATGGCTTGAACCACTTCGTCTGTGTCGATCCAGCCCCAGTTCATCGGGTACGTGATCTCGTCGAGGACGACGACTTCGTGATCTCCTCCTGCAATGAGACCTCTGGCGTGCGCCCAGGCTTCCCTGGCGATCGCCTCGGACTCGTCCATGTCCTCCGAGTCCCAGGTGAACCCGTCACCAAGAGCCCACCAGTCGATACCCAACTGTGTCCCGATCTTCTCCTCTCCGACGCTCCAGTCCCCTGACTTGAGGAACTGGACGACCGCGACATTCCAACCCCGGGCTACTGCTCGGATCGCAGTTCCGAAGGCGGCCGTCGACTTTCCCTTCCCGTCACCCGTGTTGACCAGCACGAGAGAGGGCTCTCTGACCGTGGCCTTGGCCGGCGGCTCAGTCGGGGGTGTCTGGTCTGGCATGTTGCCTCCTCACGGGCACCACAACCGGACCGTCCTCGTCGGCGAGCACCCTTATCCCGGGACCGTAGTGAGCCCTCAGCACATCCTCCGCCAAGACATGGTTCGGCGTGCCTTCAGCGGCGATCAGCCCCTCACTCAGCAAGACGAGCCGATCGGCGTACCTGCCGGCAAGGGTCAGATCGTGCGCGGCCGTGACGACCGTCAGGCCTTGTTCGATGCGCAACTCGTCGACCACCTCGAGCACCTCGACCGCGTGCCCCGGGTCCAGACCTGCCGTCGGCTCGTCCAACAGCAGTATGGGCGCCTCTTGTGCCAGGGCCCGTGCCAGGACTGCCCTCTGCGCCTCACCACCCGACAGAGTGCCCAGCGGTCGCCGGGACAGCTGCTCGAGATCCAGTCGGACGAGAGCCTCATGGACAACGTCCACGTCATGCCTGCTCTCCGCGGCCAGGTATCCCAGATGTGGTGTCCGGCCCAGCATCACGTAGTCGGCCACACTCATCGGACCGGGTAGCTCGGGTCTCTGTGGCATCCAGGCGATGTCCAAACCCCGTCGTCTCGGCCGGCCACCGAGAGAAACGTCGCCCTCGCGCGACACCACGCCAACGGCCGACTTGAGTAGCGACGACTTCCCGGCGCCGTTGGGCCCGATGAGGCCGACCCATCTCCCGCCGGTGACCTCGAGAGTGACTGGTCCAAGGACCACTCGCTCTCCGTAGGCGACCACAACCTCGTCCCAGAGGATCATGCCGGGCCCCTCATCGTCCTGAGGACGAGCAGGAAGAACGGTGCGCCGAAGAAGGCAGTGACCACTCCGATCGGAAGCTCTGCCGGTGCGACAACGGTGCGAGCCGCGACGTCGGCGAGCATCAGGAAGGTGGCCCCGAACAGCACGGACAGAGGGATGATCACCCTGTAGCTCCACCCGAAGAGGAGACGGATCGTGTGCGGCACGATGATGCCGACGAAACCGATCAGCCCACTCACCGAGACGGCGGCAGCAGTTGCCAAGGTGGCCGAGACGACGACCACTCCCCTGACGCGGCCGACATTGACTCCCAGGGCGCCTGCCTCCTCGTCACCGATGCTCAGCACGTCCAGGAGCCTTCGGCTGCTCAGAAGGACTGCCGTGGCAACGGCGGCGTAGGGGGCGAGGGCCCATACGTCACCCCAGCCGACGGTGGCGAGACGTCCCAAGATCCACGAATAGACCTCCCGAAGCGTTTCGACATTGCGCTGGAGCACATAGGTCTGGATGGCCGTGGCGAAAGCGGCAACCGCCACTCCAGCGAGAATCAACGACGTCGCGCTACGACCCCCGACTGTCCTCCCGAGCGCGTAGGTCAGCGCTACTGCGCCAAGCCCACCGACGAACGCGAGCACCGCAAGGATGGCGGTATTGCCTCCGAGAGCAACCGCCGCCGTGGCCCCGATACCGGCTCCGGCAGCCACACCGAGGAGGTACGGATCGGCGAGTGCGTTGCGGAAGACGCCTTGATAGGAGGCGCCGGCGACTGCTAGGACTGCCCCGACCATGGCCCCGAGCACGACTCGGGGAGCCCGGATATCGAAGAGGATGCTGGTCTCCACGGAGGTCAACCCGCTATCCACATCCAGGCCGGGCAAGACGTCGACCAGAGCCTTGAGCACGGAGCCGACGTCCAGCCCGGCCGCTCCGACCGTGAGACCCAGCAAGGCGGCGCCAAGCACCGAGCCGCCTGCGACAGCCAACGCCTGCCAGCCCAGTCGGGCCGGTCTCGCCTCGTCGAGGACGGATCCGGCTCTCAACTGTCGCCGTGCCTCTCCAGCGCCGACGCGATGGCTTCGGCGAGATCCACGATCCTCGGCCCCCACCGGGACGCGACGTCGGAGTCCAACTCGACTATGTCGCCGTTCCGGACTGCTGTCATCACGTCCCACCCCGGACGTGCCACGATGGTTTCCTCGGACTCCCCGTAGAGCACATCGGCCAGAAATACGATGTCGGGGTCCGCCGCGACCACGTACTCGCTCGACAGCTGCGGGTATCCGAAGGCAGATCCATCCTCGTCGGCAGGGTCGGCGATGTTGACCAGCCCGAAGAGACCGTAGATCTCGCCGAAGAACGTCGACGATGTGACCGTGTAGAGGGTGCTGTCGATCTCGTGGTAGTAAGTGACACCGTCTCCGGAGCCTGCGGAGTCCACGACGATGTTGGTCAGGTCGGTCTCGATCATCTCGTTCACCTCGGCTGCTGCGTCACGATTGCCAGTGGCCATCCCCAGTGCGTCGATTTGGCGGTACACGTCGTCGATGGTCGACGCGGCGGTGTACGTCAACACGGGCACATCGGCTGCCTCCAATGAGGCGACGAGGTCTCCCGGGTCGAAGGTGATGACCACGAGATCGGGCTCGTAGGAGAGAATCGCCTCGATGTTCGGCGTGAATCCGGACAGATCGCTCACCGGGGCATCCGGCGGGTAGTTGGATTGATCGTCCACTGCGACGATTTGAGGGCCGGCCCCGATCTCGAACAGCATCTCCGTGGCTACCGTCGACAACGAAACGATCGCCTCGGGTCTGGTCTCGATAGTCACCGGGCCGTTGTCCGCCTCCACGGTGATCGGGAAACCCGGGTTCGCCGGGACGGCCGCGGTGGTCGTCGTAGCTGCGGCCGCCGTCGTCGTGGCCGGGGCTTCGCTGGTCGCGACGCCCGACCCTTCCGTTGTGGCCGAGCTACCGGTTGAGTCGCACGCCGCCAACACCAACAGCATGGTCAGAAGCAAGACTCGCTTCATAAGAAAACATCCTCCTTGTCGGAGGATGAAGAGTTCGGGTGGGCTGACCCTTGGCCCACGGTTCCGTCTTCATCCGAGACTTTCTCGTGGCCCTGGGGTCAGGCGACCTGACTCGTATCTGCTTCGCTCGGCGAAGCAGACCTTCACAGTTGCGGGACAGTGGCGGGTTCCAACCGCCTTCGCTGTTCCCCAAGGCACCCGCCGGTTTTGGTGGGTGCCCGGGACTCTAGCGTCGACGTTGGGGCGGATCATGTCCCTGGGAGCGACGGCTTGCCCGCAGACGGCCGGAGATCAGCCCACAGGCTCTTCGTCGACGCCAAGAGTGACTGAGACCGTCATCTCCACGTCGTCTCTGATGAACAGCACATCTACGGTCTCCCCCGGTCGATGAACACGAACCTGCGCGACGAGATCGCTGAAGTCCAACACGGGCACGTCGTCAAAGCCGATGACCACGTCACCTGTCTCGATGCCGGCGGACTCGGCGCCGGAGCCCTCGACCACCACCGTGATCACGGCACCGGCCCGACCTTCAGTGTCGACGTCTTCTCCCTGCACACCTAGAAAGGCGGTCTGAACCGGCTCTCCTGAGACGATGGAGTCCGCATACAGCGATACGATCCCGGACGGGACGGCGAAGCCGACACCGTCGTTGGCACCGGAACTGCTGAAGATCGAGACGTTGATACCAACGACCTGGCCGTATCGGTCGACCAGAGCACCACCCGAGTTGCCCGGGTTGATCGCTGCATCGGTCTGCACCAGCGGAGTGCAGGTCGGGGTCCCGTCAGCAAACTGAGTCGAGCAGTCCGTCTGATCCACCGCCGAGATGATTCCGGCGGTCACGGTCGACTCGAGACCCCAAGGGCTGCCCACTGCGACTGCCAGCTGGCCAACCCGTGGCTTTGCAGTGCTGAACGTGGCAGCCGGGAGACCACCTCGATCCACCTCGATGACTGCGATGTCCACCTCCGGAGCCGACCCGACCACCGTGCCGCCGACCTGCTCGCCATCGGCGAAACGGACCCTCACGTCGTCCACTCCGGCAACCACATGAGCCGCAGTCACGATCAGCCCGTCGCTGTCGTAGATGACCCCGGAGCCGGAGCCCAGATTGGTGGCGATATCCACGACCGACGGGAGTATCACCTCGGCTGCATCTGCGACCGGTTCCGCCCCGGCGGCCACGGCCGGAGATGAGACTTCGACTGTTTCGGCTGTCGTCGACGTTTCGGCAATCGTCGTGGTCGCGGCGACGGATTCCTCACCCGAGCCGGAAGGGAAGAGCCAAGCGATCGCGGCGACGAGCACGGCGACCGCTCCGAAGAAGATAAAGGCGACAAGTGGCCCAGGCAGCCTCTTGCCCTCGGAGATGATGGGTTCTTGTGTCAATTCTGACCTCCGCCGCCAAAGCTAGGGACGCTCCGTTAAGAGGCTCCTAAAGCAACTATGAAGTATCGGTAAAGGGAGAGGAATCCGGAGGACTCTCTTCGGCCGTCTCCGTCGGTATCCACACGACCATCGTCGTACCGGTGCCATCCTTACCTGGAAACGACGCCAGCTTCCCACCATGACCTTCGGCTATTTGGGTGACGATGGAAAGACCGAGGCCGATCTGTTCCCCGGCATCACTCGCCAGTCCGGGACCGCCGTCGCTCACCGCGAGCCAAGCCCACCCATTGGTGACTCCGCTCCCCACGCTCACCACCGAGCCCATGGGGGCCACATTCACGGCGTTGTCGATGAGGTTGGTGAGTGCCCTGTCGAGCGCAACCTCGACGCCGAGCACGACAGCACCGGCTGGTCGTGCCTCGACCCGGATCGACTTCTCAGCCGCCACGGGCGTGAAGTCGGCCACCTTTGCCTCGACTAGCTCGGAGAGGTTCAAGGTCACCGATTGCGCCCTGCCGGTTTGCAGCCGCGCAGTGGCCAAAAGAGCCTGGATCATCTCGGACATGCGCTCGGCGTTGCGCCGGATCACGACTCCTGCTCGATGCCACTCGGCGAGCGTCGCCTCGGGATCGTCGGCCACGAGCTCCACATTCGACCGTATGACCGTCAAGGGCGTGCGAAGGTCGTGACTGGTATCGGCGAGAAACTGACGCTGGCTGGAGAACGCAGCGTCGAGACGCTCGAGCATCTCGTCGAATGTGTCGCCCAGCCGTCTTATCTCGTCGTCCGGGCCACTCAGGGCGATCCGGCGGCTCAGGTCCGAGGCCTGGATCTCACGGGCGACTGTTGTGATCTCCTCTACCGGCCGTAGCACGCG
>JASFVB010000163.1:0-6291 GCA_050050035.1 Acidimicrobiia bacterium | reverse complement strand
ACGGCGATCTCGGTCACGTCGAGCTCCCGATCGGTCCAGTCCGTCGTCCCCCTCAGATCCAGAATCGGGCGGAGCCCCGACAGCCCGATGGCAACATCGGTGAGACCTACCCGCCAGGGACGGCCGAACGTGTCCGAGATGATCACAGGGATGTCGAGACCAGTGCTCTGTCGAAGTCGCGTCCTGATGCGATGGGCGGACCGATCTGGATCTTCCGGCAACAGGATGAGCGTCCCCGCCGCGGCATTGGATCGATCGACCCCGGCGTTGGCGCAGACGAAGCCGTGTTTCGTCTCGGCAATCACCAGGTCGCCACGGCGTCTGATCACCGATCTGGACACTTCCTCGATGAGATCTCTGCGGAACTCGTCCTCGTCTCCCACTATCTCGCGCACCGCACCTTCGGCTTTCGACACGATCTTGTGGGTCACCACGAGCACGTCTCCAGGCTGGACCCCGTTGGCGCGAAGGGGGCCGACCAAGACCTCAGCCGGATCGTCACCCCGGGAGATCATGCCGACACCCTCGAGAGGGATGACCTGGAGAGTCACGACGACAACAGCTCGGTGGCGAGTCGACGAGAGGCGTCGGATTCGGTAATGAGTGTTTCGGTGACGAGCACTTCCACCGGTATCGTGCTCGCCTCTTCGGCGTCGGCCTGGTCGATGACGAGCCTGCGGATCAAGCCGTCGTAAGACATCGCGACCCCCAGGTTTCCCTTCGGCAAGCCGAGACCCTCGAGCACCCGGTCGGCCGGTCCCTTGACCGTCTTGCCCCCGATGAGGGGGCTGACCGCGATGACCGACCGATGAGTCTCGACAGCCTCTCTCACCCCGGGGACGGCGAGGATCGGCCAGATGGACAGCGGGGGGTTGGAGGGCCCGATGACCACCAGGTCGGCCTCCTCGATCGACTCGATCACCCCCGGAGCGGGCATGGCCGTCTCGGCCCCGTCGAAGCGAAGGTCGAGGACATCGTCGCGATAGCGGCGATCCACGAAGTACTCCTGGAAGGCGAGCCAGCCGGCGTCGGTCTTGACCTTGGTCCTCAAACGGTCGTCGGTGACCGGTATGACCTCGGCGTCGATCTCGAAGCTGTGCACGATCGAGTGTGTCGTCTTTGACAGCGGCACGCCTTTGGCCAGCTCTAGCGTCCGGTATACCTTGAGAGCCAGATCGC
This sequence comes from Acidimicrobiia bacterium, assembly GCA_050050035.1. GTDB lineage: Bacteria > Actinomycetota > Acidimicrobiia > Spongiisociales > ZC4RG35 > JANQRA01. The sequence goes on along the minus strand of JASFVB010000163.1, from coordinate 5,112 downwards.
GGTCCCCGAGCTTGAACGTGTTGTCGAGCCCGAAGCGACCCAGCTCGGTGTTGAAGTGGAATGTGTCGTCGCGTCGACCCCACCCGTGTGGCCCCTCCTGGCCGGCGAGGGTGTATATCACGGTGTCGAGGTCGGGGCTTATGGCGAGACCGTGGTTCTCGGCATCGTCACCCACGTTCACGATCACGGTGAGCTGCACGTCCCTGATTGCAGCGAAGCCCCTGGCCAGGCGGGCGCCTCCGACGCCGCCGGAGAGCTGGACGATCTTCATTCCGTGTCTCAGATATTGCTCAGTGTCGCGCACCCGTCAACAATGGCAGTTCGCATGTCCCAAACCACACCGCAGGTAGCGGACACCGAAACGTCCGAGGAGGGCCAGGACGCGCCTCGGGTGAGGGTGCTGATCACGATGGTCGAGGACGCCGACATGGACGCGGCGCTTGCGGTCGTGCGACGTCAGGCGTATGAGCCTGCACCGGCGATCACCGTGGTGGGAGCCAGTGACGGGGGAGAGGGAGGTGGCAGCCTCGAGGAGGAGATCGCCGCCACCGAGGCGTCGTTCGACTACCTGTGGATCCTCCACGCCGACGCACGGCCACGCCCCGACGCACTTTCCGCGCTGGTCGCCGAGATGGAGCGCAGCGACGCCGCACTGGCAGGATCCAAGCTGCTCAAGGCCGGGTCGATGGACGAGCTGGAGTCGGTCGGTGGTGCTACCGACGTCTTCGGGGAGCCGTATTCGGGAATCGACGAGGGTGAGATCGATCTCCAGCAATACGACGTGGTCCGGGAGGTCGCATTTGTCCAGTCCGTGTCGATGTTGGTTCGTCGCGACCTCGCCCAGGGTCTCCGCGGCCTGGACCCTCTGCTTCCCCCCGTGGCCGCCGGGCTCGACTTCTCACAGAGGGCCCGTCTTGCCGGCGGAAGGGTCATCACCGTCCCCTCTTCAGAGGTGTATCACCAGGACCGCTGTCGTGCGCCCGGCGATGATTGGCATGAGCGAGCAGGACGTCTTCGGGCCATGATGATCGCCTACAGCCCCTTGACCCTGCTGTGGGTCGTGCCGTACGACCTGGGCGTGTCGGTGCTGGACTCGCTGGCGAATCTCCTCTTTCTGCGGTGGAGGGCCACGATGGGCCATCTGTACGCCTGGCTGTGGAACGCATTCCACCTCCCGTCGACGGTCGGGCAGCGGAGACGGCTGCGCTCAGTGCGCTCAGAGGGAGATGTGGAGCTCTTCAGATTCCAGACCGGGGGCTCGGTACGTCTACGGGTGGTCGGCGAGGAGATGAGCGGGAAGATCCTGTCGGTCTTCGACGACGACCAGGCGCTGGCCCGCGGAACCAAGCGTGTGTGGGCGTCGCCGGGTATCTGGGGGGCGATCCTCGCCCTCGTCGTGATCTTGGTGGGAGCGCGCTCGCTCATCTTGTCGGGGGTTCCCAACACCGGCTTCTCCTTTCCCTTCGAGCCACCGACGACCGCCCTTCGACGGTGGTTCAGCGGATTGAGTGACTCCGGGCTCGGATCGGGATCGGCGGTACACCCATCTGTGCTCCTGACGGGTCTCAGCTCACTCCTTTGGTTCGGGGCGGAAGGGGCAGCCCGCACCTTGGCGACGATCGGTGCAGCGGTGATGGGCGTGGTGGGGATCGGCCGGCTCTGTGGACGTGTCGGGATCAGAGGCCCCGGACGCTACCTGGCCGGTGTGGTGCTGATCGGGGGCCCCGGTGTCGCGTTGGTGGTTGGCGCCGGATCATGGCTCGCTCTGGTGGCGGCAGCGGCCTTGCCGTGGGCCGTGCGTGCCACGTTCGTGCATCCTCGTGACGCGGCCAAGAGCCGGATGTCGCGCTACGGCTGGGCGGTCCTCCTGAGTGCGGTCGTTGCTCTGCTGTCTCCGGCACTGGTCGCCGTTCCCATCCTCGTCGTGGTCTTGTGGCGCGTGTTTGGCGGAGACCGATCACGTGTTCTCGTTGCCTTGGCCACCGTTCTCGGGGCAGTCGGAGGAATCGCCTGGGCCCTCGGCGATCCGGGGTGGTTCACCGACGGCTCCCGCCGTCTCGCCCTGGCACCGAGCCAGCTGTGGCCGATCTTGATACTCGTGGCCGCCGCTCCGGCACTGACCGCCGCCAGCCAGATCAGGGCGTTGGCGTTGACAGGCGGCTCGCTGTCGTTGGGTGCGCTTGTTGTGTTGCGCTCCGTCGAGCTTGGCCCGGGTCTCGAGGAAGCCCTGCTGGTGACCGCCTCATTTGGGGCGGCGTTGGTCGTGGCGGCCTCGCTGAATGCGCTTTCCAGGAACATCCTCCAGGTCGCGGCAGCGCTGGGTGCCTTCGCGTTGGTGGCCATGTCACTTCCAGGGGTCGCCAACGGCCGACTCGGGCTCCCCACCGGAGACATCAACAACAGGCTCTCTTTCGTAGTCACCCTGGCAGGGGACGCGGGGCCTGGCAGGATCCTCCACATATCTGCCGACCGGTCTCTGATACCCGGTGAGGTCCGCTCCGGCCCGGGCTTCTGGTACCGGGTGCTCGACGGGTCGGGGACCACCGAGGACGAGGTCTGGCTGCCGTCTCCCCTCGAGGGGGACGAAGCGTTGGCGGGAGCCCTCGAGGACATCGCCTCCGGGGCGGATCTGCGTCCGGGCGAGCGTCTGGCGGAGTTCGCCGTCGGATGGGTCGTCTTGGAGGGGCCCGAGACACCCCTCGACGATGCCCTGGTAGCCCAGCTCGACCTCGAGCCGCTGCCTCTCGATCCCGAGGCGCGGGTATATCAGAACGAGTCTGCGGTCCCGTTGGCCGGCACGCCCGAGACGCCCTGGAGCAGATCTGGAATCGGGTACGCGGGTGATGTGACGGAATCATCGGTACCGATAGCGGTCAACTTCGACGACGGGTGGTCCCCCGACGCGACGAGGATCTCGTGGTTCGTCCAAGTCGACGGGGGCGACGGTGTTGCCACCTATGTCCCGTCGGACACCGATCGCATGCTCTCCATCGCCAGCATCGTCACGATGGCAGCGGCATTGATGCTCATCGTCGTCGGAAGGGCACGCTCGTGAGGTACGTGGGGGTTGTGATCCTCATCGCGCTCACCGTTGCCGTTGCGACGCTTCCCGAGCCGGTCGAAACGTCGCCCGGCGAAGACCCGGTATCGGTCGCGCCCCCGGTTGCCGTGTGCCCGCTGCTCGAGGCAGGAGACCGGGTCAGCTCGGCCTCGATCCTGTCGTCCGTCTCCGGCCCGGGCAGACTGTCCGGCTTCGCCGCAGGTTCTCTGATCGGCGAGGTCGACTTCGTCACGGGTAGCACCGGCTCGGTCACCATCGAGGCTGCGGAGATCGATGCGGTTGGCTCGGCAGGCGGGCTCGTGGAGATGCCCTCGGAGACATCCGCGGCGGGTGTCGTCACACGTGGCCCGGCCTCTCTCGCTGCAGAGGCGTGTGCCGAGACCAGAAGCACCGGCACCTTTCTCTCGGGCGGGTCGACTGCGAGTGGCGCCCGGTTCGCCCTCCAGATACTCAACCCGTTTGCCGGGGACGCCATCGTCGACCTGACTGTGGCCACCGATGCGGGGCTCGAGAGCGACGACAGGTTCGATGCAGTGCGAATCCCGGCCGCGAGCGCACAGACTCTGGACTTCACCGAGATCGTCCCCGGGAGGGCCTTCATCTCCGTCGAGGCGTCCACGCGACAGGGTGCGGTCCTGGTCGTGGCGCGGCAAGGCATCGAGGACGAGATCGCCATCTGGAACGCGGAGGAGCCGGCCTTGGGCTGGTGGCTGCCGATCCCGGCGGGCACGGAGACGACGGAGCTATTGGTGGCTTCGCCGGCGAACGCCGAGGTCCAGTATCAGGTCGATGTCTACGGCTCCGACGGTTACGAGGAAGCCTTCTCTTCCGGGCAGCTCAGTCCCCGTGCACTGGAACGGATCCCGTTGACCGACGTCGCCACAGGCCTGTCCGGTATCCACGTCACCAGCAGCGGGCCCGTCGTCCCGACTCTCTGGATCGACTCACCCGACGGGCTGGCCGTCACGACGGCCAGCCCCGTGAGCGCGACGACCTGGCTGCTTCCGGGTGCGAGTCTGCCCGCGGGCGGATCGGGACGGGTAGTCGTCTTGAACACCGGTCTGGAAGCGGTGTCGGTGAGTGTTCGCGCTCTCGGCGACCGAGCTCTCCTGCAGGAGATCGAGGTTGCGCCCGAGGACGTCTCGGCCGTGGCCCTCGTCGCAGCCGACGGCTACAGGGTGGAGGCCACCGGGCCGGTTGTCGCCATGTGGGTAGCTTCCCGTTCGGGTGCCGGTGCGGCCGCGCTGGGGACCCCGCTCCCCGATGGATGATGTATGGCTGCGAGCGAGCATTGTCGCTGGCGTGGTGGCAGTAGCCGGAGGTGCCGCGGCCTGGCGGCATCTCAGGGCGCCACGTCGGGCCCGCGTCGTCACCTCGACCGGTCTGGACTCGGGCATCTATCTGTTCACCTCGTCGACCTGCCCCACCTGTGGCTCGGCCCGATCCCGTCTCGACGACGTGGTGGGTGCCGACGGGTTCAGCGAGATCCCATGGGAGGGTGACCCCGGGGTGTTCGCCGATTTGGGAGTGGATGCAGTGCCGGCACTCCTGGTGGTCGACCCGTCGGGAGATGGCAGGCTCCACCCCGGTGTGTCACGACGTGTGATCGCCTCTCTTTGATCCTTGAACGGCGTTGGCCTGCCTCCTACCGTGGCGCCGATGATGGTCAGTTGTGCTCGGTGCGGTGCTCCTGCTGCCGCGGTGATGACGTTCGACTATGCGGGAGGCGAGGTCTGGCTGGACGATGTGGTCGATCAGGCAGAGCGCCACGGCTATCTCCTGTGCGCCGACCACGCCGACCGGATGACGCCGCCCCTTGGGTGGACTCTGACAGACCGCCGCACGGTGAAGCGTCTGTTCGCCCCCGTTCAGGTGGCCTGACCCGACGACGTGACCCTCGACCGCGATCTCCTCGATGCGGTCAAGGACCTCGATGAGCATGGTCTACGGCGGCTTCAGATCCTCACTCGCGCCCGACTCGAGCAAGCAGGGGCGAGTCTCCCCCAGGACGGGCCCAAGGTGAGTCTTCGCGAGCAGATGGTGCGTTGTGG
>JASFVB010000162.1:0-6296 GCA_050050035.1 Acidimicrobiia bacterium | reverse complement strand
GTCAGCTGGGACGAGCAGCGCCGCAGGTTCGAATCACGGAACGAAGAGCCGCTGAAACGGTGGAAACTGTCCGACATGGACCTCGAGGAGCATCGTCTCTACGTCAGGTACTCGGAGGCCAAGGACATAACGTTCCAGTACACCGATATCAAGCAGGCGCCCTGGTACGTCGTCCCCTCCGACGACAAACGCACGGCACGACTCAACTGCATCAGCCACATCCTCAGCCAGTTCGACTACAACAACGTGGCGCCCGAGCCGGTGGCGCTGCCGGAGCGGGAGGACATCTCCTACATTCGACCGCCGATCAGCGAACAGACATTCGTGCCGCAGAGGTACTAGCGGAGATCACCCGACCCGGTTCATCAAGGAGCGAATTCCCCGGACGGCCTGCTTGATCCTCTGCTGATTCTCCACGAGGGCAAACCTGACATGACCCTCCCCTGTAGGCCCGAAGCCGACGCCTGGGCTAACAGCCACCTTGGCCTCCTTCAGGAGATGAATGGCGAAATCCAACGACTCCATCCCGGCGAACTGCTCCGGGATCTTCGCCCACACGAACATGGTGCCCTTGGGCGCTTCGATCTCCCACCCGGCTCGGTTGAGACCTCCTATCAACGTGTTGCGTCGCTGCTCGTAGATGCCGTTGACCTCTTTTATGTAGGCGTCACCCTCGTTGAGAGCGATGATCGAGGCGATCTGAATCGGCTGGAAGGTCCCGTAGTCGAGATAGGACTTCATCTTGCCCAACGCAGCAATGGCGTCCGTGTTGCCCACGACGAAACCGACACGCCATCCTGGCATCGAATGACCCTTGGTCAGGGTGTAGAGCTCGACGCTTACCTCTTCGGCCCCCTCCACCTCCAGTATCGAAGGTGGCGTGTAGCCGTCGAAAGCGATGTCCGCGTAAGCGAAATCGTGGACGATGAAGATCCCTTGAGCGTGGGCGAACTCGACCAAACGCTCGAAGAACGCCAGGTCGACACAAGTCGTGGTCGGGTTGTGTGGGAACGAGACGATGAGCACACGGGGCCGGGGCCAGGTGTTGGCAACCGTCTCGGTGAGATGCGTGAAGAAGTCGTCGGGGTCGCCAACCACCGGAACCCGGTTGACCTCGGCACCCGCGATGGACCCGGCGAAGATGTGGATCGGGTACGAGGGCTCGGGAACGAGAGCCACATCACCGGGCTGGACGAGGACCCAAATCAAGTGGGCGAGCCCCTCTTTGGCGCCGATGGTCGTGATCACTTGAGTCTCGGGATCCAACGTGACACCGAACCGACGCAGGTATCGGTCTGAGACGGCCTTGCGCAGATTGGGTATGCCACGCGATGACGAATAGCGGTGATTGCGTGGGTTGAGAGCCGCTTCGCGAAGCTTCTCGACCGCCATCGGCGGCGATGGGATGTCGGGATTCCCGAACCCGAGATCTATCACGTCCTCGCCACGTCGCCGTGCCTCGAGCTTGAGTTGATCGATCGTCGCGAACACGTAGGGGGGTAGGGAGCCGATGCGGCGGAAGTCCATGACAACTCCCAATCAGCTTTGGAATGGCCGACTCATCACCTCGAACGGTAGGAGCCTGGCCCGGCACAACGAAATGCAACGGGTGTGGAGGCGTTTGGGGTCTCGAGCACTATCCACAGACATCTCGAGTCCACCGATGAAGAGAGCATGAAGCCGGCCAGGACCCTCGCTCTGGCCCTTCCGGGCGCCGCCGCTGCCGCGTTGTGGGGTGGCTACCGACATGCAGTCCGGGAGTTCCAGTCACACCGGCCGCCACCACCGAGGCTGGCCGGGCACGTCCGTTCGATCACGACCTACTGGGGCCGTCTCTGCTATCGGATGATCGAGGGTGTGGACACCACGCCGCCACTCGTCCTGATCCATGGCTGGGGTCGCTCCGCCGATTCAGCCTGGTGGCCATTGATGGAGCACACCGATCGGGCAATCGTCGCAATCGACCTGCCGGGCCACGGTCGATCGAACCTCGAGGAGAGATTCAGCTTCGAGCTCGCCGCCGACGCGATCAGGCTCGCGATCGACGATGCGGGTCTCCGAGAGCCGATACTCGTAGGCCACTCGATGGGCGGGCCGATCTCCTTGCTGGCGCTCCGCACAGATCCGTCCAGATTCTCCGGGATGGTCGCAGTGGCCACCTCGGCACACTGGGTGAGCCCCCATCTCCAGGTCATCGTCGCCGCTGCTCCATACCTTCTCGCGCCACGGTCCCCCATCGTGAGATCTGCGATGCGTCAGGAGCACAAGCGGTCACCCGAGTCGAAGACAGAAGTCACCCGCAGCTACGGGCTTCGCCCCACGCGTCGGGTGCTTGGTGAGGCCGCCATGGAGCTCCGTGGCTTCGACGCACGCATGTGGGTGAGGTTCGATACGCCACCAATGACCTGGGTCGTCACCAGCCAGGACGGGGTAATCAATCCCGCGGACCAGACCGCGTCGGGGTACCACTTCGAAGCAAAGGTCACCGAGATCGACGCCGACCACTCCGTGATCATGACCCACCCGGCCGAGCTGGTCGGCGTCATCGATGACATGGTCCCGCGGACGGTGTCGCCGGGGCTCAAGCGCTCCGCAGGGTCTCACTCGGTGGGAGTCGAGATGTCCTGATCGGGTACCAGCCGCCATCGACTAGAAACGGGTCATGACCCGACTCGGATATCAGATCCCGAACTTCACCTACCCCGACACCGGTCCCGGCGAGCTGTTCCAGGCGGTCGGGCGACAGGCAGAGGAAGCCGACCGCTCCGGGTTCGACACGCTCCTGGTCATGGACCACTTCTATCAGCTCCCCATGCTCGGCGAGCCAGATCGTTACATGATGGAGTGCTACACGCTTCTGGCCGGATTGGCTCAAATGACCGCGAGCGTGCGTCTCGGCGCATTGGTGACCGGCAACACCTACCGCAACCCGGCGATCCTGGCCAAGACCGTCACCACTCTCGACATCGTGTCGGGAGGCAGGGCGCAACTCGGCATTGGCGCAGGGTGGTTCGAGCTGGAGCATGAGGCATTCGGTGTGGAGTTCGGAACGTTCACCGACCGGTTCGAGAAGCTCGAAGAGGCGCTTCAGATCGTCATTCCCATGCTGAGGGGAGAGCGTCCCACCTTCTCCGGCGACCACTACGAGGTGAAGGATGCGATAAACGAGCCCCAGCCGATCGGCGACATCCCGCTCATGATCGGCGGCAGCGGTGAGAAGAAGACGTTGCGCATGGTGGCCCAATACGCCGACGAGTCCAACATGATCGCGACGCGAGAGGACATGCCACGAAAACTGGAGGCGCTCGACGCCCACTGCGAGCGTCTGGGGCGGGACCGCAGCGAGATCACCGTGTCCTGGCAGAAGAGCGCGTGCATCGCCCCGACCATGGAGGAGGCCGAAGCGGAGCTGTTCGAATACCTGGGGAGCCGGGGACTCGATGTCGGGGCAATGGACGAGGAGACCAAGGCACGCATTGTCGGCCGCTTCACGATCGGCGACCCGGACACCGTCGGTGAGCAGCTTGCCTCCGACCTCGAGCTGGGTGTCGACGGATTCACCATCAATCTTCCCGCCAACGGCCATGTGCCGGGGCGGGTCGAGCTGCTTGGCCAGACCGTCGCTCCGCTGATCGACTGGACGTGAGAGTCAATCGCGCCCACGCGTCACGACAAACGCCTCGTCGTTGAACCAGACGCCCTCATGTCTCTGGATGACATCCTGAGTCGCCTGCACGTACACCCCGGTGGCCATCACCGATGACAGACGCTCCTCGTCGATCTGCGCCACATAGGTGGCTGCATTCCAGGCGGCCATGATGAGAGACGTCCCGATGTGCTCTCTGACCTCTGACGGCATGGCGTGTAGCTGGTAGCGGAAGATCGCCTCCTCATCTGTCTGCGCCACGAATTGGAGGCCGACGTCCTCCGGCGCCGTCAGATGGGCCGCAGCGGCGTCTCGGAGTGTGTGCCGAGTTGTCTGGAACGGATCCTCATCAGGCCAAACCCCCCGGATGATCTCTAGCCCCGGATCATCTCCGTGGGCATGGACACCGACGAGGCGACCACCTGGGGCGAGCGCCCTGGCGAGTGGGGCGACAACTGCGCGGATCTTGCGATCGTCGCTGGTTCGAGCGCGATAGGGCTGTGAGGCGATGATCAGGTCGAACGAGCCCTCGGCTCCCGTGTGAGCCGGGATGATCGGATCGAGCAGGAATTCACGGTCGGTTCGATACAGGACCAGCACCGAGGGCCGCACATAGAGCGGGTTGCCGGTCTTCGGACTGGTGCGAACCGCCCAGTCGTCGATCAAGGCCGGATAGAGGGCACGGATCTGACCGGAGAAGTCGCTTGCGTTCGACCCTTCCAGGCCAATCGTCTGCCAACTCATGGTCTCGGACATGTCGTTGCCGGTCGGAGTGAGGCTGGGTGCCTCCCGATAGGAGAGGTTGGTGACGACGAGGACCAACTCGGGGTGCTCGACGAACCTGTCGGCCATCTTGTCCAAGGCGAGCCGCACGTCCTCGATGCTGATCTCCTTGGCGATCACCAGCCAGGGGACATGCTCGAATCGACGGTGAAGCAGCCTCATCACCTCGGTCAGCACCGTCCCGTCCCCCATACCGGCATCCATGACCCGCAGAGCCCGTGGGCCGGGCTGAACGTGCGACAGTTCCCGTCCGATTCTGGCTGCCACCACCGGCTTCTCGTTGGTGGCCGTGCTGAACATCATGTATGCGGCGCGAGTATCGAAGAAGCGGGCGACGTTCATGCTCGCGCTCGACTCGGGGTCGTTGGCCACACGAGGCGAAGGCTACATTCTGCGTGGTGAGCGGCATGGCGCGGCGGATGAGCCGACTCGGCACCGAGACCGCATTCGATGTCCTGGCAAGAGCCCAGCGAATGAGGGAGGAAGGGAAGCCAGTCATCAACCTCGGCATCGGATCGCCCGACTTCCGGACGTCCGAAGACATCGTCGAGGCAGGCATCGATGCGCTCCACGACGGCTACCACTTCTACACCCCGGCCAAAGGGCTACCGGAGGTTCGCGCCGCCGTGGCCGAGGACATCCGGGCCAGGCACGGGGTCCTCGCCGACCCGGAGCGAGTCCTCATCGTGCCCGGCGGCAAGCCGACGATGTTCTTCGCCATCCTGATGCTGGGTGAGCCAGGGATCGAGATCATGTATCCGGATCCGGGGTTTCCCATCTACCGGTCCATGATCGAGTTCTCCGGAGCCACTCCCGTGCCGATCGAATTGCACGAGGAGACCGGGTTCGGATTCGACTCCGGCGAGGTTCTCGCCAAGATCACCGACGCCACCCGGCTGATCATCTTGAACAGCCCGGCCAACCCGACAGGCGGGGTCGTAGCACGCGATCAGATCGACTCATTGGTGGCCGGTCTCGACGACCACCCGGAGACCTACGTCCTCTCGGACGAGATCTACTCGAGGATCGTCTACGACGACCTGGACCACGTGAGCCTGCTCACCTACGAGTCGTTGCGTGATCGGCTCATCGTCCTGGACGGATGGTCGAAGACCTACTCGATGACGGGCTGGCGGCTCGGCTGGGGGCTGTGGCCACCTTCACTCATCGACGGCGCGGAGCGTCTCCAGATCAACAGCACCTCGTGTGCGTCGGCACCGGTGCAGATGGCCGGGTTGGCCGCGCTCACCGGCCGCCAAGATCATGTCTCAGACATGGTGACGGCCTTCGACGAGCGGCGTCGGTTCGTCCACGACGGGCTCAACCGGATCTCCGGGTTTCGCTGCGTGCTCCCGAAGGGCGCCTTCTACGTCTTCCCCAACATCACCGGGACCGGGCTGACGTCCCAGCAAGTCGAGACTCGTCTGCTCGAAGAAGCCAGCGTCGCCGTTGTGTCGGGCACCAGCTTCGGGAGGCTCGGTGAGGGCTACATCCGGCTCAGCTATGCAGCTTCGATGGACGAGTTGAGAGAGGCCATCGAACGCATCGGGGCGCTGTTCGGTACGCGGTGACCGGCTATTCGGTCGTTATCAGTGTCCGGTCACTGAGCTGTCCGACACGGTGGCTGACGCTTCCCATGAGGAGGCCCTTCAGATCCCCGAGCCCCCTCCTCCCCATCACGATGCAGTCGGCACCCACCGTCTCGGCATAGCCGGCAATGGTGTGCGGCGCCGAGCCGACCAGGACCTTCTGATGGTCGACGTCCCCACCCGACTCGGTCACGGCGGCGGCAGCCCTGGTGACGATGTCTGCGCCGACCGACTCCAGCAGATCCCGTTGGGTGATGTACGTGTGCTCCAACTCGGCA
>JASFVB010000161.1:0-6362 GCA_050050035.1 Acidimicrobiia bacterium | reverse complement strand
CCAAGGCTCATCGACCCGCGTGAGAGGTGAAGCCGGATGTTGAGGCCCTCGGCACCCTGGAACTGATCGTCGATCCGGGACCCGTTTGGCCACAAGTACTGGTGATCGAAGACCGTGGTCGCCCCGGAGAGGGCAAGCTCGGTGAGACCTAGACGTGTCGCGGTCTGCACATGATCGGGCGTCATCCGCGCCCAGACCGGGTACAGGGTGCGCAACCAGTCGAACAACTCGACGTCCTGGGCGCCCGGTACCGCGCGCGTCAGCGTCTGGTAGAGATGGTGGTGGGCATTGACCAGCCCAGGAAGGACGACGTGATCGGTCAGGTCGACGACCTCGTCTGCGGTTGCGGGGATATCGGGCGTCTCACCCACGTTCTCGATGATGCCGTCCCGTGCGAACAGGCCTCCGTTGGGTATCTCCCGTCCGTCCATCGTCACCAGGACGCGGGCGTTTCGAGCGAGCAACGTGGTCACGGCGCAACAAGCTAACCGGGCCCATAGAGTCCTCGGGACATGACACTCGACGATGGATCCCTCCGCGCCTGGTCCGACCGCCTGACGCAGGCCACGGCACGTGTCAATGACAGCTTCCCCGGCGAGCGGCCCGACCGTCAGCCGGTCCACACCGTCTACGGCGGGGCGCAGCTCTTCGGCGCCGACACCGCGCACCGTCTCGGCGCTACCGCACTCGAGTTCGCAGCCGAGTGGGTGCCTGACGCCGAGACTCTCGCCGAAATCCTCGATCTCGAGATCGGGCTCGCCGAGCGTGTCCTCCCTGCGGTGGTCGACAAGCTCGAGAGGGAGCCGGTGGAGGACTTCAGGATCGACTTCGAGGATGGATACGGCAACCGACCGGATTCCGAGGAGGACGCCCATGCCACGTCGGTCGCACAGGAGGTTGCAGCGGGGCTCCAGTCCGGGAGTCTCCCTCCGTTCATCGGCATTCGTGTCAAGTCGATGACGGGGGAACTGCACCGCCGGGCCCTGCGCACCCTGGACCTGTTCATCACGACGACCGTGGAGACGGCCGGCCGCCTGCCCGATGGCTTCGTGGTGACCCTGCCCAAGATCCAAGACGTCGACCAGGTGCTGGTGACCACTGAGGCGCTGGCAGAGCTCGAAGACGCTCTCGGCATCGAGACGATCCCGATGGAGCTCATGGTCGAGACACCTCAGATGGTCTTCGACTCCGATGGCAGCGGAGGGGTGCGCAAATGGGTCGAGGCGGCCGGTGGACGCGTTCGCGGTGCTCATTTCGGGACCTACGACTACACGGCCTCGCTCAACATCACCGCGGCCTACCAGACCATGGACCACCCGGCCTGTGACTTCGCACGGCACGCTCAGCAGGTGTCTCTCGCCGGAACCGGTGTATGGATCTCTGACGGTGCCACCAACGTCATGCCCGTGGGAGAAGACCCGGACGTCGTGCGCGGGGCCATGCGTCTCCATCACCACCACATCCGCCATTCGCTGTCCCATGGCTACTACCAGGGATGGGACCTCCACCCGGCGCAACTCGTCACGAGATACGCCACGGTGTATGCCTTCTTCTTCGAGGGCCTGGACGCGGCGGGAGAGCGGCTGTCGAACTTCGTGGAGTCGGCCGCCAAGGCCACGCTGGTGGGCGATGTCTTCGACGACGCCGCAACCGGTCAGGGGCTGCTGAACTACTTCCTTCGCGCCATCAACTGCGGCGCCATCACCGAGGCCGACGCCACCGACCGGACCGGTCTGACCGTCGAGGAGTTGAGAACCCGCTCCTTCGTCCGCATCCTGGAGGGGAGACGGCCCGGCTAGGGCACCCAGCGGGCGGCCACCAATCGTTCTGGGCGTAGAAAACAGCGCTGAACGCTGTTTTCTACGCCCAGAACGGGATTGGGCGCGTGGAAGGTATTGAATCCGAGCGCCGCGGCCCGCATGTTGGGGAGGTGAAGCCCGTCGACAGGTCCGCTCGCGTCAGGAGTCTCGGTCAGCGTTATCTCGTGACGAGACGTCAGATTGTCGAGGATGGCGGCGATCGTCATACCATCCAACGTCGTCTCCGGTCCGGCGAGTGGTACGCCGTCCAGGCCGGCGTCTACCAACTCGATGTCAGAGAACCGAGTTGGCGTGACCGTCTCATGGCCGCAGTGCTGGCCGCGGGCGACGAGTCGGTTGCCTCCCACCGCGCCGCCCTTGTTCTCTGGAACCTCGACGGCATCTCATCGGCGCCGGTCGAGCTGACCGTCCCCCATTCGCACGGCCCCGTGCCGACTGGGACGGTGCTGCATCGCACCCGGCGAATCCCACAACCCGATCGACTCGACGACATCCCCGTGACCACCGTCGAACGCACGCTCCTCGACTGCTGCTCACTTCTGGGAATGATGGTGATGACCAAGACTGTCGAGAGCGCGATCCGGAAGAGGCTCACCACAGACGAGAGACTCTGGGGATTCCTCAAAGAGCACGGGGGTCGCGGTGTCAAGGGAACCCGGAAGCTGCGGCGGATTCTGCAGGCCCGCCAACGTGATACCGCAACCGGAAGCGGCTCCGAAACCGAAGCCTGGTATCACATCAGGCGATCAGACCTTCCCGAACCGGTGCTCCAGCACACCTTCACCGCTCACGACGGCGACAAGATTCGGCCCGACTTCTATTGGCCCCATTTCGACAAGGCGGTCGAGGTCGACGGTATCGATGCTCACGACTCCGCAGACAAACTCGACCACGACCTTCGAAGGCAGAACAAGCTGATGGACCTGGGAATCGAGCTTCGTCGATTCAGCGCTCGCCTCATTCGCCGTGACCCGGAAGGGTTCATCCGCGAAGTACGTCGCTTTCTCGACCTCTGACCCCGTTCTGGGCGTAGAAAACAGCGTCCAGCGAGGCTTTCTACGCCCAGAACGGGATGCGGGCTCTAGTCGCGGGTGACGGTCAGGTAGATGTCCCCGTAGGGCTCGGACACAGGGTGGAAAACGGTGCCCTCCCACTCCATACCGAAGCGGGTCAGGTCATATGGGAGGTGGTGCTGGTTGGGCAGCCGCAACGAGATGGACGATATCTCCGGCACCGCGGCCAGGACCGCTTCACCCATCAGATACGCCTGGTGCTGCACGGAGGCCGACCAGTCAGTGAAGAACCGCTCGACCAGCACGTCCCGGGCAGTCCGCCACGTCCCTGCAGTGTCGGCTGGGACTTCGGAGTACGACCAGTCGGCGGTCACCGACGTGGCCAAGAGCCGGTCGGAGGCCTCGGGGAGGATGGTGAACTCGTCGCGGGGGAAGCCCTCGAACGCGGAGCCGGTTGTTTTCAAGACCACGAGACCCTCCACACCCGCGGAGGTCGATGACGACGCCCCTCTCTCGACGCGAGCCTTCCGACGCTCGGAGCCCCCGCCGATGTAGCCCGTCTCTGTCTCCCGCCGCCACGTCGTCTCATACAGGGTCACCACGGCATTGTGGATGTCGTCACGACTGAGGAACCGATCGCAAAGGATCTCGCCGAAGCCCTCGAGATCAGACGTCAGATGATCCTGGGCCAGCCCGTAGATCGTGTTCCTCATCGTGTCCGTGGGCAGGACCGAGGAGTTGTCACCGAAGGTGTGGGCCGCTTCGACGTCACCCTGGAGCAGCACCTGTGCGGTCACGTCCATGAACCCACCACCGTCCAGCACCTTCGATACCCGGACCTCCGATTTCCCCCAACGGTTGGCGCCAAGTGACATGTCAGCTGCCTCGATAGGTGGTGAGCCCGTACTGGCTCAGCAACAAGGGAATGTGATAGTGCGGTCGATCGGCATCGACCTCGAAAACCACGTGGACGTACGGATAGAAGACGTTCCCGTGAGCACCCGTCTCGAATCCGAGGCGATGTGTGCCCATGGACACCTCACCGAAGTCGTAGCGGCCGTCGGTGTCGGTCGCACCCTCGCCGACACGCTCCCATTCGTCGTCGACTCGACGGGAGAGGTGGACGCCCAGACCGATGGCGGGGTCACCGGTAGACGTGTCGAGGACGTGAGTGCTGAGGGTTGTCATGTGACGTTCTGACACAACATACGGCCTAGCCGCGTCGCCGTGATTCTCTTCTGTTGCCCGGCGGCGTTGGATATCTCGGTGGCCCGGTCATTCTCGAGTCGATCCCTGGCGATCTGGAGCATCTCGTCGGCGGACTTGCCCGTGGCGTGGACGATGTAGGTGAACCCGAACCTCTCCTCGTATTCCCGGTTGACCTCGAGCAGGTCGCGGATCGTCTCGCGGGACGCGGACATCGTCGCCACCTGCTCGCGATCCGATGTCTCATCCCCCCGCTCACCGATACGCGGATGGGCCGCGAAGGCCTCGAGCCAGTCGGTCTCGGAAAGGCCGGCGAACAATTGCTCCGCTTGCTCCCAGACGACGTCGACACCTTCGAACGGTCGGCTTCGCAACATGCCATCAACCCAGGAGCGAGACGCACACGCCGTCCTGAAGAAATCCTCGGCTGCCTCGTCGAACAGCGAGTTGAGGTATTCGATGCGCACCTGGCCTGCAGCGCCGGGGGCCGGGCTCCCCATAACACGGAGCCGCGCGACGCCACCGTCGGGGTGCAGTGAGAGCCGGACGTAGCGCACAGTCGAGTCGTGCCCGATAGCGATTCGATTGACGGTGTCTGCAGCGACCTCGACTTGGCTTGCCACGGTTGTCCAATTCTCACCATCGTCCGAGACGTCGAAGGAGACCCAGCCGGGGCTGTTCCCCTTGAAGTGAGACGTGTCGACGTCGATCGAGTCGACCTCGCCGGGGATTCCGAGGCGGAACGTGGCCCAGTCGTGCCCCGGCCCACGCCTACGTCTGGTCTCCCAGCCGTCCCACATGCCTGCGGAGTCGGTGGGCAGCAGGAGGTTCGACGGGGGCGAGTAGTGGTAGTCGGACGCCTCGAGCCAAATGCCTCCGACCTTCGCCGAGACGAGATCGGTCGCACCTTCGGGGCACACCGACTGCATATCGGGGATCGGAGTGCCGTGCACGCGCAACCTGGCAACGCCACCATCAGGGAAGATGGCAAGCCGCAGTTCGGCGACCCGATGCGGGAAGTCCACATCGAAAGTGACGACGCTGTCTCCGTCCAGCGGTGTCTTTGGGATCATCTGCGCCCACACACCCTGTCCGGGCGAGGCATCCAACGAGAAGTGCTCCGGGTAGTTGCCGGTGAAATGCGACGTGTCCACGGTGACACTTCGGACCAGACCCGGAATCCCCAGGGCGAGGACACACCAGTCGTGGCCCGGTTCCCGACGACGCCGAGTCTCCCAGCCGTCCATCCACTTGCCCCGGTCCGTGTAGTCGTCGTTCGCGATTGGGTCGGCGAATGAGATCAAGTTGGCCGCAGCCGCGAAGAACTCGTCACTGCACTCGACGACTCGACCGCCAACACGTTCGGAGAGAAGATCGATCATCTGCGCCGGAGCATCCTGGCAGGCGACCCCAACACCGTGTCGACGACCCTACCGCGCAACCGCTTTCCCTCGTAGGGCGTCGAAGAATGACGGTGACTCAGATCCGCGCCGTGCACAACGGTCTCACCGTCCGGATCGAACACCACGAAGTCGGAGTCCTTTCCCACTGTGATCGATCCCTTGCGATCGTCGAGTCCCGCCAGCTCGGCGGGGGCGAGTGCCAGCCAACGGGCGAGGGTGTCGAGACCGATCCCACGCTCCGACGCTCCCGTCCATGTCGCGGTCAGCCTGAGCTGGACGGAGCTGATGCCTCCCCAAGCGGAAGCGAAGTCACCTTGCTTCAACTCGGGCGGGGAGGGGCTGTGGTCGGAGACGACCATCGAGAGCACACCCGAGACGAGACCGTCCCAGAGTGCTTCGCGGTGCTCCGGGCCTCTGATGGGTGGTGCACACTTGAAGCTGGTGCCGGTGACATCGGCGTCGGTGAATGTCAGGTAGTGAGGACACGTCTCGCCTGTCAGCCCGTTGGCGCGAGCCAGTGCGTCCACACCGTCCGCCGAGGAGACGTGGAGGATGTGGACGTGCCGGCCGAGCTCGGCGAGCCTGTCTATGGCCGCAGACTCTGCGTCCGGTGGCCTCGAAGCCAGGTAGTCGGCATAGTCGGGGCCGGGCTTCGAGACATGGTCCTTGTCCTCGGCGTGGATCAGAAGGGGGAGGTCGAGATCGAGTGCTTCGAGCTCGGCGATGTCCACGGGCGGGAACTCCGGCACTCCTGAGTCGACGAGAAACGCCTTGAACCCGCACACGCCGGCCTTCGCCAGACCGTCCATCTCGGGCGTCGAGCCGGGCACCAACCCTCCCCAGAAGGCGGCGTCGGCCCTCAGCTTGCCGTAGGCGGCCTGTTTCTTGAGACGCAGAGCCTCGATCGTCGTCGTGGGAGG
>JASFVB010000160.1:0-6365 GCA_050050035.1 Acidimicrobiia bacterium | reverse complement strand
TTGCCGCAGGTGGGAGAAGACTGTCTCAGGATTGCGGGAGGGGGAGTTTCAAGGAGACTCCTACGTCTTGCCGCAGGCGAGACGCCTCGCCCTAGGCGAGGCGCCTAGACAACGCTGCGGCGACGACGTTCGGCGAGCCAGCGTTTGCGGAGACGACGCCGGTCGTCCTCGGCATACCCGCCCCACACCCCCGACTCCTGGTTGGTCTCGAGGGCGTATTGCAGACATTCGTCACGAACCACGCAGGTGTCACAGATCGCCACGGCCGCCTCGATTTGGGAGACGGCGGGGCCGGTCGTGCCAACGGGGAAGAAGAGGGTCGGCTCCGAGTCACGGCAGGAGGCCAGGTCGCGCCAGTCGGTAGTGATGGTT
Organism: Acidimicrobiia bacterium; assembly: GCA_050050035.1. Classification (GTDB taxonomy): domain Bacteria; phylum Actinomycetota; class Acidimicrobiia; order Spongiisociales; family ZC4RG35; genus JANQRA01. The sequence continues at coordinate 5,993 of JASFVB010000160.1, read as the reverse complement.
GTGAGGGACATTTGTTCCTTAGTTTGTGATTCTTTTCACAAGAGTACCGTCACCGGTGAGTACCGAGACGTACATGGGAGATTTCAGGGGCGGAATTTACTGTTGAATCCGACGCTTGTAAACGGATTTCTTGGGATAGTTTCGGTCATGCCCGACGATTTCTTGGTCATCGGCCACCGTGGGTGGCCAGCTCGTCACCCGGAGAACACGCTGAGCGGGTTCATTGCCGCGTCCGCAGTCGCCGACATGGTCGAGCTCGATGTTCGCCGATGCTCCGACGGACGTCTTGTCGTAGCCCACGATCCCGTTCTCCAGGGTCATCTGATATGTGAGACGCCGTGGTCGGCCCTCGTTGAGATCGACGTCGGAGAAGGGAATCACCCGGCCCTGCTCGACGAGGTGTTGGCTGCCCTCCCCGACACCCCGATCCAATTGGAGGTGAAGAATTGGCTCACCGACCCGGGGTTCGAGCCGGACGGTCGCATCGGCCTCGAGACTGCCGAGCGGGCCCGTCCCGGTGACATCGTCACCAGCTTCAACCCGGAGACATTGGCCGTCGTCCGTCGGTCGTATCCGGATGTCCGAACTGGCTTCGCCATCGAGTCGCCCCTCGACATCGACTCCGCCGCCGAGCTCTGTCGGGAGGTCGGCCATGCTGCTTTGATCCCGAACCACGAGCTGATCGATGCCGAGATCGAAGACGGACTCGAGACCTACCCTTGGACGGTCAACGACGAAGCCCGCGCCATCGAGTTGGTGGAGTTCGGCGTGACCGGCATCATTACCGACGACCCGGGGCGTTTCGCACGGATCTTCGGAGGGACCCATGACCATCGCTGAGCAGCTTTCAGACGAGTTGAGGACGGCCATGAAGGCCAAGGACGGCCCGCGTCGGGACGTGATCCGCCAGGTTCAGACGGAGATCGCCACGGCCCGCAGCCAGCCCGACTTCTCCGGCGAGGTCGACGATGCGTTCTGCCAGAAGGTCATCGCGTCCTATGTGAAGAGGATGGACAAGTCGCGCAGCGAATACGAGGAGATGGGCGAGAGGGGACAGGCCATGGCCGAGAAGCTCGCGTTCGAGGTGGAATATCTCTCCCGGTGGCTGCCCAAGAAGTTGGGTGAGGAAGAGACGAGAAGGCTGGTTCTCGACGCAATCGACGCGCTCGGGGCGACCGGTGACGAGAAGGCGGCCGGAAGGGTCACGGGGCATCTGATGAAGTCACACGGCAAAGACCTCGACGGTGCCCTCGTCAACCGGCTCGTCCGGGAAGAACTGAGCTAGTGGCCATCCGCCCGGGGTGAGGCTTCCCGACTACGAGCCGATGCTCGCCTCGAAGCGTGACCGGCCTTTCGACGACGAGGCCTGGTGGTTCGAAGTCAAGTGGGACGGCTACCGGGCCATCGTTGGGGCCGAGGTGGGCGAGATACGTGCTCGGTCCCGACGCGGGCTCGACCTGTTGGGCCCGTTCCCGGAGATCGCCTCGATCGAGGTGCCGGACGGAGTCGTGGTGGATGGCGAGATAGTCGCATTCGACGAACATGGTCGCCCGTCTTTCTCCCTTCTCCAGAGGAGAACAGGGTTCGGTGGCGCGGGCACCGGCTCCACTGTCGGCGTCAACCTCGTCGTCTTCGACGTTCTCTTTCATGGTGAGGATGTGACCGGTCTGCCCTACGAGGACAGAAGAGATCTTCTGGCCCGGCTGGAACTGCCTTCGCCGATCGTCGTCCCGGAACCGACCCCGACACAGGGCACGGGGTTGTTCGAGGCGGTGCGCCAGCAGGGCATGGAGGGCATCGTCGCCAAGCGTCTCGGTTCTCGATACCAGCCGGGGAGGCGATCGGAGGATTGGCTGAAGATCTCGGTGCGGCGCAAGCTACGGGCCGTCGTCGGCGGGTACGTGCCGGGTGAGGGTGGCCGCTCCTCGACGTTCGGGTCGGTTCTGGTCGGTTTGTACGAGCCGGACGGCTTGCGGTGGATAGGTGCGGTCGGCTCCGGCTTCGATGAAGCGTCCCTGGTGGCATTCCACGATGCGCTCACACAGATCGAGAGGGAGAGCAGCCCGTTCACCAATGAGGTTGGTGTGACGGGGGGACGGCCGGTGTGGGTGGAGCCGGCGATAGTGATCAACATCGAGTACAAGGAGTGGACTCACGACGACCATCTCCGCGCTCCCGTCTACAAGGGTGTGGAGATGGCCGATCCCGAGACGGTGACGTGGGCGGAGGAAGGCCCGGGCTGATCTCGTTCGATCAGCCGGACGTCGCCGAGGCGATCCTGTCTCGATACCAGTAGTAGCTGTCTTTCGGGATTCGCGTCCCGGTTGCGTGATCGACCCAGACGAGCCCAAACCTCTGTGAGAACCCCTCGAGCCATTCCAGGTTGTCCATGAAGCTCCAGACGTAGTAACCGTCGACGGGTGCGTCGGCAGCGAGTGCTGCCTCGATGTGTGATGCGATGTAGTCGATTCGACGCCGGTCGGGAATGCGGCCCTGATCGTCGGGACCATCCGAATAGGACGCTCCATTCTCGGTGATGAGGATCGAGGCAGGCGAGTACTCCTTGGCGATCCTCTCCAGGAATCTCGTGAGACCCCCCGGATCGACTCTCCAACCCATCTCGGTGAACCCCGGTGGTGGATTCGGGCCCACCGGGCCCTCACTCGCTTCCCGTTCGATCCCGGCCGAGTCGATCGGCAGAGTCGTGTAGTAGTTGAGGCCGATGAAGTCGGTCGGTACGGCAATCTCCTCCATGTCTCCCTGTTTGACCATCCCGGCGTCCAGCCGCCCCAAAGACGAGTAGATGGCAACCATGTCCTCGGGGTACCCGAGCCCGAACACCGGGTCGAAGAACCATCTGTTTCTGAAACCGTCGAATCGGCGGTTCGCATCAGCAGCCGAGTCGTCGCTCGGATACGAGGGACGACAGTCCAGCGCTATTCCCACCTGGGCGTCGGGGAGAGCCGCCCGGATGGCCGTCGTGGCCCTTCCGTGTGACACCAGCATGTGATGCCCGGCAGTCAGTGCATGGTCCCAGCCTCTCAAACCGGGTGCGAAGATCCCTTCGAGATGACCGAGGAAGGACGACACCCAAGGTTCGTTGTGCGTGATCCAGCGGCCGACGTCGTCGCCGAGATTCTCGGCCGTGATCGAGGCGTAGCGTGCGAACGCGTCGATGGTCGAGCGGGATTCCCACCCACCCTTTTCCTGCAGGGCTTGGGGAAGATCCCAGTGATACAGGGTCAGACACGGCTCAATCCCCCTCTCCACCAACCCGGACACCAAACGTCGGTAGAAATCGAGACCGGCTTGGTTGACCGCCCCGTCCCCGTCCGGGATCACACGGGTCCAGGCGACCGAGAATCTGTAGGAGTTGACCCCCAACCGGGCGAGTAGATCCAGGTCCTCGTCGAGACGGTGGTAGTGGTCACACGTGACGTCGCCGGGATCGGCCAACCGTCCGAGATCGCTGAAGCGATCCCAGATGGAGTCGCCCTTGCCGTCTTCGCCGCGGGCCCCTTCGATCTGATACGCCGAGGTCGCTACACCCCAGGCGAAGGCTGGGTTCAAACGGCGGCGCCGGAGGGCTGCTTGGCCCCGATTCGCAACCCGGTCTCCGGGTCGAAGAAGTGCGCCTTGCCGGAGTCGACGACGAGCTCGACCGTGTCGCCATGTTTCACGCGGACATCCGGACTCACCCGCGCGATGAAGTTGGTCACGTCGCCGAGACTCGACGGATCGCGGCCGGTGTCGGCCAGCAACTCCTCGATGTCAGGAGTGATGACCGGGGCACGGGGCATGGTGAAGTGGATGTAGGTGTCGGCGCCGAGCATCTCCGTCACCTCGACTTCGGCCTGGAGGGTGCGATCGGGATCGGGGCCGACGACGGCCGCAGCCTCGAGATCGCTGGGTCGCAGCCCGATCACCAGCTCCTTGTCCATGTGGTTCTCGAGACCCGGATGGTTGTCCAGGGCCTTCTTGGCCAGCTTGATCCGGTTGTTCGGCAGGACCGCGAAGACATCTCCATTCGACGACTCAAGATGACCGTATGTGAGGTTCATCGCCGGGCTCCCGATGAATCCGGCGACGAACAGGTTGTTCGGCTGATCGAACAACTCGGTTGGCGGGCCCACCTGCTGGAGGTTGTACGGACGGGACACAGAGACCGGGCGGAGCACGGCTACGCGATCGCCGAGGGTCATGGCCTCGACCTGGTCGTGAGTCACATAGACGGTGGTGGTGCCGAGACGGGCGTGGAGACGCTCCAGCTCCGCTCGCATCTGAACCCGCAGCTTGGCGTCGAGGTTGGACAGAGGCTCGTCCATCAGGAAGGCCGCGGGCTCGCGGACGATGGCTCGCCCCATGGCGACGCGCTGGCGCTGTCCACCGGACAGAGCCTTGGGCTTGCGGTCGAGAAAGTCGGTGATCTCCAGGATCTCGGCCGCGTCACCGACACGGCGATTGATCTCGTCCTTGGAGAACTTGCGCAGCTTGAGGCCGAAAGCCATGTTGTCGAACACGGTCATATGGGGGTACAGGGCGTAGTTCTGGAACACCATGGCGATGTCGCGGTCTTTGGCGGCGACATCGTTGACGACGCGGTCTGCGATCGTCATCGTCCCTTCCGAGATCTCCTCCAGCCCGGCGATCATGCGGAGAACCGTCGACTTGCCGCAACCGGACGGCCCGACGAGAACCAAGAACTCACCATCGTGGATGGTCAGGTCGACGTCTCCCACAGCGCGGGTGCCGTCGGGATAGATCTTGCCCAGGTCTTCCATCTGGATTTCAGCCAACGTGCCTTCCTTTGTCGATGCCAACCCTGAAGATAGCGAATTCTCCCACGTCCGGTCGGGGATCGACTCTGTCGTATCGGGTCGATACGCGATTCGCGTACACGAGGCGCCGGTTTGGCCCACCCCTCGCTTGTCGCCGGGATCTGGTCTAGGGCCGAGAGTCACGTCTTCTAGGGCCGGTCATCACTCGCAGGCGTGGCGATGCCGTGTGTAGAGTCGACCGGCAGTGCCTACTGGGCATTGGTGAACATTCCGCTACTGGAGGCATAACACGTATGAAAAGATCACGATGGCTCATCGCCTTGTTCGCCTGTTTGGCGCTGGTGGTTGCCGCTTGCGGCGGCGACGGAGGCGATGAGACGACCACGACCGCTGGAGAGGCAGGAGACAGCTACACAGACGTGGACGTCTCCGGCACCGAGGTCTCGGTGTGGGGAGCCCCTACCGCCGAAGAGGGTGATTCCCAGCAGGCGACCTTTGACATCTACGGCGAGGCCGAAGATGCGACGGTGACCTACCTGGGAAGTGACTCGTTCGAGCAGGATCTGCGGATAGCGGTAGACGGCGGTGCGCCGCCCGACATCGCCATCACCCCACAGCCGGGCTCCATCTGTGAGTTCGCTGATGCCGGCGACATCGTCTCCCTCGAGGACATGGGCTTCGACATTGCCGCGCTCGAGGCGGCACACGGTGCCTATCTGATAGGTCTTGGTGAATGTGGTGGCTCGCATTACGCGATCCCGACCAACACCAACTACAAGAGCATCATCTGGTACAACAAGCCGGCCTTCGAGGCAGGCGGCTACGAGATCCCCACCACGTGGGACGAGCTCGTGGCGCTGTCCCAGCAGATTCTCGACGACGGGACCACACCGTGGTGCATCGGTCTGGGTAGCGAGGCGGCCACCGGCTGGCCTGGCACCGACTGGATCGAAGACATCATGGTCCGCACCGCGGGCGCAGATGTCTACAACCAGTGGACCAGTCACGAGATACCGTTCAACGACCCCGCGGTCGTCAACGCATTCGACATCTTCGGTGAGATCATGTTCGCCGAGGGGTTTGTCCTGGGTGGAGCCGACGGCGTAGCGGCCATCGACTTCCGTGATGCGCCGGACCCGATGTTCAACGACCCGCCAAGCTGCATGTTGCACCGGCAGGCGTCGTTCATCGCCAACTTCTTCCCCGAGGGAGTTG
>JASFVB010000159.1:0-6496 GCA_050050035.1 Acidimicrobiia bacterium | reverse complement strand
GTGGAGACCGCTCTGGGCGCACGAGAGTTCTCCCGGCTCAAGGTGGGCGTGGGGCGCCCCCCGGGCTCACAGGATCCCGCCGACTACGTCCTGCGGCGGTTCTCCAAGAAGGAAAGACCCGAAGCCGACGTCATGGTGCGTGATGCAGCCGATGTCGTCGAGCGCTGGCTGGACGATCGGGACAAGGCCCAGGAGATGGCGGCTCAGCGAAGAGGAGCAGACGATGTCTGAGATCATCGGCGCAATCGACCAGGGCACGAGCTCCACGAGGTTCATGATCTTCGATGCCGAGGGCCGGGTCATGGGTATGAGCCAGCGCGAGCATGATCAGATCTTCCCTCGCCCGGGCTGGGTCGAGCACGATCCGTCCGAGATCTGGGCGAACACGCTCGAAGTGATCGAGTCAGCACTGGCCGAAGCCGGGCTCAGCGGGTCCGACCTCGCAGCCGTGGGGATCACGAATCAAAGAGAGACCACTCTCATATGGGATCGGTCCACCGGGGATCCCGTCGCCAATGCCATCGTCTGGCAGGACACGCGAACCGCCGACTTGTGTGACGAGCTGGCCGGCGACGAGGGGATGGGGAGATACCGTGCCAAGACCGGCCTGCCTCTCGCCACATACTTCGCCGGCCCGAAGGCACGCTGGCTGCTCGACCACCACGACTTGACCGATCGTGCACGACGGGGCGAGCTTGCCTTCGGCACAGTCGACACCTGGCTCACATGGAACCTCACCGGCCGTCACGTGACCGACGTCACCAACGCCTCGCGGACGCTTCTCATGGACCTGGTGACGACGGCATGGGACTCGGATCTCTGCACTGAGGTCGGTGTGCCCACGGCCATGCTCCCCGAGATCGTCGACTCGATTGGTGAGATCGGAGTCTGCTCCGGCCCCTTGGAAGGTGTTCCGTTGGCGGCGATCCTCGGAGATCAGCAGGCGGCTCTGTTCGGACAGGCCTGTTTCTCCCCTGGTGAGGCGAAGAACACCTACGGCACGGGCAACTTCATGCTGATGAACACGGGTACCGACCCTGTGTCGTCCGAGGCCGGGCTGTTGAGCACGGTGGGATATCGTGTCGCCGGACAACCCACCGTGTACGCCCTGGAGGGCTCGATAGCGGTGACCGGCTCCCTCATCCAATGGCTCCGAGACAACCTGGGGATCATCACCGACGCCACCCAGGTGGAGGAGCTCGCGTCGAGTGTCGACGACAACGGTGATGTCTACTTCGTCCCGGCCTTCTCCGGCTTGTTCGCTCCCCATTGGCGCTCCGACGCAAGGGGCGTGATCGTGGGTTTGACCAGATTCGCCAACAAGGGGCACGTCGCCCGGGCAGCACTCGAGGCGACCGCGTACCAGTCGGCAGACGTCCTCGGTGCAATGACCTCCGACTCCGGCGTTTCGCTCACCGAGCTGAGGGTGGACGGCGGCATGACGGCCAACGAAATGCTCATGCAGTTCCAGGCGGATGTGCTCGGCGTGGACGTCGTCCGCCCCGTCGTCGCCGAGACGACTGCCCTCGGTGCTGCATATGGAGCCGGGCTGGCCGCCGGCGTGTGGTCGGGCTTGGACGAGATCAGGTCGATGTGGTCAGAGGATGCTCGATGGTCGCCGTCCATGTCGGCTGAGCAGAGGGACCGACTGCTCTCCAGGTGGAGTCAAGCCATCGAGCGCTCCTACGCCTGGGTCTGAGTCGGTCAAGCTTCCCTCGGCCGGACCCACCTCAGCGACCACCCGCGCATATGATCGGTGACGGAGTCCAGGCATGTCGATAAACGTCCCGAACGCTCTCGCGCTCTTCCGAGTCGTGATGGTGATCCCGATCATGGCATTCACGCGGGCAGACCAGATCGATGGTCACTTCGTGATTGCGGCGATCCTGTTCGTCGTGGCGTCGTTCACCGACTTCCTCGACGGTTACTGGGCGAGACGGACCACCGGGGGCACGGTTCTGGGTGCATTTCTCGACACAACCGCCGACAAGATCATGGTCACCGGCACGCTGCTCGCTCTCGTGTCGGTAGATCGGGTCTCGATCTGGCCGGCGGCCATCATCATCTTCCGTGAGTTCGCCGTCATGGCCCTCCGCGGCGTGGTGGCACAACGTGGAGGTCTCATCGCACCCTCCACCTGGGGCAAGATCAAGGCCTTCACGCAGTACGCCGCCATCTTCTGGGCCTTTCTTCGCTTCGCCGACAAGTGGGGGCCGTGGTATTTCGACCAGTACCTCATGCTCATCGCCGTTGTGGCGACGATCGGATCCGCCTGGGGGTACATATCAGCCTTCTGGTCCGTGGTGAGGACGGAGCCAACTGACGTAGCGAGATGAGCGTCGCGGTCACCGGTGGGAGTGGCGTGGTGGGCTCAGCCATCGTTCGTCACCTCGTCGCCGCCGGGAACGAGGTCAGGGCGCTCGCCAGATCCGACACCGCGGCGGGCCGTTTGGTGGGGCTCGGTGCGACACCGGTGCGTGGCGACGTCCTCGACGAGTCGTCACTCGAGCCCCTGGTGAGAGGGTGCGAGACCGTCTTTCACGTCGCCGGTGTCAACGAGCTCTGCTCGAGGGACCCGGGACGCATGTGGAGGGTGAACGTCGACGGGACCCGGACCGTCCTCGATGCCTGCTCCCGGTCCGACGTGGAGAGGGTCGTGCACACGTCGTCCGTGGTGACCGTCGGCCAGGAGAGGGGTTTCGTGGCAGACGAGACTGCCACCCACCGGGGCTCGTTCCTCTCCGAATACGAGCGGTCCAAGTGGGAGGCGGAGCGGATCGCCTTGACACACGACTGGGGCCTCGATGTCGTCTCGGTCAACCCGGCGTCGGTGCAGGGGCCGGGGAGGGCGACCGGGACCGGGGAGCTGCTGCTGCTGGCCGCCCGTGGGGTGCCGCTTGCCGTCGACTCCACGGTGTCCATCGTCGACATCGACGACTGCGCCCGAGGCCATCTTCTGGCGGCAGACAATGGCGTGCCGGGGCAGCGATACCTCCTCAGCGGGGCGACGCTCACGCTCCGGGACTTGATCTCCCGCGTGGCCCGGTTGACCGGTGGCCGCCGGCCGAGGTTCGTGCGTGCGTCCGTGGTGAGGGCTGTCGCCCCCTTCGTGGAGATCGTCTTCAGAGCTCTCGGTCGACAGACGCCGCTCTGCGCAGAGTCGGCGCGGGTCCTGCTCGGGGGCCTGGCGTACGACGGGGCGAAGGCCATGCATGACCTGGGTCTCCGTTACACCCCGATCGAAGAGACACTCGAGCGCACAGTCACCTGGTTCCGGGGCCAGGGTCTGCTGTAGTCGGCCGAAGTTACGATCCTGGGCTCGATGACCGCGCCTCTCCACCCGTTGCTCTCTGCGTGGCGCACCGCCGGCCTTCCCGAGCTGGATGCCGTGTGGGCCGTTGCGCCAGGTGGCCGGGCCTTCGCCCTCGCCGGGCTGTTCGAGAGCGTCGGTGAGACCATGCTCGTGGTGGTCCCGGGAGAGAACGACGCCGTGGAGCTGGCCGACGACCTCTCATTGTTCGTCGACGAGGTTCTTCTCTGCCCGGCCTGGGAGACACTTCCATTCGAACACGTCTCGCCCAACACCCAGACGATGGCGCAGCGGTGTCTCGCCCGACATCGCCTCACCGCCGACGATCCCGTGCTCGTTGTCGCATCAGTCCGTTCCGCGGTTCAGCGTCTGAGCACTTCGTCGGTCGAACCGCTGGTGGTCGAGCGCGGGGCCGAGATCTCCTTCGACCGGCTCGCTGGCACTCTGGCCGAGATGGGGTATGTGCGCACCGACCGGGTCGAAGCGCGCGGTGAGTTTGCCATTCGGGGCGGCATCGTCGACCTGTTCCCTGCCCAGTCCGACCAACCGGCACGGATCGACTTCTGGGGTGACGAAGTAGAAGACATGCGTGCCTTCTCGGTGGCCAGCCAGCGGTCGTCCCACGCCCTGGAGCGAGTGGTGGCTTGTCCGGCGCGAGAGGTCAGACCCGACGCGCCGATCAGAGAGAAGGCGGAGGAGCTGGTTCGCTCGGAGCCATGGGCCGCATCGACCTGGGACCGTGTGGCCCAGGGCCAGCTCTTCGCCGGTACCGAGTCCTGGCTCCCCTGGCTTGCGCCCGGTCGATGCCTGATCGACGAGGTCACGCCGTCGGGGAGTCTGGTTGTCATCGATCCGGCTAGATCGGTGGACAGGTGCCGTGAGCTGGTCAAGGAGGAGTCCGAGCTCGCTTCCGCACTTGCGCCCACGTGGGGTGAGACGGCACCCGAGGCTGGTGATCATCCGCTTCTCTTCCTGGATCTCGAAGCAGTAATGGACGGCCGGGAGCACCTTGGGATGCCCGCCGTGCCGTCCTCCCCGGCCGATCCGGTGCTCAGGGTCACGTCGCTCGACGTCACCGCTGGAGACCCCGCGTCTGTCGCTGTCGGGCTGCGTCAGCTCGTGGACCGGGGGTGTGCCGCCGTCGTCGCCATGGATGGTGAGTCCGCGGCAGACCGTGTGGCCCGGCTGCTGGCCGAGGAGGGTCTCTCCCTCGATCGGGTTTCGACTCTGAACGACCCGAGACCGGCGATCATTGCGCAGGGTGTTCACAACGGCTTCGTGATCTCCGACATGGGTGTTGCCGTCGTCGGGGAACAGGAGGTGGCCGGCAGGCGACGCGCACACCGAAGATCTGCCCGGATCCGCTCACGTTCCGCCCAGCAGTACCGCGACCTGACCGAGGGGGACTACGTGGTCCACTTCCAACACGGGATTGGGCGCTTCGAGGGCCTCGTCTCACGGACGATGGTCGGAGTGGAGCGTGACTACATCGTCATCTCCTACGCCGGCTCGGACCGTCTCTATGTTCCCGTCGATCAGCTCGCAGCGGTCAAGCCCTACACAGGCGGTGAGACGCCGCGGGTGTCCCGCATGGGTGGCAAGGATTGGTCCGATCAGAAAGCGCGAGTCCGCAAGGAGGTGGCGGCCGTTGCGGCTCAGGTCGTCGAGCTTCATCGCCGACGTGCGGTCGCCGAGGGCCATGCCTACGACCCGGACACCCCATGGCAGACCGAGCTCGAGGGCGCGTTCCCGTTCGAGGAGACCCACGATCAACTCCGGGCGATCGGCGAGGTCAAAGCAGACATGGAAGCCGCCCGCCCCATGGACCGGCTCATCTTCGGCGACGTCGGGTTCGGCAAGACAGAAGTGGCGATTCGAGCGGTGTTCAAGGCGGTGCAAAGCGGTCGTCAGGCAGCCGTCCTCTGTCCCACGACCCTCCTCGCTCAGCAGCATCACCAGACATTTGCCGATCGTCTCGACCCCTATCCCGTGCGTGTTGAGGTGCTGTCGCGTTTCCTCACCGAGAAGCAGGCGTCACGGGTCGTTGCCGGGTTGGCGACAGGAGAGGTGGACGTCGTCGTGGGGACTCACCGACTTCTCTCCGAGGACGTGGCATTCAAGAGCCTCGGGTTGCTCGTGATCGACGAGGAGCAGCGATTCGGGGTGGCCGCCAAGGACGCCATCAAGCGTCTCAGGGTCGGCGTCGACGTGCTCACACTGACCGCCACTCCGATTCCGCGGACACTGGAGATGGCGCTGACCGGCATTCGCGACGTCTCGCACATACGCACTCCACCCGAGGATCGCCACCCGATTCTCACCTACGTCGGGCCGTTCGACGACCAAGCGGTCTCCGCGGCAATCCGTCGGGAGATTCTCAGGGAGGGGCAGGTCTTCTACGTTCACAACCGGGTCCAATCGATCGACAGGGCGGTCGCCCGTCTGCGTGAGCTGGTTCCCGACGCGAGGTACGTGGTCGCCCATGGCCAGATGTCTGAAGGCCAGCTCGAACAGGTGATGATCGACTTCTGGAATCACAGCTACGACGTGCTCGTGGCCACGACGATCATCGAGTCGGGGCTCGATCTACCCAAGGTCAACACGCTCATCGTTGAGCGAGCCGACCTCCTGGGCCTGGCACAGCTCTACCAGCTGCGTGGCCGGGTGGGACGTTCCAGCCAGCGCGCCTACGCCTACTTGTTTCACCCGACGGATCGCATTCTGACGGAGGATGCCCACCGCAGGCTGAACGCGATCGGTGAGGCCACCGACCTCGGCTCGGCATTTCAGCTCGCATTGCGCGACCTCGAGATTCGAGGCGCTGGATCGATCCTGGGGGAGATCCAGTCGGGTCACGTCGCCGCCGTCGGCTTCGACCTCTACTCCGAGCTCGTCGCCGAGGCGGTCTTGGAGATGGAGGGAAGACCTGCACCAGAGTCGGGCCCGCCCGAAGTGCGGATCGACCTTCCGGTCGATGCCCACATCCCCGACACCTACATCGCCGACCAGGAGTTGAGGCTCGAGGCATATCGACGGCTCGCCGGCGCGGTCACACACGGGGACGTCGATGACGTCGTCGCCGAGTGGTCGGACCGTTTCGGGGATCTCCCGGCCGAGGCCGACTCACTCATCGATCTCGCTCGTCTTCGGGTGGAGGCGATCAGGGTGGGTCTGTCCGAGGTCGTC
>JASFVB010000158.1:0-6500 GCA_050050035.1 Acidimicrobiia bacterium | reverse complement strand
TTGCGCTGCGGTAGACGACGAGGACTCGGGCTTCGGCGCTCTCGCCTACCCGGACCGAGACATGGGGGAATGTCGCAGCGTCGGTTGTGACACCCTGGATGTCGATGACGAGCGGAGCGGAGATCACATTGCCGGCCGGCACGTCGACGAACACCCCGTCGTGTGCGAATGACGTGTGGGCCGCAGCCAGCTTGTTGTGATCGACCGGAACGACGCTCGGCTGCTCGCCGACATCCTCGAAACGAGCGACGACCACATCCTCCGAGTGCGCCTCGACGACATGACCATCCACGATCCGGACCAGACCCGAGGTCGATCCGAGCGAATCGATGAAGGGGCCGGGGGGCAGTGCCGGGCCCGGCTCGGGCACCGGTGACAGAGACGAGAACGGCAACTGGAAGTCGACGTAGCGCCAATCCTCCTCCGCACCCGTGGGCTCCTCGAGAGTCGTGAAGACCTCATAGGCGGCTTCCATCTGAGAGGCTCGCCACGCGGGAGCGGATCCCATGATTTGTTTCAGGTATTCGGTGTCGAACGCGGTCAAACAGCGGCTCCGGTCGCGGTCTGCTGATCGTATTTCACCTACGGCGATAGTACGAATTACTCGGCCGGACGCAACGCATCGACTGTCACGTTCGACTTGGCGTTCCAGAGCATCCACCCCACGCCGTGAGACTCTGCAGAGCTGATCTGAGCCCGGACCTGTGATGCGTCGTAGCCGAAGTCCTGGAGCCAAGGTCGCACCACGACCTGGTGGGTCAGTCGCTCGAACCCATCCTGGAGCGCCAGGTCGACCATCTCCGCCGGGTGATCGTTGGGGTTGGTGAACCCGTACCAGTCGTTGTCGTAGTGGGAGGGATAAAGCATCGGAGACACGACGTCGACGATCCCGGCTATCTCCTCCCACCGTTGCCCGATCCCGCCGTCGTCGGTTGCCGCCGTCAGGTATCCGAAGATGTCGGCGGCCACCGCACACTCCATCGGCCTCAGGAGGGCGACCGCCTCGGAGAGGAAGGAGCTGATGGTGGACAAACGAATCTCGGGGCTGACCCCACCGTCGAAGACCGCCGACTCCCGCCGATTGTCGGGGAATCGGACGTAGTCGAACTGGATCTCGTCGAGACCGGCCGCACATGCCTCCGCGGCGAGATCGAGACCGTACTGACGTGAATCGGGGTCGGTCGGGTCGAGGAAGTACTGACCATTGGCCTCGTATGGGACGTTGTTCTCGGAGTCCCATACGGCGAGCTCAGGCTTGCCAACCGCCGCGATGGGATCGTTGAAGAGGACGAGCCGGCCGATCACGTAGAGACCCAGATCGTGCGCTCGGGCGACCGTGTCACTCAGCTCGTATGCCTTCTTTGCGGCGCCGACCTCGTTCGCTATCGGAACCTCGGTGTCGTACCAAACGAAGCCCGACTCGTCTTTGAGATCGATCATCAAGGCGTTGAGCTCGGTCTCCATCGCCATGTCGATGAACCCGTCGATGTCGTCGCGCACGCTCTCGCCGTGGATATGCACGGCACGGGCCGTGAACGGTGTCATCTCGACGACCGACTCGCCGGTCCCACCATCCCACTCGAACTCGGCCGGCAGCCAAGCCGGGCGCTCGACGACCACGGTGCCCTCCTCGGCCCCGCGTATCTCGTAGTAGCCCTCCTCGCCGGACAGCGCTTCCGCAGACCCTGCGCTGATACGTGCGTGTTCGATGCCATCGCCCTCGGCGTCGTCCACAACGCGACCACGGAGCACCCGCGCGTTCAGCACGACATCGAACTGCTCGTCCGGGCGATCGGTCAGTGTGAGCATCCGTGGGATGTGACCCGGTGCGCTCACGCCGAGCACGGTCGTAGAACGTGTCCACACCATATCGGCGCGGCCATCGGAACCGGTCGTGGCCACCTGGGAGCCATCCACGTCTATCACCGCAGATGCGATAGGAGCCCCGAGGTCGTCGAGGACACGTAGCTCATACGGGTCGGACCGGCCCACCAGCGACCATCCCGCCCACGCCAGCCATGCCAGGGTGACCGCGACCAGCAGTCGAAACACGGTTCGTCGGGTCACGGTTTGCCCCAGATTACCGAGGGAAAACGCGTATTGGGCCTCCGGGTTGCCAGATTCCCCCAGGCTCGGTAGGTTTTCCACAGGGGGCCGATTGGAGGCCGAGTTGGTGAAGGCCATAAAGGCCAGAAATCAGAGAATCGACCGGGCCGCGAGCCCGTCGGACACGGTGGGCCTCTATCTCGATGAGGTCTCCGAGCACGAACTGCTCACCGCGGAAGACGAAGTACATCTCGCCCGCGCCATGGAACAGGGCAAGAAGGCGCAGGCGGTGGTCGAGTCGGGAGATTTCAAACCTTCCGAACGCGCCCGGCTGATGCGAGCCATCGCCGCGGGTGAAGAGGCGAAGATGAGCTTCATCCGGTCGAACCTTCGTTTGGTCATCTCGATCGCCAAGCGTTACACCGGACGCGGGCTCGACCTCCTCGATCTCATTCAGGAAGGCAACCTCGGGCTGATCCGCGCCGTCGAGAAGTTCGATTGGCGCAAGGGATTCAAGTTCTCCACGTACGCGACCTGGTGGATACGACAAGCGATCACACGTGGTCTGGGCAACAACGGGCGCACCATCCGGCTGCCGGTGCACATGGTCGACGTGGTCCGCACCGTCCACGACACCAGACAGAGCCTCCACGACCAGTACCACCGGGCGCCGACCCTCGAGGAGATCTCGGAGGCGTCCGGGCTCGATCAGGACAGGGTGCTCGCCGCCCTCGAGGCCCCCGCTGAGACCGTGTCCCTCAACCGCCCGGTTGGCGAGGACGGTGACGCCTCCCTTCAGGATTTCGTCGAAGACCACGACGCCATCGACCCCGAGGCTCGTGCTGCCTCGGCGTGGCGACGCGATCGTCTGATCAAAGCGCTCAGATACCTCGACCACGAGGAGCAGCAGGTGCTTTGGCTCCGCTTTGGGCTCGATGGGGATGAGCCCTGGACCTTGTCCGACGTCGGCAAGGTGGTCAACGCGACGAGGGAGCGCGTCCGTCAGATCGAGGCGCGTGGTCTCGCCAAACTCCGTCATCCCTCCTGCGAGATCGACCTCAAAGGCCTCGTTTAGCTTTCCTAATGCTGTGGGGACGAAATACCGTCCCTACGACGTCTCGAACGAGCGCACGTAGCGCAGGAACAGCATCCGATCCCCATAGAGCACCCGGTCGAGGTCCATATCGGGACGCGCCCCGGTCTCCGCACCCACAGCGACCCGGGACGCCTCGCCACCCACCAGGACGGGCGCGATCGTCAGGGCCATCTCATCGACCAGATCGGCCGCGATGAACTGTCCCAACAACGACGGACCGCCTTCGCACAAGACCACCTTCGCCATCCGCATGTAGTGGACGATGTCCCGCGCCCCGGTGTCCCGAAGCCGAACCACGTCGGCTACCTGGGAGAGCTCGCCGAACTTGTCATCCGGGGCGTCCGTGCCGGTCAACACCGTGACCCGATGCTTCGGATCCGAGAACACAGGCGCACCCGGGTCGAGGCTCAGTGTGGCCGACACCACGACGAGATGAGGGGTCGGTTCCAGCCCAAGCTCGGTCCTGGCTGCGCGACGCGTCTCGTTGAGGGTGACCGGTCGATAGTCCTCGGCCCTGACAGTCCCGGCGCCAACGACGATGAAGTCGGGGACGGCGCGAATCGCCGCGAACATCGCCTTGTCATCCGCGTCGTTGATGGCCGTCGAGCCGCCATCGACTACCGCTGCCCCGTCGATCGTGCTGATGAAGTTGGCCATCACCCAGGGCCTGTCGGCGTGGCCGCGCCGCAGACTCAGCTGTGTCTCCAGTGGATCTACTCGATCGCCGCCGGGCTCGGTCCGGATCATGGGCTGACGCTATCGCCCCCGGTCGCCCTGTGCGGACCCCCGGTGCCTCGAAGGTGGGGAGAACCGCACAGAGCGGAGTCGTCACCTGGGTTCAGTCGCCGCCCTCGACGAGACCGACGAGGTTGCCGGCCGGGTCCTTGAACATGGCGAAGGTCACGACGTCAGGGATCTCGGTTCGTGGCATGGCCGTCGAACCACCGTTGGCCTGCACTTCCGCCAGCTTGGCGTTGATGTCCTCACACTGGACGTAGATGCACTGGTATGTGGGCATCTCCTCACTCCCCTGTCCCACTGCCCCGTTCACGGCCATATCCTCGCCCTCGGTCATGAAGTAGCCGTCGAAACCCTCGGGCGACGTGAACTGCCAGTCGAAGATGGCAGAGTAGAACTGCTTCTGCGCGTCAGCGTCCGGTCCCATCAGCTCCCAATGGACTATTGGGTTTGCAGACATTCTCACTCCTTTGTCCGGTCGGGCCTTTGCCCGGCTCACTTCTATGACGTTCGAGATATCACTATCTCGACACGGTGCCTAGCTTGATGTCATGCGACGGCTCCTCATCATCGCCGTGGCGTTGTCGACCGTCTCGTGCTCGTCCGCAGGCGACCCGACTACGACCACACTCGATACGACCACAACCACCATGGCTGAACCCTCTACCTCGACCTCCACGACGGTGCCGCCACCGTTTGGCGTCACCTCCCCTGCTTTCGTGGACGGCGCCGAGATCCCCACCCAGTTCACCTGCGATGGCGCCGACATCTCACCGGAGTTGAACATCGTCGGCATCCCCGAGGAGACGCAGTCCCTGGTGATCATCGCCGACGACCCCGACGCCCCGCTCGGGACCTGGGATCACTGGGTGGAATACGACATTCCTTCCGAAGCCGGCTCCCGAGACATCGCAAGCGGAGCGGCAGACTTGGGGTTGGCAGGCGTCAACAGTTGGAAACTCGAGGGGTACATGGGCCCCTGCCCCCCTCAGGGCGAACAGCACACCTATCACTTCCGGGTCTACGCCCTAGGCGGATTCCTCGACCTGCCACCTGGTGTGGACTCCGAGGCGGTGCGCACGGCGATGACAGATCTCCTCGTCGACGACGTCGAGTTAACCGGTGTCTACGCCCGCTAGGGGTAGTGGCATCTAGACACCGAGACGTTCGCGAACGGTCGTCAGCTCCCCCTGCCAGATGAATGTGTCGTGTATTGGCTTGAACCCCATCGCCAGGTTGATGTTCAACATCGGCTGGTTCGAGGCCGCATTCTCGGTGTCGATCCGACACACGTCCGGGTAGTCGCCGATGATTCGAAGGATCATGTCGGCCTTGAGCCACCGGCCCAGACCTTTGTTCCTGTGGTCGGGATGGACACCGGTGTCCCACTGCCAGGCCAGATCAGGCTGGAGATCCTGCGTCTTCACCTGCGTGTAGCCGACGAAGGCCCCACTCGGCCTGTGAACGGCGGTGAGATTGTTGATCTGGCATCTCGAGGCCATCACCTCTGACTCGATGTCCCGCCAATCGCCCGCGGTGATGTGCTCGTCGTCCATCACGTAGTCCTCGAGCGGCGCCGTGTTCATGACCGTCATCATCTCGCAGAACTGCTCGAGGTGCTCCTCGGGGAACGGCGATGTCATCGCCTGCAACTCGTAGTCGCCGGCGCGCTGGGATGCCCGATCGACCCATTCGCTCATCATTGCCACGTCCAGGTCTGCGATGAGCAGCCGACTGCGGCGCTCACTCAGGGCGCGCTTCAGCCCCAAATTCTCTGCGAGCGTCTCTGCCGGATGACCATTCGTGATCCATGTCTCGACCCGAGTCCTGCCTGCGGCTGACAGGTGGTCGAGTATCGGAGCCGCCAGACGCCGTGCGTGGCCCCTCCCCCGGTAGGACGGGTGGACGGCTATCCGCCCGAACCCGTTCTCGAGGTTCTCCTCGACGTCATAGTGGGTGACGGCCGCCGCCACGACCTGGCCATTGTCGGTGAGGGCCCAACGATGGGTCGGGAAGCGGGCGAAGGTGCGTCGCAGGTCGAGCATTCTGTGCTCGATCGGCTCCGGAGGGTCGTCGGGAAGGTCTTCGGCGTCTAGCACGTCGTAGAGAGCGGCCAGAGCTCGCAGTGTCTCTTCGGACGCGGCCGCGAGATCGACAGACTCGATTTCGATGCTCACCAAGACGAGCGTATGACCGCACGTGTCGGCCGCGCCGGGGGATTATTCGGTGACGACCACCGGCTCGCCGGACGTGATCCCGATCTCGTCGAGTCCACCGTTGACCGCCCAATACGCGACCAGGAGGATGGTGATGACGACCAGAACCGTCAGGACGCGATTGGACCGACGAGTGGCCTGCCCTTCGTAAGTCAGGTTTCCTCCCTCAAAGCGACGCTGTCAGCGTAGACCCGAGGATCCCGGGCACAACGGTTGACAGCGGGCTATTCCTCCTCGTCAGCCTTGACTAGACCCTTCTCCTTGAGTTTGGGGATCACCTGGTCGGCGATCTCGTTGGCCGTCTCCTCGCCCAGACGGGGGCCGGCCTTCTCGAGGAACTTCGACCTCGCCTCGGACTCGGTCAGACCCATGTACTCGTCCTTTTTCTCGTCGACCAGACGAAA
>JASFVB010000157.1:0-6532 GCA_050050035.1 Acidimicrobiia bacterium | reverse complement strand
TCGACGTCATCCAGAGACCGCCCTGCCCCTCGTGCCGCCTTGCCCATGTTGGGCAACACGATCTCGTCGAGGTATGAGACCGTGTGAAAGGGATGAACGTGGAAGCCATCACACAGCTCGCCGGCCAAGGCGCTCAGATACGGCCCAACCCCGGCTATGTACACCGGGACGTCGGGGTGCTTGATCGGGCCGGGGTTGAAGAACGGCGTCATCAACGAGAGCTGGTAGTGCTCGCCTTCGTACTTCAGCGGTGTCCCGTTCTGCCAGCAATCCCACAACGCCCGCATCGCCTCGATGTACTCGCGGAGCTGTGGTGCCGGCTTGCCCGACCAGTGGGAGGAGAATCGCCGAACGATGTGACCCCGCACCTGGGTGCCCAGACCCAGCATGAACCTGCCACCTGTCTGTCGCGCCAGATCCCACGCAATCATCGCCATAACCGTCGGGGACCTGGGAAATGCGACGGCGATCGCCGTCCCGAACTCGAGCTCCGGTGCGGCGACCGCCGCATGGGTGATCGGGAAGAACGGATCGTGTTGTGTCTCGGCGGTGAAGAAGCCGTCGTAGCCGAGATCCGCAGCCTCCCGTGCCGCATCGGCGGCGGCCTCCGGGGTGCCCGCCGCGTAGTAGTAGTCGACCTTCATGCGGTCAGGGTAGAGAGACACACCTGAGCCTGTAGCCTTGCAGACGGGATGAAGAGAATCGCAAAACTGATTGGTCTCGTCGGTGGTGCAGTTGCCGTGATCTGGGCGATGCGTGACCGCTTCATCTCCGTAGCCACATCACGCGAGCCGCAGCCCCCGACCTTCCGCTCAGATGTCAAGAGCTCGGAACCGATCGACGTCATCAACGGGATCGGGCCGGTATTTGCCAAACGGCTGACCGACGCCGGGATCGGAGATGTCGTTGCCCTCGCCGCCGCCAACCCCGATCGGGTGGCCGAGGCTGCAGGTGTCAGCGCCGCGAGGGCGAGGACCTGGATCGAGCTCGCCACCGACCGCTGACGTGCCCTACCTCTTGGCACCGGAGGACCTATCCCGGCTGACCGGCGATGGGCCCGCCTACCGCGCCGACCAGCTGAGGGACTGGTTGTACAGAACACCGGTACTCGACGCCGCCGACATGACCAACCTCCCCACAGAGCTGCGGGAGATCCTCGGCACGAGGCTGTGGCCGTTCGATGTCGAGGTGGAGCAGTCCGCCGATGGCGGGACCACTCGCAAATGGTTGTTTCGCGCCAAGGACGGCGCCGCAATCGAGTCGGTGCTCATGGGGTATCCGAACCGGTCGACACTCTGCATCTCCAGTCAGGCCGGGTGTGCTCTGGGTTGCACGTTCTGTGCCACCGGTCAGTTCGGATTCGAGCGGCACCTCGAGCCGGGTGAGATCGTCGCCCAAGTGGCCTATGCGCGAGCCTTCCTCCGCCAGATAGGGCTGCCGGGCTCCCCTCAGCGTCTCACCAACGTGGTGTTCATGGGTATGGGCGAGCCACTCGCCAATTACGACCGCGTCCGAGAGGCGATACGTCGAATGGTCGAGACCATGGGTCTCTCCGCAAGATCAGTCACCGTGTCCACGGTGGGGATCGTCCCCGGCATCCGCCGACTCGCCGCCGAGCCGTGGCCTGTGTATCTGGCGATAAGCCTCCACGCCGCCGACGACGAGCTGAGATCGAAGCTCGTGCCCATCAACAAGCGGTACCCCATCGCAGATCTCGAAGCCGCCGCACGTGACTACTTCGAGGAGAAGGGCAGACGTCTCTCCATCGAGTGGACGATGATGGACGGGGTCAACGACACCTTCGACCAGGCAGACAAGCTCGCGGCGATCGCACGGCGTCTCCGGGCCCACGTCAATCTCATTGCGCTCAACCCGACACCGCTCAGCGCAGAGAGGGCTTCCTCACGGCTCCATATCGAGGAGTTCGCCGATGCCCTCCGCCGCAAGGGCGTCAACACCACCATTCGCGATACCCGCGGAAGTGACATCGACGCCGCGTGTGGCCAGCTGAGGGTCATGGCGAGAGGTGACGAGTTTGTCTCGTAATTCGCGATCTTCTCGTTAGTCTCTTCCGTGCGGAACGAGTCAGGGGCTGAAGGAGTGCTGTCTCCACATGCCCAGATTCCGTCGTAGCAAGGCCCTGATCGTTGGTGTCGTGCTGGTTGTCTTCTGTGGGCTCACGTCCGTCGACTACACCGTGACCCGAGGTGACACGCTGGGCCAAATCGCCCGGGATCACGATGTGTCGTTATCCGACCTGGTCGAAGCGAACGATATCTCCAACCCGAATCTCATCTACCCGGGCCAGGTTCTGGTGATTCCGGGTGAGACCACCGACATCATCCACGTCGTGGCCCGGGGCGAGACTCTTGCCAAGATCGCCTTCACGTACGGTTCGAGTGTCACTGAGATCGCCGCGGCCAACTCCCTGCCCAACCCCGACTTGATTCGAGTTGGCCAGGAGCTCCTGGTCCCGGCCGTCTCGGGAGCCGATCCCGGTGACGGTTCGGGCTCGAGCGACGAGTCTTCATCTGAGGACACCCCGAAGTCGCTGCGAAGCGGCAAGTACCACGTGGTGAAGCGTGGAGAGAGCCTGAAGTCGATCGCCAGCCAATACAGCGGCGTGTCGCCCGACGCCATCGCCACCGCCAACGGGATCATCAACGGACGCATATACACGGGTACCAGACTGTTCCTCGACGGTCCGGGATTCACGGCTCGTGGGACCGAAGGCGAGATCACCTACACGATTCGGCGTGGTGATCGGCTCGGTGACATTGCCCACGAGTACGACGTGTCGGTCTCGACCTTGATCTCACGCAACAACATCTCCAACCCGAACCTCATCAGGTCCGGTGACACGCTCGTCATTCCGTCGGGTGTCTCCTGGGTATGCCCCGTCGAAGACCCGTCCTATTTCAACGACTGGGGCTTTCCACGTGGTGGCGGCACGAGGTACCACGAGGGCAACGACCTCTTCGTCGCCAAGGGAACACCGGTGCGGGCGCCCGTATCCGGCCGAGTCGAGTTCGTGACGGGGACCATTGGTGGTCTCCAGTTCCGACTCTTCGGAGAAGATGGCATCAAGTACATCGGCTCTCACATGAGCGCCTTCGGCAAGGACGGTGAGGTGCGAGCCGGTGACGTCATCGGATACGTCGGCAACACCGGCAACGCCTCCAAGACCAGACCCCATCTCCACTTCGGGATCTACTACAAGGGGTTGGCAGTGAACCCGTACCCCTCACTCGTCACTCACGGCTGCTGACGCCCGGACCCCTTGTGCTCAACCGGGCCGGCCGATATCGAATCTGTCCCGCGTATTGATGTAGGTCGCACCCGCCATCCGCCCGATGGCGCGCAAAGCATCGTTGTCGATGCGAGTCCCGTCGAGAACCTCCTCCTCGACGTGGATGGCCAGCACGTCACCCACCACGAGCCGAGTCCGGTCGCCCAAGGCAATCGTCTGTCTGACACGACACTCGAGATTGGCGGGCGATTCGGCAACCATCGGAGCATCGACGTGTGAGGCGGAGATGGCGGTCAGACCAGCGATGGCAAACTCGTCGTCGTCGGCGCCAAAGGTGCCGGAGGTCAACGACATGGCTTCGGCGAGATCCTCCGAGACGATGTTCACGGTGAACTCCCCTCTCTCCTCGGCGAGTGTGACCGAGTCCTTGGGCCGATCGGCGTGACTCCCACCCGAGAACAGCACCACAGGCGGATTGGACGAGACGGCGTTGAAGAACGAGAACGGTGCGAGGTTGTTGGTCCCGTCTCGACGCCTGGTGCCGATCCATCCGATTGGTCTCGGCACTATCAGACCCGAGATCAGCTTGTACCTGTCACGTGAATCGATGAGGGCGGTGTCGAAGGTCACCTTGGTCACGACATGGCCTCCCAAAGATGGTCGAGACGGATCGCACCTGCCACCAGCATCCGGTGGTGGAACTCCTTCAGATCGAAATCGTCTCCATCCCGGGCACGAGCCGCTTCTCTCATCTGGAGGATCTCACGCTCTCCGACCTTGTAGGAGATCGCCTGGCCCCACCATCCGAGATAGCGCGTGACCTCTGACTCCGCGATGTCGCGTGCCTGGAGGCCGATCGAGTCCATGTAGTCGACGGCCCGCTCGTAGTCCCAGATCTCTCCTGGGTGTAGGGGTGCGTCGTCGGGTATCCGGTACTCGAGTTGACATCCGATATCGACGACGACCCTGACAGATCGGAATAGCTGGCTGGCCAATAGGCCCAGGCGGTACTCAGGCTTCTCGAAAAACCCGAGCTCGTCCATGAGCCGTTCGGCATACAGGGCCCATCCCTCGCCGGCACCCGGGTACCAGATGGCCATTCGGTGAAATCTCGAGAGACTCTCCCCTTGCATGACCGCATACCCCACCTGGAGGTGGTGGCCGGGGAAGCCTTCGTGATACGCCGTCGACACCTCCTGCCAGAACGGCAGTCGCTCCCTCTCGCCTGGTGCATACCAGATCGATCCAGGGCGACTGAGGTCTTCGGATGGCCCCACGTACCAGGCGCCGAGACTGCCACCGGGTGGTGCGATGTTGACCGTGACGGTCTTCAGCTCCTCGGGCACGTCGAAGTGCGCCCCATCGAGTTGGGCGATCGCTTGTTGCTGGACACTCGAGATGAAGTCGACGAACTCGCCGCGCGTCGACGCGGAGCGAAGCGGGTCGGTATCGAGCAGCTCGATCACCTCTTCGATCGTCGCGCCGGGTGTGATCTTGGCGGCAGTCTCCTCCATCTCCGCCCTGAGCCTGTCTACCTCGCTCCATCCCCACTCATAGGTTTCCTCCAGGTCGATGGTCTTGCCGAGATAGTCGTCGGCCTTGCGCAGGTATCGCTCTTCACCCACGGCGTCCCAGGGGTTGGCGACCGGCAGGTAGGAATCGCGGAGCCATGCGGCGAATGACGCACAGGCAGCCCGCGCCAGGTCGACTGCGGCTTCGACGCTCTCAGGATCCGCACCCACGGCCGCTGCCTCGCCCGGGAACGCGAGGAAAGGCGATTCGTCACCGGATGCCGTCTCCAACTGCTCGAGCACCGACTCCGCCTGGCGTAGGGCCGCCGTGTCGCTTTCGGCCACACCGACCTCGAGACACTCCCGATATCCGCTGAGCATCCGGTCGAACCCGGAGAGACGGGCGGTGATGTTGCCCCACTCCTCTGCCGTGTTCCTCGGCATGATGTTGAAGACGTCTCGCATCCACTGAAACGGGCTGTATATGTGGTTCATATCCCGCTTCCACTCACCGTCGTCGTAGGCGGAGACGGCCGAGTCGAGCCAGGCGGTCAGGAGTTTCGCTGCGTTCCGTTGCGAAGGGTCCCCATCCCCGAGATGCTCCCGCAACTCGCTCCTCGTCGACCGATAGAGGTCGACGCGGCCTGCCTCGGCCTCGGGTGAGAAGTCGTCGCATTCGTCGTCATGGCCGGTTATGCCATATGCCGTCGCTGCCAACGGTCTGACTTCGGCGAACTGCTCGGTGAAACGGTCGGAGATCTCGAATGGGGTAGCCATGGGGTGGTGAGGCTAAACGTCGATTCCACCTGAAATGATTCCGATAGCCTCGCCATCGTGAATGACCTGATAGACGTCCGCCCCGACGAGCGCTTCGACGTGGGCTCCCTGACCCGCTGGTTGGAGACGGTGGACGCGGTCCCGGATGGCACGCCACAGGTCATGCAATTCGGAGGTGGCAAGGCCAACCTCACGTACCTCCTGGTCTTCCCCGGCGGCGAGGAGCTCGTCCTGCGCCGGCCACCGCTTGGGCCCGTGGCCCGAAGCGCACACGACATGTCTCGGGAGTTCCGCGTCCTCTCACGTCTCTGGCGAGCCTTCCCCTATGCGGCGCGCGCCATCGCGTACTGCGACGACAGCTCGGTGATCGGCTCGGACTTCTTCCTGATGGAACGTCGTGACGGAGTCGTTGTCAGGGGCCAGATTCCCGAGCGATTCGGTGGCGGCGAGGACCAGGAGGCCAACCGCAAGCTGTCCGAGGTGGTCGTCGGCACCCTCGCCGAGTTCCACTCCGTCGATCCGGAATCGTGCAATCTCGACGACCTGGGTCACCCCGATGGGTTTCTCCAAAGGCAGGTCGAGGGGTGGGCGAACCGCTGGGAAAAGGCAAGGCACGAGGAGAACGCGCTTGCCGCCGAGCTGGCCACATGGCTCATGCGGGAGCTTCCCGCCGGGCCGAGGCCGACGCTTCTCCACAACGACTGGCGTCTCGACAACATGGCCGTCGATCCCGAGGACCCCGGGAAATGCCTGGCCGTGTACGACTGGGACATGGCGACACGCGGAGACCCGCTGGCCGACCTGGGAACCTTGATGGGCTCCTGGTTCGACCCGGGCGAGGCCCCGGGAGAGCTGAGCATGATGCCCACCCAGGCACCGGGGTGGATGAGTCGTGCCGATGCGGTGGCGAGATATGCCGAGCTGACACACGCCGACATTTCCCATGTCGAGTGGTATCTGGTCTTCGGCGCATGGAAGCTCGCCATCGTCCTTC
>JASFVB010000156.1:0-6578 GCA_050050035.1 Acidimicrobiia bacterium | reverse complement strand
TCTCTGCTCAGGGGGATACGTGGCTCGATCTGTGGCTCGGCTTGTGTCGCCATGGTCTTCTCGATTCTACCGTACGGAGTAAGTCTCGACTAGGACCGGTGTCGACCTTGACAACCTTACGCTGTACCAGTACCTTACGTGATAAGACTTACAACGTACGAAGGAGGTACGCGATGACGGGATTGAACAAGACACGGTGCGTGGGCACCGTGGGAGACGTGTAGCCATGTGGAGATGGATCATCTACGGCCTGGGCGGCATCGTGGTGATGGGTCTGGCGCTGTGGGCCCTGCTCGTGGTCTCGATGCGCACCAAGTTCAGCCCGGTGCTCGACGGCGTTCGGCGGATGAACCGGACGTTCATGAATCCGCGTGCTTTGAAGGCGGCCGGTCGGGCCGGCGCCACCTACTCGGTCATCCGACATCGGGGACGCACCTCGAGTCGTGAGTACGAGACACCGGTGGGGGTGGTGGCCACCGACGACGGATTCGTGATCGGGCTTCCCTACGGGCCGACGGCCGACTGGGTCAAGAACACTCTGGCGGCAGGGTCCGCCATTGTCGTGGACGGGGGAGCTCCTCATGTGGTCACCGATCCCGAGGTGGTGCATGCGCCCGAGGTCGACCGATACTTCTCCGCCCGCGAGCGGCTGGTCTTCAGGCTGTACGGCGTCAGGGAGTTCCTCGTCATGCGACTGGAGGAAAGCCCCGCACGAGTGACCGGCGCTGGATGAGAGCGGTCACCCACGACCGCTACGGACGGTCCGAGGTCGCACGGGTGACCGAGGTGCCCACCCCGATCCCGGTCGACGACGAGGTGCTCGTACGGGTCCGTGCCTCGTCGCTGAACACCGCCGACCTGGATCACATGAGAGGGCGGCCTCTGATGGCACGTCTGGCGACCGGGTTGCGCCGGCCCAGGACCGCCCGGGTCGGTCTCGACGTCGCGGGCACCGTCGAGAAGGTGGGGCCCGACGTGACTCGTTTCCGGGAGGGTGATGAGGTGTGGGCCGATCTGTTCGACCAGGGGCACGGCTCGTTGGCCGAGTACGTCTGCGCCCCGGAGCGAGCCTTCCGTCGCAAGCCTGCCACCGTGTCTTTCGAGGAGGCTGCCACCGTGCCACATTCGGCACTGCTCGCCTGGCAGGGTCTGACCAGTGGGCGGGGCATCCGGGCCGGTGACCACGTGCTCGTCAACGGAGCAGGAGGCTGTGTTGGCCCGTTCGCAATCCAGATCGCCAGATCGCTGGGCGCCGAGGTCACCGCCGTCGACGACGCCGGCAAGCGGGATCTGATGACGGCTGCCGGGGCGGACCATGTCATCGACTACGCCCGGGAGGATGTCACCAGACAACGGAGCCGGTACGACTTGATCCTGGACATCGCGGCGACGCGGTCGTTCCTCAGGTTCAGGCGTTCTCTCCGTCCCGGGGGGAGATATGCCCTCGTCGCTCGCAACCTGAGTGGTTTCTTCCTGACCGCGCTCCTAGGGAGTCTGCTGTCGTTGTTGGGGAGCAAGCGGATGGGTGTCTTCGCGTGGGCTCCCAACAAGGCCGACGGTCTGCGCCAGTTGGGACGACTCCTGGAGGACGGGAAGGTACGGCCGGTGATCGACCGCCGTTTCGGGCTCGAAGACGCTGTGGAGGCGTTGGCCTACCTCGAGGAGGGTCGAGCGCGGGGCAAGGTCGTGATCGTCGTTGAGGACGTCTGAGTTCGATAGCCCCAGGCGCTGCTACTTTCAGTCCTGGCCGGGGTCGGGTGTGGAAAGCTTGACCACGGAGGATGTCAGTTCACCACTTGTAGTGGCCGACGATATCGCATAGCATTCGGATGGGAACTGTGGGGATCAGTTCCGAGAGGGCATTTGGGAGGCACTCAATGGTTAATCGCATAGCCCCCGCGTGGGGCAGCAGACTTCGCTACGCATTGCTGGCATGTGCAGTGGTGGCGACTTTGGTACAGGTGGTCCCGGTTTCGCCGGCGCGTGGCCTGGCGGGGGACACCGGACCGGCCATAGTGCCCGGCTCCAGCACCCTCTCGCTGGAGAACACCAACGGGGAGTGGGACACCAAGAACCAGCATCGGGTTTGGTACAACACCACGAGCAGCACGTGGGATGCCATCGTGCCCATGGCCTCGACGGCCAACGGTGGCCCGGCCACCGTCGATTCGGCGTGGTGGATCGTCCAGGAGGCCGTGCCCTCCGCCCCTGGGAGCACCCCTACCAACGACGTGGAGGTCTCGACCGACCCCCAGGACCGTCCCGACGTCTACTGGGACGACGCGTCGAGCACTCTCTACGTGCTGATGAGCGGGAATGACACCGCCTTCTATCGCTACACCTACAGCGGTGGGTCCTATACGTTGGACACCGGTCCCATCGCCCTGAGTGGGATGAACGTCTCCGAGTCGAGAGCGGCCATCTACAAGGACCCGGTCAACAACGACATCTGGGCATCCTTGATGCATGGCGGTGGTCTCCTCGTCACCCGCTCCACTGACGACGGTGACACCTGGGCGACGGCGGAGACACTCGCTTTCCCGAAGGCGGGCGGCCAGACCCAGCTCACCTCGTTCACCGACACCAACGACTATCTGGCCGTCGTCGCGGCCGAGGACGGAGACAACGGGTCCGACATAAGTCGGTACTCCGAGTACCTCTTCTACAAGCTCGACCTGGCCACCCCGGGCGACTGGACCAACGTGGTCCACTCCACGATCGACCTGAACATCGTGGAACAGCCCGTGGCTACCGAGACGATCACCATCGGTGACACCACTTACACCTTCCAGGACGCCCCGATCGTGGACGATCCCGGCAACGTCGCCATCGGCGCCGACCTCGCCGCGACACAGGTCAACCTGGTCGACGCGATCAACGGCACCGGGACCGCCGGCGACTCGACCTATGCGGCGAGCACGCTGAGAAACGGCGATGTCCTCATCGGTGACTTCGCCTCGGACACGGCCACCCTCACCGCCTATCTGTCCGGTGCCCGCGGCAACATTGCCCTCGCCGAGACCATGGAGGGTGTCGGCAACGAGTTCGCCGGTGGCGCCACGGAGATGGCCGGTGGTGAGACCTCGGCCTGGTCGAGCGAAGTGATCGATATCGATCAGGGAACATCGGAGGAGACGGCCATCGTCCACTCGGACGACGAGGTGAGTCTGGTCACCTACAACGACGAGGTGTACATCGCCACCGAGACCCAGCGGACCGGGGGAGGAACTGGGACTGACATCCAGTCGGATCCACAGGTGATCCTCTTCAAGAGGTCGGCCGGCGAGACCTGGATCCAGTCCAACGTGGAGATGGATCACCTGAGCTCGGTCGACGACCGCAAACGCCCGGTGGTGGGGATCAAGGACGACACCGTCTACGTCATCAGCGTCGACAACCCGAGGTCGGAGAGCTCCTACCACTCGAGGGCGATCGGCAGCATCACCGACGGTGGAACCGGTTGGGGATCGATGACGCCTCTCTTCGACACCGAGTTCCAGATGTACCGGAACAACATCGTCCCACGGAACCGGGTCACTGACTCAATTGGGCTGCCAGTGCTTGTGGACTCTGCTCCCAACACCGACGCCGACGACACCGACATCTGGCAGACCCTTCTGACCAACAGCAGCAGCGGGAATCAGGCGCCCGGAGCCCACGCAGGGTCCGACAAGACCGTGGCGGCCAGCCCCGCCACCGATCTCGGTTCCACGGTGACCAACGACGGTCTCGGTGGACCGGTGGATTGGTCGTGGGAAACGGTGTCCGGGCCGGGGACGGTGGTCTACACCAACGGGTCGGGTAGCTGTGCGACTACGGCTTGTGATCTGCCCACCACGGCGGCCTTCACGACGCTGGGCGAGTATGTGCTGCGGCTCACTGCCACCGAGACGGGAACCGACCCACTCAGCAACACCGACGAGGTGACGATCACCGTGGTCGATTCGGTGAACACACCACCCGACCTCACGGTTACGAGCCCGACGGACGGCGACACCTTCACCGAGGGTGAGAGCGTCACGTTCGAGGGCTCGGCTATCGACACCGAGGCCGGTGACATCTCGGCCGACATCAGCTGGACGTCGAGCATCGACGGCAACATCGGGTTCGGGGCGTCGTTCGTGAAGTCCGACCTCAGCCTCGGGACACACACCATCGTGGCCAGCGTCACCGATGGTCAGAACCCGGTCGACTCCACACCGATCTCGATCACCGTCAACGAAGCCGGCGGTGGTGGCGGTGGTGGCGGCGGTGGCGGCGGAGGCATCGACTTCGTCGACATCGACGGGAACATCTTCGAGGAGGACATCATCTGGCTCGCCGAGCAGGGGATCACCGCAGGGTGTAACCCGCCGGCCAACGACATGTTCTGCCCGGGGAAGTTCGTGACCCGTGGCCAGATGGCCGCCTTCCTGGTCCGTGCCTTCGGGTACTCGGATGAGGGATCAGCCGACTTCTTCACCGACACCGTCGGGAACACGTTCGAGCACGACATCAACAAGCTGTTCGTCGAGGGTGTGACCAAGGGCTGCAACCCACCGGCCAACGACAACTATTGCCCAAGCAAGAACGTCACACGTGCCCAGATGGCAGCCTTCCTGGTCCGTGCCTTCGGCTACACCGATGCGGGTACCGGGAACTACTTCCTGGACACGGTGGGCAGCATCTTCGAGACCGACATCGACAAGTTGCGAGTCTCGGGTGTGACGCTGGGCTGCAACCCACCGGCCAACAACCTGTACTGCCCGGGGAACTTCGTGACCCGTGGTCAGATGGCCGCCTTCCTCCATAGGGGGTTTGGCGGGTAGACCCCGCGGGGTCATGACCCGGCCGACGAGACACATGTGCCCTTCCACCGGACCCAAAACCCCGGTGGAAGGGCACCGGAGAGCACGATGAGACGTCTGGCCGGATTCACCGTTCTCACGGTGCTGGTCGGATACGGGATGTTGATGGTCGGTGTCTTTGCCGCCTGGGCCGACACCACGGCACAGCTCCAACAGTCGTTCAACCCACTGACGTGGTCACCGCCGTCGAACGAGCCCTCGGGCATCGCTCACATCGAGTCGGATGTCTACCTGGTGGTCGACACCAACTTCAACAACGCGTCCCAGAACGGATGGGAGCTGGACGTCGGCACAGGGATTGCGGTCAACGTCGGCTCCGGTGTCGTCGAGCCGACCGGTGTCGACTACGACGCAGCGGGAGATCGTCTCTTCGTCTCCAGCGACAACGGGTCGATCACCGTCTACGAGAGCTATGTGGGAGGCGGTGGATCGTCATACCCCATCGACACGGAGTCGTTGTTCAGTTTCGACACCGAAGACCCCGCCTACGACGCCGACAGCGGTGTTCTCTACTGGCTCGACGGGGATGGGGACAGTGTGCACTGGCTGGAGCCCGGCAGCGGTGACTTCGACGGAGCACACGGTTCGGTGAACATCGGCAGTCTCGGAGGCGGCGGCGCGAGTCAGGACTGGGAGGGTCTGGCCTGGGATCCCACCCATCACACTCTGCTGCTTGGTCTTCGCTACGACGAAGAAGTCTTTCAAATCACCATCGACCGCGGTGACTCGACCTTTGATCTGGTCAACACCATCGATCTCTCCCCGGTGTCCGGTCTCAGCGACATCTCCGGTCTGGGCGTCGGCCCGGCCAGCTCCGGCATGGGTGACTCCCTGTGGGTGGCCAGTCGGGACGACACCGCGGTCTTCGAGCTGACGTATGACGCGATGACCGCGCCGACCACGACCACGACCAGCTCGTCCTCCACGTCGTCATCTTCGACCTCGTCCTCATCCTCCTCGAGCACGTCTTCATCCTCGACGAGTTCCTCGACGACCAGTTCGTCGACAACGAGCTCCTCGACCACTAGCTCGTCCACCACGAGTTCGACCACCACGAACAGCTCCACCACCTCGACCACTACGTCCTCCACCACCACGACGACCAGCACGACCACCACCACCACCACGACGATGCCCGATCCCGGCGTCGAGTTCACCGACACCGTCGGTCACACCTTCGAAGACGACATCGCCTGGCTTGCGTCCGAGGAGATCACCAAGGGGTGCAACCCACCGGCCAACACGATGTTCTGCCCCGACGACTTCGTGACCAGGGGGCAGATGGCCGCCTTCATCTCACGTGCGTTCGGCTACACCGACACTGGAACGGGCAACTACTTCTTCGACACCATCGCCAGCATCTTCAAGGACGACATCGACAAGCTTCGTGTCGCCGGCGTCACACAGGGGTGCAACCCGCCGGCCAACAGCCTGTACTGCCCCCATTCCCTGGTCACCAGGGCCCAGATGGCAGCGTTCATGACCCGGGCGTTCGGCTTCGAGGACCCGGGAGTGGGTGGGTACTTCCTGGACACGGTGGGCAGTATCTTCGAGATCGACATCGACGAGCTTCGTGTCGCCGGGGTGACCAAGGGGTGTAACCCACCGGCCAACAACCTGTATTGCCCCGACAGCTTTGTGACCCGTGGTCAGATGGCGGCCTTCCTCAGACGTGGCTTTGGCGGATAGCCTCACGTCCGTCTTGGTCGAAGCCCCAACTCCAGAGCGAAT
>JASFVB010000155.1:0-6609 GCA_050050035.1 Acidimicrobiia bacterium | reverse complement strand
AGCGGTGGGACACAGCTGTCCGAGCTGCGAAGGCTGCACGGACGCGGAGACCCCTACGCCATCCGGACGTGGTGTCTCGGCAACGAGCTCGACGGGCCCTGGCAGCTGGGTCACAAGACAGCGGATGAGTACGGCCGTCTTGCTGCTGAGACGGCGAGGGCGATGCGAATGCTCGATCCCGATCTCGAGCTCGTTGTCAGCGGAAGCTCCTCCGCCGACATGCCGACGTTCGGCGAGTGGGAAGAGACGGTGTTGGGACATACGCTCGAGCTGGTGGACCTGGTGTCCGCGCATGCCTACTACGACCCCGATTCGATGGACGTCGACAGCTTCCTCGGCAGCGCGGTGGACCTCGACAGGAACATACGAAGGATCGTTGCCATCGCCGATCGTGTGGCTGCGGAGGCCGGGTCGCCCAAGCGGCTCGGCGTGTCGGTGGACGAGTGGAACGTGTGGTACCTCGGGCGCCATCGGGAGAGAGGACATCCCGGCCGTTGGGGCGAGGCTCTGAGGCTCTGCGAAGACCCCTACACCGTGACGGACTCCGTCGTGGTTGGATCGCTGCTCATGACTCTTCTCCGGAACTGTGATCGCGTGAAGCTGGCCTGCCAGGCACAACTGGTGAATACGATCGCCCCTATCCGAACCGAGCCAGGCGGCGACGCCTGGCGGCAGGCCACGTTTCACCCGTTCGCACTGACGGCCCGTCACGCAACCGGTCGGGTGCTCAGCGCCGTTGCCGAGGCCCCAAAGGCCGTGACTGAGCGTCACGGTGAAGTACCCATCGTGGATGCCCTGGCAACACACGACGAAGGGCATGCAATGAAGGTTTTCGCCGTAAACCGGTCGCGATCGGACACCTGCGACCTGACGGTGGACCTCGGCGACCTCACCGGTTACCGGGTCACCGAGCATCTCGTCGTCGCCGATCACGATCTCTCGGCCGCGAACACCCGCGAGCAGCCCGGTCGCGTCGTGCCCAGGAGTGGCCGCAACGATCGGGTCGGGGGCCATGTGCATGCCGAGTTGCCACCGGTGTCCTGGACCATCTTGCGATTCGAGCCTGACTGATCTTTTTCCGTTTTCCGTCGCATCGCCCACATTGCCGTGCCATTATTGAAAACGTTATTGAAAGCGTTCTCGAAAACGTTCTCGAACCGGATGGTAGCCCACCCTCTCAATCGAGGAAGGTGACCATCGAAGACGTCGCGGCCAAAGCGAACGTCTCCATCTCGACCGTATCCCGCGTCGTCAACGGTCGATACGGTGTGGCCCGGGCCACCGAGGCACGGGTTCGCTCTGTGATAGCCGACCTCGGATACGAGTCGAGCCTCGTCGCACGTTCGCTGCGGAGCCATCGGACCAACGTCCTCGGCGTGGTGGTGACCGACTTCGAGCCGTTCAGCAGTGAGTTGCTCAAGGGGGCGGCGCGCTTCATACGAGGCACCGAGTACGAGCTCATCGTGTACTCCGGTGTGAGACGATCCGACTACGAGCCCGGCTGGGAGGGCCGCTATCTGGCTCGACTGAGCGGGACCCTGGCCGACGGAATCCTGATCGTGACTCCGACTGTCGTCGACGTTCACGGCAGCACGCCCGTTGTGGCGGTCGACCCCCATCTTGGCCCATCACGCCTGCCGACGGTTGACTCTCAGAACTTCGAGGGTGCGCTGACCGCGACGCGGCATCTACTCGATTTGGGTCACCGGCGCATCGCTTTCATCGCCGGCCGTCCCGACTTGGAGTCGGCGCGGCTGCGCGAGCAGGGGTACAGGGCGGCGCTGGAGGAGTCAGGCGTCGAGTTCGACCCAGATCTCGTCAAGGTCGGGAGCTACACGGCCGACTCGGCCGAGGGACCCGCAGAGGACTTGCTCTCTCGAGACGACCGCCCCACGGCGATCTTCGCGGCCAACGACGTCATGGCAATACGCACGATGGAGGTGGCCGCCGGTTTGGGGCTGGTGGTCCCGGACGACCTATCTGTGATCGGCTTCGACAACATCCCCGAGTCCGCCCTGTCGGAGCCCTCACTCACCACCATCGACCAGTCGATCCAGCAGATGGGGTATGAGGCGGCGCGTCTCCTAGTGGACCTCATTGCCAATCCCGACCAGGAACCAGCACATGTCAGCGTGCCCACCAAGCTCGTCACACGGCGTTCCAGCCGTGCGGTGAGCTCTGGCCCCGGCACCAACCGCCGAGAAGGCGAATCAAGGCCGACGTGACCCGTGAGGGCCCCGCGGACCGGCAAGAGAAACAAAGAAGGAGGAGAAAGTGAGGACGACACCCAAACGGCTGGTCGTTCTGCTCGCGGTGCTAGCGATGATCGCGGCTGCGTGCAGCCCATCGAGTGGTGAGGGCGACGAGCCGACAGACACCACTCAGGCGTCGGGCACGACCGAAGCACCGGATGACACCGAGGCACCGGCAACGACCGAGGCCATGGAGCCGGTGACCATCGAGTGGTGGCACATTCAGAACGAAGAGCCGATGTTGAGCCTTTGGCAGGACATGGCCGACGAGTACATGGACATGCACCCCAATGTCACCATCAACATCACCGTCATGGAGAACGAGGCATTCAAGGCCGCTTTGCAGACGAATCTGCAGGCCGGCGACGTGCCCGATCTCTTCCAGTCCTGGGGCGGTGGTGGCCTACGTGCGCAGGTGGATGCAGGCTTGGTGAGGGACATCACCGACCTCGCCGCACCGTGGATCGACATCATCAACCCCGGAGCCCTTCCAATCTGGCAGGTGGACGGACAGCAGTACGCGATCCCGTACAACCTCGGCATGGTTGGCATCTGGTACAACAAGGCTCTGTTCGAAGACGCCGGTGTGACTGCACCGCTGGAGACCTGGGATGACCTCCTTGCCGCGGTGGATGCTCTTCAGGCAGCTGGGATCACACCCATCGCTGTCGGTGCCGGTGACAAGTGGCCCGCCCACTTCTGGTATTCGTACCTGTTGGTTCGCTACCTCGGACAAGCAGGAATGGACCAGTTGGCCTCCGATGGCGACTTCACCGTCCCCGGAGCACTCGAGGCGTGTGAGACGATGAAGGGACTGATCGACAAGGAGCCCTTCCAGGACGGATTCCTGGCCGCGACGTGGACAGGGCCGGACAGCGAGGCAGCCGTGATGGGCACGGGTGGGGCCGCCTTCGACCTCATGGGTCAGTGGGCCGCGAACTCCTTCGAGGAGAACGCACCCGAAGGTGAGGCCGCCGCCAGTGGCGACAACCTCGGCTGGTTCCCATTCCCGGCTGTCGATGGTGGCGCAGGAGGTCCCAAGGACGGATTCGGTGGTGGTGACGGTTTCGCAGTGGGCAAGGATGCTCCTGACGAGGCTGTCGACTTCCTCGCCTACATCAGCTCCCTCGAGAACGCCAGCAGGGTCGGGTCGGCCGGCCGTTCACTGCCGGTGACGACCGGAGCCGATGCAGCGGTCGAAGACCCGAATCACAAGCTCGTGTTGGCAGGCATGGCAGAAGCGCCGTTCGTCCAGCTCTACCTGGACCAGTTCTTCTCGCCAGCCGTCGGCGCCGCAGTGAATGACGCCGTGCAGACGGTGTTCGCCGGGACCGCCACGTGTGAGGAGGCGTCGACCGCCATCTCCGATGCGTGGGCAGCCGACCAGTAAACATCCAACGAGAATGAGTGAATGCGCGGGGGCGCGCCGATGGGCGCCCCCGCGTGTTTCCACCTAGACAGGATGATGGGACGGTGATGACGCCGACCGATACTCGACCCGCAACCGAACGCCGAGTTGGGCGGAAGCGGACCTCCCGCGCCAGTGACCAGACCTCTCCGTGGGTGGTGGGCCTGTTCCTGCTCCCTGCCCTAGTGCTATACGCCCTCCTGGTCCTCTATCCAATCGCCCAGAGTGTCAACTATTCGGTGTTCAATTGGAATGGTCTCGAGGCCCTGACCAACTTCGTCGGGATCGACAACTTCCGCACCGCCTTCAGCGACCCGCTCTTCCTCGAGGCCATGCGACACAACGCGATCATCATCGCGCTTTCCCTGCTGGTTCAGATTCCGTTTGCCCTCGCCGTGGCAGTCCTGCTCAACCAGAACCTGCGCGGCAGGGTGATGCTCCGGGTGTTCTTCTTCGCCCCGTACGTTCTCTCTGAGGTCGTCACCGGTGTCGTGTTCCGCCAGATCCTGCGGCCCGGGGGCCTCGTCGACCAATCGCTGAGGGGGGTCGGAGGTGAAGGCCTGGTCCAGACCTGGCTGGGCGACCCGAAGATCGTCCTCTACACACTCTTCTTCGTCATCTCCTGGAAGTACTTCGGATTCCACATGATCTTGCTGCTCGCCGGTCTTCAGCTGATTCCCCACGAGCTCGACGAGGCTGCCTCGATCGATGGAGCTACGTGGTGGCAGCGATTCCGCTACGTCACGCTCCCGCTGGTTGGCCCGACGTTGCGGGTCTCTGTGTTCCTGTCGATCATCGGTTCGATCCAACTCTTCGATCTCGTCTGGGTGATGACCAAGGGTGGCCCGGTAAATGCGTCTTCGACGATGGCGACGTATCTCGTCGACTGGGGATTCCGTCGTAGTGAGTTCGGATACGCCAGCGCCGTTTCGGTGATCATCTTCGCCGTGTCCTTGGTGGTCGCGGTGTTCTATATCCGCTTCGTCTTGAAGCGCGACCTGGAGGGAGCGTTGACAGGATGACGACCTCGACGGCCTCCAGGAAGGGCACATTTCGAGTGCGCTACTTCGCCGGACGCTTCGCCCTGTACACGGCCGCCTATGTGATCCTCGCCGTGATCGTCGTGCCCCTGTTGTTCGCGCTCCTCGGAGGTTTCCGAACCACCGGTCAAATCGCCTCCGATCCCGTGGGGCTTCCCGACCCCTGGGTCTTCGCCAACTACCTCGACACGTTGGCGCTACCTGCCTTCTGGCACCAGATGTTGAACAGCACCGTCATTGCCGTTGTGACCACGGCCGTGGTGCTCCCGGCAGCATCGCTGGCCGCGTTCGTGATCGCAAGGTATCGATTTCGGGGACGGGAAGGGTTCTACACACTCTTCACCCTCGGTCTGCTCTTCCCGGTGGCCGTCGCCATCCTCCCGCTCTTCATCGTCCTACGACAGCTCGGCTTGCTCAACAGCCCGTTGGGTGTTGCCCTACCTCAAGCGGCTTTCGCATTGCCTCTGTCGATCGTGATACTGCGACCATTCTTCAGGAGCATTCCACGAGATCTCGAAGACGCCGCCGCCATTGACGGCTGTTCCAATCTGCGCTTCTACTGGTCAGTGGTGTTGCCGTTGTCACGACCGGCGATGGCCACTGTCGCCATCCTCACCATCGTGACGAGCTGGAACGCCTTCCTGCTGCCGCTACACGTGCTGATTCAGCCGGATCAGTGGACTCTCCCCATCGGAGTCAACAACATATCTGCCCAATACACCTCGGACACGGCGCGGGTCCTGGCCTATACGACCTTGTCGATGATTCCCGCCCTTCTCTTCTATCTGGCAGCAGAGCGACAGATCGTCCGGGGGCTCACTGCGGGGTCTCTCAAAGGGTGAGCCCGAGCACGCCATTCGATGAGACCGAGGTCTACCGAGACCCGACACGCAGCGTTGATGAGCGGGTCGCCGACCTCATGAGGCGGATGAGCGTGGAGGAGAAAATCGCCCAGTTGGGCAGTGCCTGGGTGTTCGAGTTGATCGAGGACGGTGAGCTGCGCCCGATTGACGCAAGAGACAAACTCGAAGCGGGTCTAGGTCAGGTCACACGTATCTCGGGCGCCAGCGGAATGGGTGCCGCGTCAGCGGCGCACGCCGCGAACGCTATTCAACGGTTTCTGGTCGAACAGACGCGACTCGGGATCCCCGCCATCATCCACGAGGAAGTCAACTGCGGGCTGATGGCCAGGGACGCCGTCGTATTCCCCCAGTCGATTGGAGTGGCCAGCAGCTGGGAGCCAGAACTGGTTACGGCGATGGCGGACGCCATCCGGGCTCAGATGCGAGCCCTCGGGGCCCACCAGGGGCTCTCGCCCGTGCTCGACGTGTGTCGCGACCCGAGGTGGGGCAGAACCGAGGAGACGTTCGGAGAGGACCCATACTTGGTGGCGCGGATGGGCGTCGCCTACACCCTCGGTCTCCAGGGTGACGACATCGCCAAGGGTGTCGTCGCAACCGCCAAGCATCTCGTCGGGTACTCGGCGTCCGAGGGTGGGTTGAACTGGGCTCCGGCGCACATCGGGTCTGCCGAGTTGAAAGAGGTCTATCTCTATCCGTTCGAGGCTGCCGTGCGGTCGGCCGGCCTCCGCTCCGTCATGAACGCATACAACGAGATCGACGGCGTCCCCGCCGGGGCTGACCGATCTCTTCTCACCACCACGCTGCGAGACGACTGGGGCTTCGAGGGGACGGTCGTCTCCGACTACTTCACGGTTCGCCAGCTCACCGAATACCACCAGATCGCCCGTGACGCCACGGAGGCGGCATCGATGGCACTGACCGCCGGCCTGGATGTGGAGCTCCCGGGGACGGACTGCTACGGCGATCCCTTGCTCAAGGCCCTCGAAACGGGAGCGATCAACGAGCCCGATGTCGACGTTGCCGTGGAGCGAGTGCTCCGCGCCAAA
>JASFVB010000154.1:0-6642 GCA_050050035.1 Acidimicrobiia bacterium | reverse complement strand
AAGGGGCCGTCGGTGAACACGGCTTTGCCGCCCTTTCCACCCTCGACGTGGATAGTCGTGGCCGTGGAGGTCGGATGCAGAGCCTCTCCTCCGGCGAGGGAGGCCTCGTTGTTCTGCCCGAACTCCATGTAGTCGGACATCACCTGTTGCATGACCTCGGGATCGGCCGCCGAGGGGTCGTACTCCTCCGCATAGATGAGTGCTGCGTACTTGGGCATCAGGCATTCCTTTCTCGTTGACCGGCTGCCTTCATGCACTGATGACGAACCGATCAGGGGCGGATCGACACGTTTTTCGGCTTTCCAGACGCTGTAGGGACGAGATACCGTCCGCACAGCATTAGGAAGCGTTAGTAGTCGACGTCGAGCTCGGAGACGGCGACGCCCCACTGCTGGATGGCGGACTGATGCATCATCAGCTTGGCCAGGTTGCCCGAGACCTTGAGCTTTCCGGTCATGAACGCGGTCTGCGTGTTCATCTCTCCCTTGGAGATGGCCGTGGCGGTCTCGTAGGACTGGACCACACTCACGTCGGCGTCTTCCAGCTCGCCCAACGCGAGATTGGTGGTGCCTCCCGACGACTTCATGTAGTAGCTGACGTCACCGTCCGGTCCGCCCTCGGTGGTGAACTGGATGCCGAGGTCGGCCGCTCCGATCGCGTTCTTGAAACCCTCGTGGTTGGCGAGGGTGTTGGTCACGTCGTTGGCCCACTCCTCAGACAGAAACTTGGACAAGGCATTCTCCTTGGTCGGTGGCTGGGAGCGATCGTAGCGTCGAGCCCTGAATTTGAGTCATGGCTCAACTGATGAGCTTGGCGATCGACGCCTCGACGCCCTGGGACAACCGGGTCATCGGGTGCCTGGGATAGCCGGCCAGGAGACCGGCCGCCCGTGCCGCAGCCTTGACGCCTGCGACGCCATGCGTCTCGACGTTGGCACTGAGCCGGCTCAACCGCTTCTGTGGCTTCCGCGCCTCCGCAGGGCTCTCCTTGGCCTTCTCCAGAGTCTCCAGCACCAGTTCGGGTGCGTAG
The DNA here is from genome assembly GCA_050050035.1 of Acidimicrobiia bacterium. GTDB lineage: Bacteria > Actinomycetota > Acidimicrobiia > Spongiisociales > ZC4RG35 > JANQRA01. The sequence goes on along the minus strand of JASFVB010000154.1, from coordinate 5,613 downwards.
TTGCCACTGCCGGTGATCGCCCCGTAGCAGCCGACCGCCATGGCAGCGGTGAGGGCTCGCGACGAGCCGGAGTAGAGGATGAATCCGGTCGGAGTCGCATCGATGATCGTCTGCAGACGCACCACATCGCCGCTGGAGTCCTTCATGCCGATGATGTTGTCGGTGCGTGAGAGCCTGGCCACGAGCTCGACCGGGATGCTGTATGCCGTCACGGGTGGGACCGAGTAGATGAGAACCGGGATCGGAGACGCCTTGGCGATGGCCCGGTAGTAGTCGACGATCGCCGCATCCCGGTCTCTCGCCATCGTCGTCGGGGTCAACACGAGGACGGTATCTGCGCCCGCCTCCGCCACCTCGCTGACTTGTGCCAGGGCGCCTCGCGTCGACTCGGCGGCGATCCCCGCCATGAAATGGGCCTTGCGTCGTCGTCCCGCCTTGATCAGCTGCCCTCGCTCACCGGGCTCAAGGTAGGGGCCCTCACCGTTGGAGCCTCCGATGACAAACCCTTCGATGCCACGTCCGGCGAGGGCTCTCATGTTGTGGGTGTGGGCCTTGATGTCGACCTCGCCGCGCTGGGTGAAAGGCGTGATCAGGGCGGGCAGGTAGTCGGGGAGTGGCCGCATGCGGCCAGCCTATAAGGAGATCGGCTCGTGGTCGGCTTACGGAGCCGGCGGCTCGATCCTGAAGACTGCTTCGTCGTCGAGCTGTGTCGTCCCGGAGAACCAGAGGAAGTTGGTCTGGAACGTATGGGTGTACTCGATGCGGACGCCGATCCAGTCGGCATCGCCCGGGTCGTCGACACGGTCGTTCGGGTCCCAGTTGGATCCCAGTTGAATCGGGTACCACTCGGCTCCGGAAGTGCATTGGATCAGACCGGGTTCCATGGGCACCGCCGGGCGATATCGCCTGGTGAACGATGAGGAGGGTCCGGGGTAGCTCCCGTTCACATCTGACTTGTATATGTGAACCTCATCGATCTCACCGGTCTGGAGCGCCTGGAGTGCGCCCGACGCGGCCTCGAGAATCACACAGTCGGCCTTGCCGTGATCGGCGGCCGAGGCGGCCACCCGTCCTGCTTCGCGCACGGCGGTCGAAACGGTATGTGAGTCGCGGAACACCATCCCGTACTCGTAGGCCCCCAGGGCGAGCACGAGTAGCACGGGCATGATCATCGCCCATTCGATGAGGGTGGAGCCCTTCTCCTTCTTATTCATGAAAGGTCTCATGCGTTGGGCGTCAATCTCACCGGGTTGCCCACCACCCGGGCTGCCCAGGTCGTGCGGTCGTGCGGCTGACTGTTGATGATTTCCATGGTCCACCAGCAGTTGCTGGAACAGGAGTAGGTGGTGGGGATGTCGATCTGGATGCGGACCAACTCACCGTTGAAGAACGAGTTGCCGTCCGAGGTCTGGATCTGACAGCTTCCCGTGCCCGACTGGGTCTGGGCGCCATCCTCGTCGAAGGCGATCCACGTACAGCTTGGAGTGCTGCCGTCGGGCATCTTCACCGTCATGTATGCGTTCTGGTCGTCCTCACCGGGGTCGAACAAGTCGATCTCGAGGACCTTCCCGGCGTGGGCCGGGTCGACTTCGGCGACGTTCAGCGTCGACGTACCCGACAGGTTGTTGAAGATGGAGATGTCGTTGATGCCGTAGACACGGGCCGGAGCGGCGACGTCGGTCGTGGCCCTGATGCCGTACTGGTTGGTGCCGCCGTCGTTGCCCGACGTCCAGACCTGGAGGACCCAGATGCCCGGGTCGGGGTTGCTGAGGCTGCACAGCTCACGCCAGTTGTTGGTGTAGTAGCTGGTCGAGTTGGAGCTGATCGACCACGAACAGCCGGGCACTGGGGAGTTGTCGGTCGGGTCGAGTGGGGTGTTGTCGTAGTAGTACACCTGGAAGTTGGTGTCGGCGCCGTTGCCGCTGTCTTGTTCGTGGTCACCGGTCTCGTTGGTGAAGCTGCCTCGCTCATCGAAGGAGGCGTCGTAGATGTCGATGTCCAGGTCGCCCACACCCGATGGGACCTCGACGGCGAAGTAGTAGCCGTCGGAGCGGTAGTCGCCGTTTGGCCCGTAGTCGGGTGGGCTTGAGCTGTATGGCGGGCTCCACCAGCCGCCGTTGTTGTCGTACCAGCGGGTGGCGTACTGATCGCCGTTTCGCTTGTTCGTGTATGGGCCGGAGATGGCCGCCCAGTAGTTCTGGTCGGGCGAGGGGTTGCAGTCCTGGCCTTCGATCGCATCATCGCCGATACCGAAGCACGGGTCGGGGCTTCCCAGCGGGACGGGCTTGACGTACTCGGCCGTCGCCGTGCGGCTTATGTCGAAGCTGTTGAAGCCGAGCACCTTGAGAAAGAACGTCGGGATCTGCGACTCGAGGGTCACCTGGAGGCGGTTGTCGGCCAGGGCCTGCCAGGTCAAAGAGTCCGGACCGCCACCGGCGATGGGCGTTCCGTTCACGGTCCCGATGTCGTAGCCATTGGCGTTGGCCCCGTTGACCGTGTAGTTGGTGACGTTGGTGGTGTCACCTGGCAGGTAGACGACGCCTGCCAGTGCGGCCGAGTCGGCGGCCCGCTGGACCTGGGAGCTGTTGAGGTAGAGCCATCCGAGGTCGATGGCGAAAGCAGACAGACCGATGAGAACGACGATCATCGAGGCGATCAGGGGGAGGGCGGCACCCTTGTCCTCGTTCTCACCGGTGGTCACCGGGGGCCGGTCTCTGAAGATCATTCGAACACCTCCGGCTCCACCCTCGTGATGGTCGATTCATCGATCGTGAAGGTGCCGTTGAAGGGTGGGAACCCGGTGAGCCAGCTGCGAGTCATGACGACGCGAACCCCGACCAGGTCGAGGTTGGTCGAGCCAACGGTGGTCTGACGTGAGGTCGCCGGGTAGGCGATCGGGTTGATGGTCCAGCCGTCGGTTGGGCCGTGGGGCTGAGTGCAGTCAGCGGGGTCGTTGGGTGGATTCACCACGGCGGTGTTGGTCGCGCCTTGTGTCCCGGTTCCTTCGGCCGCCTTGTAGATGTCGACGCGGTCGATGCGGTCGAGGTCGCCCTGGGAGACCAGATCGGCGATCCCGATGAGCACGGCACAGTCGGCTTGTCCGTCGGTGCCGGCGAGTGCGGCGATGCGAGCACCCTCCCTCGAAGCGGCGGATACGACCAGGAAGTCCTTGAAGGCCAATCCGATCTCGACGAGGCCGACGATCATCATGATGATGAGTGGGAATGCGATCGCTGCTTCTACGAGTGCGGCGCCGTCCTCTTTCCTGCGGGCGCGGCGAGAGGTTCTGCCTCCATTGCGGTAGTGCCCGCGATCACGGCGTCGACGGCTCATAGGCCGTCTTATCGTCAGCTTCCTCCGCACTCTTGAATCCCCGATATGGGTCGCTAGACCCTGTCTTTCGGCAGGTTCGGAGGGGTGGTTGAGGGTTTTCGCCGGTTAGCTGGTGGCGGGCTCGAGCCTCATGACCACGTCTTCCTCCCATGTGGTGGTTCCGTTCCAGAAGAGGAAGTTCGTCTTCCAACTGTGATCGACGACCAGCTTGACGCCGAGCCACTTCTTCGAGCCCAGAGTGCGTTCCGACGGGGGAAACGCGTTGGTGACCTGGACCCAGTCACCACCTCCGGCACAGGTCAGATCGACCATCTCGGCTCCGACGGGACGGCGGAAACGGGAGATGTTGCCTCCGACGCCGACGGTGCCCATGTCGTTGGATTGGTAGATCCAAAGCTCACGAACGTCGTTGCCGGCGATCCCGGACAGACCGCCGGCAGCCGCTTCGATGACGATGCAGTCGGCGTCGTCGATGCCCCCAGCGTCGTACTCCCCCGCTGAGGCGCCTGCTCGGGCGCCTTCACGGGCAGCGTTGGCCATGGCGTTGCGATCGATGAAGCCGGAACCGAACTCGTATGCCCCGATGACGATCATGAGGATCACCAGAAAAGCCAGGGCCATCTCCACCGCAGCCGTGCCGCGGTCACCCCTCATGGGAGGAGACGGACCGGATTGCCGATGACACGGGCTCTCCATGTGGTGCGCTCGATGGGCTCGGATAGGTCGAGAACCATCTTCCAGAAGCAGGGGTTGGGTTTCGTCTCGTCACACATATCAGCCGGGTCGTCCGGCAGATCGATCGTTGCGACTATCCACCTCTTGTTATAGACGCCCTGTCGCGTAGGTGGATTTGGAATCTGCGTTTGCCACTCGCAAGTGCCCGAACCGCCAGGCGCAACCTGAGTTGCCGACGGAAGTGGGTACGAAGCGTCCCAGACAGTCCAGCTACAGGTGACCGCGCTGCCAAAGGGGCTCCTCACTCGATACCACGACTCATCGGTCGCGTCGCCCGCGTCATAGAACGCAAGCTCCAGCTTCTTCCCGGCGTGCTCTTCTCCGATTTCAGCTATGTACAGCTCGGAGGCGCCGACGAGACTGTCGGACCAGATCGACATGTCGTTGATGCCGTAGACCTTCGGAACACCTCCGGAAGCAGTCGCTCGGACGGCGAAGTTGTTGCTCCCGGAGACATTGTTGAGAGTCTCCATGTAGACCAGGTAGATGCCCTCCACCAGGGGATCTGAGGGTGAGCAGAGGGTCTGCCATTGGTTTGCCCAACCCGGGCTCGACGGGGACATCGTTACCTGACAGATCGGTCCGCCTGTGAGGTGGTCATTCGGGATGAGCGGAGTCGTGTCCGGTGGATAGACGGCAAACTGGGTGTTGATCGGCGACCCTCCGCCGAACGTGCTGTCACCCGGCAAGCCGCCGGGTGCAAAGGCTGCGTCAAACACCCGGATCTGAAGGTTGGACATCGACGAGTCGACCTCAACTCCGTAGTAGTACCCGGCGTAGGCGCCGCCTCGCTGATAGTTGGCGTTCGCGAAGTCGCAGGGGAGGAGGTCGCACACGGTTGAGAACGGATCGCCGTCCTCGAGCTGGGTATGTCGGCCGGATACGGCGGCCCAGAAATCCTCGCTGCTCGGGCATTGCGCAGTGGCGCCGCCTCCGAAGCAGTTGCTCGGACTGCCAAGCGGTACCGGTTTGACGTATTCCGCAGTGGCATCACGTGTGATGTTGAATTGATCGAACCCGAATACCCGCATGAAGAACGGCTCGATGGATGTCGAGAGCTCTGCATGAAGTTGATTGTCGGCGTTCGGTGTGAGGACGAGATTGCCCCCGGTTGGGTCGAGACCGTTGGCCGTGACGGCGGCCTGTGCGTCAGGTGCGGGGTCGAAGCCGGGCAAGTTCACGACGCCGGCCAACGCTGCCGCGTCGACCGCGTTCTGGGTGCGGACGGTGTTGAGGTATAACCACCCGAGGTCGGTGGCAAACCCGGCCATGCCCAGGAGCAGCACGAGAATCATGGCCAGCCAGACAAGGGAGAAGCCGCTGTCCTCGCTCTTGAGCCGGTTCCTCAGAACCCTGACCAGTCTCATTCGAATCCTTCCGGCTCGAGACGTTGGATAGCTGTGCGGATGATATTCATCTGGCCCCTCCACGGGGGAACCCCGGTGATCCAGTCATGCTGTGTGTCGATCGTGATCCCGATGATGTCTAGGTCAGCGCCACCGCCTACGAGCACGTCGCGCGCTGCGGGCGGCCAAGCGCCGGGGG
>JASFVB010000153.1:0-6667 GCA_050050035.1 Acidimicrobiia bacterium | reverse complement strand
CGTTGTCGATGAGGACGATCTCCACTCCGGCGGCGACTGCCGCATCCAGTGCCGGGATCACGGCTTCGCCGGTCGGTGTGATGGCAATGCCGTCGACACCTTGGGTCACCATCGACTCGATGAGCGCGATCACGCCTTCGTCGTCAGAAGCTGACTCGCCCATCCCGGTGATAAGCTCGACATCCGGGTGCTGGCTCGCCCACTCCTTGGCGGCGTCCTCGATCACGAAGAAGAAGTCGACTGGGAACTTGGTGATCAGCCCCAGCTTGTATGTGTCGCCTGCGGGCTCGGTGTCCGAAACCGTGGTTGGAGCCGCGGTTCCGGCTGGTTCGGTTGCGGTAGTTGATGTGTCGCCCGAGCCTGCGCCGCCGCAGGCGGCCACAAGCATCGCGATCACGACGCTGATCAGAAGCCAGCGCGCATTTGTTGTTTTCATCCTTGAGTCTCCTCTCTACGGGGCCTTTCTCGGCACCTGCTTGGCGCCCATCCGGTCTTCGATGCCGACGGGCTCGTTCCGATCTTCACCTCCTCAGCTATCACCTCCCACGATCAGTGACACGATCTCGTCGCGGGAGCTTTCGCTCGGGAGGGCTTGACCCACTTTGCGGCCACGTCTCATCACGATCGCCCGGTCTGCGATCTCCATGACGTGGTCCATGGCGTGGGAGATGACCGCCACCGCCTTCCCATCGTCCCGAAGCCGGTGGATCAGGTCGAGGACCCGGCGTGCTTCACGGACGCCGAGCGCGGCGGTCGGCTCGTCGAGGATGACGACATGAGCTGCGAAGGCGGTGGCGCGAGCCACGGCAACAGCCTGACGCTGCCCGCCGGACATGAGGCCGACCGGTGAGTCCAGGTCGGGGAGGGTGACCTGCAAACGGTCGAGGACGTCCCGCGTCGCCGCCGACATGCTCCGGCCTCGGAGAAGCCTCATCCCCATGGGAAGCCATCGTGGCCCTGCCATCTCTCGACCGGCGTAGAAATTCGCTGACGGGCCGAGATTGTCGAAGAGGGCGAGATCTTGATAGACGGTCTCGATTCCGAGGGCGCGGGCGTCGGCGGGGTCGTGCAGCTGCACGGGCCGGCCGCCGACTTCGATGGTGCCCGAGTCGAGTTGATGGACCCCGCTGATGCATTTGATGAGAGTCGATTTGCCGGCGCCGTTGTCCCCGAGAATCGCCAAGACCTCTCCCGCATACAGCTCGACGTCAACGTTGTCCAAGGCAAGGACACCGCCAAACCGCTTGGTGGCACCTTGGACGGTGAGCGCGGGCGCGCCTGAGCTCATGCCCCAGCCGCCTGTCGGAGCCGAAGTCGATCCTCGAGACGACCCCGGAGCACGTCTGACTCGACTGCGATCAGAATCACGACCCCGAGGACGATCAGCTGGAAGAACGCGTCCAGATTCGCCAGGTTCATGGCGTTGCGGATCACGCCGATCATCATGGCCCCGATCAGGGCATGGCTGACCTTGCCCCGTCCGCCAAGGAAGCTGGCGCCTCCGATGATGACGGCCGCAATGGCGTCGAGCTCGGCGAGATTGCCGAACGTGGGCGCACCGGCGTTGGTCCTCCCGGCGGTGAGGAAGGCGGCGATGCCGGCAGCCAGCCCGCTGAAGGCGTAGACCGAGATGAGGATCGCCGAGCTGGGTATGGCGGTTCGCCGAGCGGCCTCGGGGTTCCCGCCAACAGCGTAGATCCAACGTCCCCACACCACGCGGTGCAGCAGCATCCAGACGGCGAAGACGACCGCCCCGACCACGAAGGTCGAGATGGGCAGCCACCCCAGAATGGAGTCACCCCCGATCGTGCGGACGATGTCGGGCATTCCCTGGATGGGTCTGCCGTCCGACAGCCACAAGGCCAAGCCCCGGGCCAGCGTGAGAGTGGCGAGCGTGACTATGAAGGGATGCGGTATTCGTCCCTTGACGAACACGACGCCGTTGAAGAGACCGACCGCCAAACCGGCCGCGAGGGTCGCGGCTATCACGAGAAAGCTCGAGCCCCCGGCACGGAACACCACGGCACCGACGACGGTGGCCAGGGCGAGGACCGAGCCGACGGACAGGTCGATGCCACGGGTGATGATGACCAGCAATTGACCGAGTGAGAGCACAGAGATGACTGCGGTCTGGGCGAGGACGTTGCCGATGTTCCTGGTCGTGAGGAAGACCGGTATCAGAAACGAAATCAAGATGATGAGAGCGATCAAGATGAGGAGGGGGCCGGCACGAAGCAGGAGCAGCGCCACCCGGAGCGATGCGTCCAAAGGCGGGGACTGCTCGTCGCTTGGCGAAGTCGTCGGGACGGCGTCCTCCGTTCCCGCAACAGATGGCGTGCGCACCGTTTCGTCCAGTTCGGAGTCCCGCGGGCTCGTCACCGAATCTGACACCTGTTCTTGCCTCCTCCTGCGGCGAGTGATCGGGTGTATTGCCCGAGAAATGGACCACTCGCGGTCAGTTTGGCTACGATAGGACATCAAACATTGGATGTCTAACGGGAATTCGGGAGAATCGTGTCTGCACCGCTGACTGAGGCGGCGATACGCCAGATTCGGGAGATGATTGCGGGTGGCCAACTGACACCCGGGTCGAAACTCCCCCCGGAGGCGGAACTGGCCACCGGCCTCGGTGCCTCCAGAAACACAGTCCGCGAGGCCGTCCGGGGTCTGGTGACTGCTGGCGTCCTCGATGTCCGCCGTGGTGACGGCACGTATGTGACGAGTCTTCGCCCCGAGCTGCTGTTGGAGGGGATCGGGGCCGCCGCAGAGCTGATGTCCGAGGATTTCTCATTGGAGCTCGTGCAGGTGCGTCGCATTCTCGAGCCCGCCGCGACCGCTCTGGCGGCCCTGAGAATCGACGACTCGGCACTCGCCGAACTGGAGGCATTGCTCGATCGGATGAGGTCCGCCGAGAGCGACGAGACCCTGGTACAGGCGGACTCCGATTTCCATGCCGTCGTGGCCGCGGCGTCGGGAAACGTCACACTCGCCTCAATGCTCGGTGGTGTCTCGATCCGTACGATCCGATCACGCATCTGGCGCGGCATCATCGAAGACGACGCCAAGTCACAGACCATCGCACAGCATGCCGAGATCCTCCGTGCTCTCCGGGAGCGTGATCCGATTCTGGGGGAGGCGGCTGCTCTCGTGCATGTCGCGGCCACCGAAGCATCGGTGCGCCGAATGGTCGACAGCTCGACCGAGTCGTGAACCATCCGGATCGCCACCGGAGCCCGCGGTCACGTCCGGTCTCGTGAAGCTGGCGCGGTTCAGACATGCCGGTGTAACTGGTGTGGGCGTCGTATCCGGCGACGTCATCACACCCGCCGGTGATGACATCTTCCTGGCTGCACCGGTGGACGAGCCGATCCCCCTAGACGCCGTGGAGCTGGCGTGCCCGGTGAGCCGAGATGCCCAGATCGTCTGTGTGGGGCTGAACTACCGCGACCATGCTGTCGAGACGGGGGCCGAGCTTCCGAAGGAGCCCCTCGTCTTCGCCAAGCTCCCCAGCAGCCTGGTGGGGCCGGGTCAACCGATCGTGATTCCCGAGATCAGTGAAGCCGTGGACTACGAGGCGGAACTCGGTGTCGTCATCGGTCGCCAGACTCGACGAATAGCTCCGTCCGAGGCTCGCAGTCACGTCCTCGGGTACACGTGCGTCAACGACGTGTCCGCCCGTGATCTCCAACTCGGCGACGGGCAATGGATGCGAGGCAAGTCTCTCGACACGTTCTGTCCCGTCGGGCCGTGGATCGTGACCACCGACGACATCCCCGATGCACAGTCTCTCGGCATCCGATGCCTCGTCAATGATGAGCTCGTGCAGGATTCGTCCACGGCCAACATGCTGTTCGACGTTGACCGGATCATCAGCCATGTCTCCCAGGCGATCACGCTCGAACCCGGTGACCTCATTGCCACCGGAACCCCGGCCGGCGTCGGGTTCACACGAAGCCCGGCGCGCTATCTGCGACCGGGGGATGTCGTGACCGTGGAGATCGACAGAATCGGGGCGCTGACCAACCCGGTCTCCGGTCAGTAGATGTGACGCGTCTGACGACCTGCTGGACGTCAGCGTCCCATCCACCCCCCGTCGACGGTGAGAACGGTGCCGTGGACGTAATCGGCCGCGGAGGATGCAAGGTACACCGCGGCTCCGGCGACATCCTCACCGGTGCCCCAGCGACCCGCGGGAATCCTCTCCAGGATCGCCTTGGACCTGACCGGGTCGGTACGGAGGGCCTCGGTGTTGTCGGTGTCCATGTAGCCGGGTGCGATGGCGTTCACATTCACGCCGTGGGACGCCCACTCGTTGGCCAATGCCTTGGTGAGCCCAGCGATGGCACTCTTCGATGCCGTGTATCCCGGCACCGTGATACCCCCCTGAAAGCTGAGCAGCGAGGCGGTGAAGATGATCTTCCCCGACCTCCGTTCCACCATCTGGCGACCCAGCTCCCGGGCGAGGATGAACGGTGAGCTCAGGTTGACCTGGAGAACACGATCCCAGTCGGCGTCTCCGTGCTCGCCCGCCGGGTGTCGGATGATCGTCCCGGCGTTGTTGACCAGGATGTCGACATCTCGTCGGGTGTCGGCGAGCCAGGTGAGAAGCTCGTAGACCGATTCCCGATCGGAGAGGTCGCATGCCCGGCCGCTGAAGAACGCTCCCTCCGCCTCGACCAGCCTCTGGATCTCCGAATCGGCCTCCTCCTGACTGGCGGACACACCGATGATGCCGGCACCCGCCCGGGCCAGCCCCACGGCTATCGCTTTCCCCAGACCCCGGCGGGCCCCTGTCACCAGGGCGGTCTTCTCACTCAGATCGATGGTGTAGGCCATGTCGGCTCACCTCACTTTTCCAGATAGGCGGTGACACTCGTCAGGTCGGCCACGAGGCCGTCCCGGAGGTCGGGTGTCAGCCGGTTTTTGAAGAGCGTGGTGCTGACCGCGTACTGCGGTCCGTCACGTGGAGACTTCACCGCCACCGCCAAACAAGTCACGTTGGGAGCGGCCTCCTCGTCGTCGATGGCGTACCCGCGCTCTCGGATTGCGGCCAGGTCGTCCGACAGAGCTGCCATCGTGGCGTGTGAGCGATCCGTGAGACGGGGCAGGGGATCGCTCAGCGTCGCGGCGAGCGCGGCAGGCTCGAGTTGAGCCAGCATCGCCTTGCCGATTGCCGTCGAGGACGCCGGGAGCCGTTTGCCGACGCCCGAGGTGAGCGCAATCGGCTGGGTTCCGTCGTGTCGGGCGATGAACAACACATCTCCGGCGTCGAGCGTCCCCAGTTGCGCGGTCTCGCCCGCCAGGGTCTCCAGCGTGGGGACGAAGTCGAGAAAGCGCTGGACCGAGTCGTCGCTGCGCAGGAACACCGACGCGAACTCGACCACGGAAGGGCCGATGGAGAAGCCAGAGCCGGTGCGACGGGCCATCCCTGTCTCCACGAGGGCGGCGAGGATGTTGGTGACCGAGGAGTGGGGGATGCCGGTGGCACGTGCGATCTCCGCTACCCGAGGAAACGCATCCGGGTTGGCGGCGATGACATCGAGGATGGCGGCCGCCCGGAGAACGGCGGGAGCTGGTGTGCCGGGGCCGGTGGAGGTCATCGGCAGTCGACCAGGAGCTTGACGATCTCCTTTTCGGAGGCGAGGCGCTCGATCGCGTCCGGGGCATCTGACAACGGCACCACATCGGTGATGAGGGAGTCGACCGGGATTACCCCATCGGCCAGCAGTCCGACGGCTCTCTCGAAGTCGCGACGCTCATAGACACGGGTACCCCTGATCTCGAGCTCCTTCCAGAACACCGCCATCAGGTCGACCGGAGTGGGTGTTGTGTGTATGGCCACGACGACACCACGCCCCCGCACCTTCAAAACGTTGGTCATCGCCTCGACACCGGCGCCGGAGCCCGACACCTCGTAAGAGATGTCGGCGCCCACACCGTCGGTCCAATCGTGAATCGTCTCGGTGAGGTCGCCGGCGACCGGGTCGAGGGTGCTCAGCCCCAGCCTCGTTGCCAGATCGCGTCGGAACTCCGACACTTCGGACAGCAAGACTTTGGCGCCGTCGTGTGCAGCCACCAATGAGATCAGCAAGCCGATCGGGCCGCCGCCGATGACGACCACGTGATCGGATCTAGTGACTTCGCCACGGCGAATGTCGTGGGCAGCGACCGCCGTCGGCTCGGCAAGACTCGCGGCTTGGAGAGGCATCCCCTCCGGAACACGAACGAGCAGCCGAGCGGGGAGGTTCCAGTGTTGTTGGAGTGAGCCCGGCGAGTCGATTCCGACGAAGTCGAGGTTGTGGCAGATGTGTTGGTGCCCCCTCGCACACGCCGGGCAATCGTCACACCAGTCAAGTGGCATGACGGTCACGTTGTCGCCGACGGCCCAATCGTCGACGTCGGGTCCGAGCGCATCGACGGTTCCCGACATCTCGTGCCCTATCGGCCACGGTGAGCGAATCCGTCGGTCCATTCCTCCGTGGGCGATGGTGAGATCCGTGCCGCATATCCCGGTGAAGGCGACGGCGATCCTGACCTCGCCCGGGCCGGGGTCGGTTGGCTCATAGGAGCGTGGCGCGAAGACACCTTCGCCGTGGTAGTCGATCGCAAGAGACGTCATCGAGAAACGACAATATACTGTCTGATTCACAGCATTCTGTCAGTTTGG
>JASFVB010000152.1:0-6679 GCA_050050035.1 Acidimicrobiia bacterium | reverse complement strand
CCCCCCGGTAGCGGTCTTCGGCACGGGCGTCCACGACAGCGCGCCCGTCCAACGCCGCGCGCTCGACGGCTCCATCGAACCTCGCGGGCACCGGATACGTCGTCCGGTGCGGGACCACATCACCGGTTTCCAACGTCCCTCCGGCCGCCACCCACGCTTGCAGGCCGCCATCCAGCACCGCCACTCTCCGATGCCCGATCGAGACGAGCATCCACCACAAACGGGCTGCGATGCGGCCACCGGCGTCGTCGTAGACGACCACGCTCGTGTCGGGACCGATCCCCAACCTCCCCAGCGTTGCCGCGAATTCGTGCGTGCTCGGGAGGGGATGACGACCCGTGTCGCCGGGCGGTGCGGCGAGATCGGCGTCGAGGTCCACGAAGACCGCTCCCGGGATGTGAGCGGCCAAGTAGTCGGAGCGTCCTTTGTCGGGATCGGTGAGGGCCCATCGGGTGTCGCAGATGCGATGGGCGCCCGGGTCGAGAATGAGCGACGTGGCGCTCGTCAGGGGTGTCACACGTCGGTCCCGCGCATCATTCCTCTTCCGAGACGGTGTCTTCATCCCAGAGCTCAGAATCCTCGAGCTCCGATCCCAGCTCGCTGATCGTGCTCCCCACCGCGTTGGCAAACGAGCCGGCCGCAGACCTGAGTCGTTCGCGGACTTCCGGGTCTTGGAGAGCGGTCGTGACCGATTCGGCGACCTGATCCCATGCCCCGATCAGTGTCCCGAACGCCTCCTTTATCTCCTCCTCGGTGGGACCGCCCTCGGACGCGACGTTGCGATAGGTGTCCTTGAGACGTTGCCCGAGCCCACCAAACCTCTCGTGGAACTCGTCCCAGGGGTCTCTCGTCTCCTCTGCCGTAGGATCGTCCTCGTGCGTCTCCACCTTCTCGATGGTACCTATGAGCTGTTCCGTGCTCACTTCGGTCGGAAGGACACGGTCGCGGCACCGGACGGTCACGACATCCGGGCAACGCTCGGCATCCTCGAATCGACTCTCGCCCTCTTGCGCGAGCCGGGTGTGACCCATCTCGCGGCCAGTTTCGACACGGTCATCGAGTCGTTCCGCAATGACATGTTCGCCGGATACAAGACATCGGCCGGCATGGACGAGGTGTTGCTACGTCAGTTCCCGTTCGCCGAGGACGCTCTCGAGGCCATAGGCGTCGTCGTGTGGCGGAACATCGAGTTCGAAGCGGACGATGCTCTGGCAGCTGCAGCCATTCGGTGGGTGGACGACGTGTCGCAGGTGGTGATCTGCAGTCCCGACAAGGACATGACCCAGGTGGTCGTCGGTGATCGGATCGTCACCTACAACCGACGAGAGCAGAAGATGATCGACGAGACCGGGGTCGTCGAGAAGTTCGGTGTCCATCCCGAGTCGATTCCGGACTACCTCGCTTTGGTCGGTGACACGGCGGACGGTGTTCCCGGGCTCCCCGGATGGGGGGCCAAGTCGAGCTCGACGGTTCTGGCCAGATACCCGCGTCTCGAGTTGATACCTCTCGATGCGAAACAGTGGGATGTGGAGGTGAGAGGCGCGGTGAAGCTCGCGGTCACACTCGCCGAGAAACAGGACGAGGTGTATCTCTATCGGGACCTGACGACTCTGCGGCTCGACGTGCCGATTCAGGAGGAACTGGCCGACCTGGAGTGGCGAGGTGTCCCTGAGAAGCGGTTTCGTGACTTCTGTGCCCGGATGGGACTGGACGGAGAGTCCATCAATGTCCACCGTTGGGCCGACTGAGCCAGATCGCCCGGTCGGGCTCAATCCGGGCCAGGTCGCTTCGCCCCAAGCAGGACGATCGATCCAGCGATCCCTGCGATCAACGATCCGGAGAAGATGCCCACCTTGGCCAGGTCAGTCAGGTGAGGATCGTCGAAAGCCAAACCCGCCACGAACAGCGACACCGTGAAACCGATCCCGGCGACGCCGGCCAGCCCGACCACATGTCGCCAGCCGGTCCCCGGTGGGAGCTTTCCGAGACCCGACCTGACGGCGCCGAACGAGGCGGCGGAGATGCCCACGATCTTGCCCACCACGAGACCAAGTGCCACGCCGAGAGCGATGTCTGATGTCAGAGCCTCGCTGACACTGATGTCTCGGAAGTCGACGCCGGCATTGGCCAGGGCGAACAAGGGGACGACGACGAAAGAGCTCCAGGCCACCAGCTTGTGCTCCATCCGGTTGAGAGGGGCGACCGTCTCGGCCGCGATGTCGGACAGCAGCAGAGCCTCGTGGTCTGCATGTTCTTGGGCGCTGATGTCGGCAGGGTCCTCGACCGGGTACTCGTCGAGGATTGCCCGGGCCCGCTCGTCGAACTCCCTTGGCCTGTAGTACGGGCGGGCAGGGGTGATGAAGCCGAGGGCAACGCCGGCCAGTGTCGCGTGGACTCCGGACTCGAGTGTGAAGTACCAGATCACGATTGCCGCCGGGACGTAGAACCACATGGCCCTGATGTTCACCTTGGAGGCCACCCACACGACGATCAACCCCACGACGGCGGCTGCGAGGTACCCCGAGTCGAGGTCAGACGTATAGAAGATCGCTATGACCGCAATGGCTCCGATGTCGTCCGCCACCGCCACTGCCAGCAAGAACAGCTTCGCACCCGATGGCACCCGCCGACCGAGCAGTGACACGACGCCGACGGCAAAGGCGATGTCGGTGGCCATCGGTATCCCCCAACCACCCACCGCCTCCGTCCCGGCATTGAAGAAGAGATAGATCAGGGCCGGCACGACCATCCCGCCCAATGCCGCCATCACCGGCAGACCGGCGGCACGTGGATCCTGGAGGTCTCCGAGCACCATCTCCCGCTTGATCTCCAGCCCGACAACGAAGAAGAAGATCGTCATCAGCCCGTCGTTGATGAGATGCAGCACGGACTCGTCGAGGTGGAAGTGACCTAGATCGACGGTCAGATGCTCTTCGAGAATGCTGAAGTACGTGTCGGACCAGGCGCTGTTTGCCCAGACGATGGCGGCAACGGCCGCGATGAGGAGGACGATGCCCGACGACGCCTCGATCCGGCTGAACCGGACCATCGGGCGTATGAACGTCTTGGGTACGAATCGCTCAGAGGTGGCCCACGTCCGATGACGTCGGTCGATGTCAGCCAATCGAGGTACCAGCCGACTTCAACATCTCACATGCCTCCACGACTCGGTCGGACATCCCAACCTCAGCCTTCTTCAGGTATGAACGCGGGTCGTAGACCTTCTTGTTGCCCACCTCACCGTCGACCTTGAGGACTCCCGAGTAGTTGGTGTACATGTGGTCGACGATGGGACGTGTGTAGGCGTATTGGCAGTCTGTGTCGACATTCATCTTGATCACTCCGTAGCCCAGCGTCTCGTGTATCTCCTCGACACTCGAGCCGCTGCCACCGTGGAACACGAGGAAATGCCGGGCATCCTCACCGAAGCGCTTGGCGACCGCGGCCTGCCCATCGCGGAGAATCCCGGGGTTGAGATGCACGGCACCAGGCTTGTAGGACCCATGGACGTTCCCGAACACCGCGGCGAGCATGTAGCGGCCGCGATCGAAAGTGCCCAGCACCTCGGAGACACGAACCATGTCCTCGGGCGACGTGTACATCTTGGATCGGTCGACGTCGGAGTGGTCGGTGGCGTCCTCGACCCCGCCGACGATCCCGATCTCGAGCTCGAGAATGATGTCGAGCTCGGCGCATTTGTCCAGCAGCTCGTCTGCCAGAGCGAGATTCTCCTCCATCGGCAGGGACGAGGCATCGAGCATGTGGCTCTGGAAGATGGGCCCTTCTCCGGCATCGATCGAGGCTCGGCTCATCTCGAGAAGGGGACGGATGAAGCCGTCGACCCTCTCTGCCTGACAATGATCGGTGTGCAATGCGACGTTCGCCGGATACTGGGGTGCCACCACCTTGGCGAACTCGGCCAATGCCCGGGCCCCGAGAGCCATGTCCTTGTTCGACTGGCCAGAGGCGAACTCTCCGGCGCCGTATGAGAACTGGATGATTCCATCCGACCCAGCCTCGGAGAATCCTTCGAGTGCGGCCAGAATCGTCGACGATGAAGTGGTATTGATGGCCGGCAGCGCGTATCCACCCGCCCGAGCTGCATCCAACATGGCCAGGTACTTCTCGTGTGACGCAATTGGCAACGTTCGTCTCCTCGTGTTCGTTGGCGCGAAGGTAGTCGCTCACGTTTGCCGACTCGCCGTCGACAACCGTGTGGGATAGCTTCGTCGCCGTGATGGCCCAACCCGCGGAGACGACAGCATCGCGGAAGGCCCGCAGCCCGCTGGCTCGGGGTCTCCTCTTCTTGTTGGGCCTGCTCTGCCTGGCCCTGCTGGCCCTCAGTTGGCTTCCCGGCATACCCACTTTCGACCTGGTCCTTCTTGCCGCCTTCTTCTTCTCGATGTCGTCCGACCGGATGTACGGGTGGATGATGAACCACCGCTACTTCGGCCGGATCATCCGCGGCTATCGCGAGCACGGGCTGACCACGCGAATGAAGTGGGTCGCCGCCATCGCGATCACAGCGTCGCTGCTGATCTCAGGGGTGCTCCTGACCGACCTGGCCTGGGTTCGTGTGGTGCTGGCCTCGGTTGGTGTCTACGCCGTTTGGTTCGTCTTCTCTCGTCCCACCAGGGATCCACTCACGAAGTAGCGTCCGCGTGATGCGGTCCTTCTCCCGCGCCGGACTCGGCGCGGTCACTGCCACCTCGATGGCCACGTCGACGTTTCCGATCATCATCGCGAGTGTGCTCGCTGCACAGCTCATCGACGCATTCGGCATCAGCCGGGCACAGGTCGGATTCCTCGTCACCGGCAGCGCTCTCGTCGGCTCACTGGCGTCGCCTCTCTTCGGACGCATCACCGACCGGGTCGGAGGCGTTGGCTCGGTGCGGGGGACGCTTGCCGGCGGAGGAGTCGCCCTAGCTGTCTATGCGCTGAGCCCGACCTACTGGCTCCTGGTAGGTGCGGCGTTTCTCAGCGGGTTTCCCAATGCATGGGGCAATCCCGCCACCAACGCATTGATAGTCGAAGAGGTCCCACCCGGTGAGCGGGGCCTCATCACCGGTGTCAAGCAGTCAGGCGTCCAGTTCGGCACGTTTCTGGGAGGGATGCTGCTGCCGATCCTGACCGCGTGGTGGTCGTGGAGAGCCGCCGTGCTGGCATTCCTGGTCATGCCGGCTGGTGGTCTCGTTGCCCTCGTTGGCCATCGCAGCGCACATCACGGGACCCGGCCGCGTCGGACAGGCCAGGGAGCTCTACCGCCGACGGTGGCCTGGATCGCGTGGTACGGGTTTCTCTCGGCCCTGGCGACGTCGGCGATCATCGGTTTCGTGCCCCTGTTCGCCAACGAGGAGATGGGGTGGTCGGAGACGGCGGCGGGTACGTTGATCGCGTTGCTCGGCGTGGCGGGCATTGGCGCCCGCCTGCTTTGGCCGCGTTTGGCCGAGCGGAAGCTCGGACACGGCAGGACTCTGGTGATCCTGGCAATCATCTCCACCTGCACCGCGATCACGCTGGCTTTGGCCGGGGAGGGCGCCCTCGCCGCATGGGTGCTGGTTCCGGCCGTGTTCTTGCTCGGGATTGGCTCCGTCGCCTGGAATGCCGTTGGCATGCTCGCCGTCATGGACCTCTCACCCAAGGGGCTGGTTGGGCGTGGTACCGGTCGGGTCCTTCTCGGCTTCCTCCTCGGCCTCGCCATCGGCCCGCCCCTGATGGGCTATTCGGTCGACCAGCTCGGGACGTACACACCTGGCTGGGTTGCCACCGGGGTGTTGCTGATGGCATCGGGCGTCCTAGCGTTGAAGATCCCCTCCGGTACGACAACCTCATGAGACTCGTAGTCGCCAGTTGCACAGTCGAATACTCAGGCCGTCTCTCCGCCCAGCTGCCGGAGGCGCGAAGACTCATCATGATCAAGGCCGACGGGACACTGGCGATTCACTCCGACGGGAACGCCTCGAAACCGCTCAACTGGATGATCGCTCCCAACGTGATCACCGAGCTCGACGATCGGTGGGAGGTGACCAACTCGAAGCAGGAGCGCCTCACGATCTGGATCTCGGAGGTCTTTGAGGATGTGACCCACGACCTCGGTGAGGATCCCGGGCTCGTGAAGGACGGCGTCGAGGCACATCTGCAGGAGTTGCTGGCGGCAGCACCCGACACTCTGGAAGACGGGCTCCACCTCATCCGCCGTGAGTACCCGACCGACATCGGGCCGGTCGATCTTCTCTGTGCCGACGGAAACGGTGCGACGGTTGCCGTCGAAGTCAAGCGACGGGGTGAGATCGATGGTGTCGAGCAGCTTGCTCGGTACATCGAACGACTGGATCTGGACAGCCGGCTGGCTCCGGTGCGTGGCATCTTCGCCGCCCAATCCATTGCCCCTAAGGCACGTGTGCTCGCCGAGGCCCGTGGCATCGATGCCGTCGAAGTGGACTACGAAGGCTTGCGAGAGGTCGAGGACACCGAGCTCCGGCTGTTCGATCTCCGATGACGTTCGACATCGTCTTCCACATGCCGGAGATCCCACCCAACAGTGGGAATGCCATGAGACTCGCCGCGGTCACGGGATGTCGTCTGCACCTGATCGAGCCGCTCGGGTTCTCTCTGGACGACGCCAGGTTGCGGCGCGCCGGTCTCGACTACAGAGACAAGGCGATTGTGGCGGTCCACG
>JASFVB010000151.1:0-6690 GCA_050050035.1 Acidimicrobiia bacterium | reverse complement strand
TAGATGAAGCTGCGCTTCGAGGTGTCGGTTGACGGATCCGTCCCCGGCTCGCTCGTGTTGAGGAGCATGCGAAGTGTTGCCAGACCGACGATCACGGCGAGGACAGCGGGTATCAGCGCACCCAGCACCGAGACCTGAGGATCTCCGATGGCAGCCAGCAGGGCCACGACACCGAACCCGGTGAACACCGCGACGGCGATGCCAAAGCGGGCACGCGCAAACAGACCGACGACGGCTCCGACGATGACCGTGACCAGGGCGATGCTGATCAGGAGGACGAGTTTGTCGTTCGTCCCGAACAGGGAGATCGCCAGCTCCTTGAGCTGCTGGGGCACGTGATCGATGACCCAGTTGCCCAGACCCTCCACGAGGGAAGGCGCTGACGAGAAGAGACCGGCTATCAGTTCGGAGACTCCCAGGGCGAGACCTGCCGCCAGTGCGCCTCCGAGCGCATCGCGTAAACGTGTCGAACTCACGACCGCCAAATTAGGGCCGGGTTCGCTAAGTAGGCGTAAACGAGCCTGTGTGTACTCTCGCCCGATGAGATTCGGAGCTTTCGTACCTCAGGGTTGGCGTTTGACCCTCACCGGGATACCCGTCGAGGAGCACTGGGAGACCATGCTCGGCGTGGCCAAGGACATCGAGCGGCTCGGCTATGAGTCGCTCTGGGTCTACGACCACTTTCACACCGTGCCGGAGCCGACCCAGGAGGTGACCTACGAGGCGTGGACCATGATGGCCGCCCTTGCCGCCACGACCGACACCGTCCGTTTGGGACAGATGTGCACGTGCAACACCTACCGACCTCCGGCCTACCTGGCCAAGGTGGCCTCTTCGATCGATGTGATCTCCGGCGGTCGGCTCGAGATGGGCATCGGAGCCGGCTGGTACGAGCACGAGCACGACGGGTACGGCTATCCATTCCTGCCCCCCGGCGGACGTCTCGGGATGCTTCGCGAGGGCGTCGAGATCATGAAGGCGATGTGGACCGAGGATGTCGTCGACTACGAGGGCGAGTACTACACCCTGAAAGGTGCCATCAACCAGCCCAAGGGGATTCAGAAACCGCACATCCCATTCTGGATCGCCGGCGGCGGTGAGAAGGTGACTCTGAAGATCGCAGCCCTCCACGCCCAATACACCAACTTCGGTGGTGACGACTTTGAGAACTTCACCCGCAAGTCAGAGATCCTGAGAGGACATTGCGGGGATGTCGGGACCGACTTCGACACCATTACTCGGTCTGCGAATTTCAACATCCTCTGTGCGGAGACCGAGGCAGGTGTTGTCGAGAAGAAGGCTTGGCTGGCAGACAATCTCAAGAAATACGTGGCCGAGCATCGTGCGGAGCGCTTCGTGGCGATGTTCGACAAGACTGCCGGCACGCCGGAGCAGATCATCAGCTGGCTCGAGAAGTATCAGGCCGCTGGTATGGAATACGCCATCCTTCAAGTCGCCGACGTCGCCTACGACCGGGAGAGCCTCGAGCTGGTCGCCAAGGAAGTGATCCCCGCCTTCTCGTGACGGACCTCGTTGTCGGTGAAGACGGTGTCCCCCGCTGCTGGTGGGGGACACAGCCCGAGATCTATCGGGCGTACCACGACGATGAGTGGGGGCGCCCGACGACGGACGACCTCCGCCTGTTCGAAAAGATCTGCCTCGAGGGTTTCCAGGCAGGGCTCTCCTGGCTCACCGTCCTCCGCAAACGTGAGAGCTTCCGGGAGGCCTTTTCCGGCTTCGACCCCGACGAGATCGTCCGGTACGGCGAGGACGAAGTGGCGACGCTGCTCGACAATACGGACATCATCCGTCACGAGGGGAAGATCAGATCGGTGATCAACAACGCCGAACGAGCCATCGACCTCAGCGACGAATTCGGTTCGCTCAACCGCTATTTCTGGTCGTGGGCTCCCGCGGCGCAACCCGCCCCCACCGATGTCCCATCCGTCACGGAGACGTCCACCGCCCTCTCCCGCGATTTGAAGAGACGGGGCTGGAGCTTCGTGGGCCCGACCACGGTCTACGCGTTCATGCAGGCGATGGGGATGGTGAACGACCATCTCGACGGGTGCCACGCCAGGGTGCCCTGTGCGCAAGCGCGCCGCTCCCTAGTCTCAACCATGTGATCGAGCGCCCCGAGTTCACCATCGGCATCGAGGAGGAGTATCTCGTCGTCGATCGGGAAACCCGCGACCTGGTGAAGAGCCCGCCCGCTGAGATGTGGCAGGCGCTCAACGAGATCCTCGGCTCTCAAGTGGCTCACGAGTTTCTCCAGGCCCAGATCGAGGTTGGCACGAAGGTCTGCAAGAAGGTGTCCGAGGCACGTCAGGACCTGGCCAACCTCCGTCGCGACCTCTCCAACGTGGTCAGCGAGTACGGCGCCGCGATCATCGCCTCGTCCACTCACCCCTTCGCCAACTGGGAGAAGCAGGAGACGACGAAGGACCCGCGCTACATGCGTCTTCAAGCGGACTATCAACAGGTGGCGCGTCAGCTCGTCATCTGCGGCATGCACGTCCATGTGGGCATCGAGGACACCCACCTACGCATCGACCTGATGAACCAGGTGAAGTATTTCCTTCCCCACCTGCTCGCCCTCTCCACGTCCTCTCCTTTCTGGGAGGGTGTGCTCACCGGTTTGCACGCCTACCGGCTCGTCATCTTCCAGAACCTTCCCAGGACAGGGATACCCGAGGAGTTCGACTCGTGGAGTGAGTACGAGCGATACGTAGAGATCTTGGTGGAGGCGGGGCTCATCGAGGACGCCACCAAGCTCTGGTGGGACATCCGCCCATCACACCGCTACCCGACGTTGGAGATGCGTATCAGCGACGTGTGCACCCGGCTGGATGATGCGATGACGGTGGCGGCCCTGTATCAGAGTCTGCTCGGCTTCTTGTACAGGTTGAGACGTGAGAACCAGAAGTGGCGGACTTACTCACCGGATGTGATCCACGAGAACGTGTGGCGGGCCCAGCGCTACGGAGCCCAGGGCTCGCTCGTCGACTTCGGGAAAGGCGCCCTCGTGCCGTTCCCTGATCTCTTGGAGGAGTTGATAGAGCTCGTCTCCCGCGATGCCGTCGAGTTCGACGTCAGGGACGAGATCCGTCATGCACGCGAGATCGTCTCCGAAGGCACGAGCGCCGACCGGCAGGTGAAGGCGTACGAGACGGCAAAACGCGATGGCGCGTCCGAGCACGAGGCACTTCAGGCCGTCGTCGACGAGCTCATCGCCGACACGCTCCACGGGATCGAGATCTAGGTCCCCGCGACCAGCTGGGCGGTTTCGACTACTCGGGCAAACTCACCGTCGAGATTGGCGGCGGTGACACGGGTCAACTCCTCGGCTGTGATCGCCCCACCGTCGAGATCGAGCATGTCGAAGGTGTGAGTGGCATCGAGGGCGAAGTACGTGTCATAACCGAGGTTTCCGGCCATGCGAGCCGTCGTCTCGCAGCAGTAGTTGGTCTGAACGCCACATATCACGACTCCATCGATCGACCTGCCCTGCAACCACTCGTGCAGGTCGGGTTGGCCGTAGAAGGCGGAGTTGACCGACTTGGTGACGAGGAGGTCGGGCTCTCCACTCACGATCGATCGAAGGGCGTTTCCCGGCTGACCCGGGCGGAGTGGAGAGTCGGGTTGCACGGAGTCATGACGGACATAGACGAGCGGGCCGCCCTCTGCCCTCCAATGCAGGATCAGGGTCTCAATGTTCCGCTCGCATTGCGGGTTGTTCCGTCGCCCCCACACAGGCTCGTCAAAGCCGGCCTGCACGTCCACGACCACTAGCGCTTTCTGCTCTGCCAAGGTCTCCTCCTGTCGATTCGGCCGACGGCAGGTACGACCGGATGGGCTTTAGGGTCGAGGAATCTAGGCAGAAAGGTCAAACACCTTGTCACGCGACGTCCGTATCGCCCTCCAACTCCAACCACAGCATGCCGAGTACTCAGAACTGCGCGACGCGGCCGCACGTGGTGAGGAGATGGGAGTCGACGTCATCTTCAACTGGGATCACTTCTACCCGCTCAGTGGCGACCCCGACGGGAAGCACTTCGAATGCTGGACGATGCTGGGATCCTGGGCCGAAGTGACCGAACGCGTGGAGATCGGCGCCCTGGTCACATGCAACAGCTACCGGAACCCGGAGCTTCTCGCCGACATGGCCAGAACGGTCGACCACGCATCGGACGGCCGGCTGATCCTGGGCATCGGGGCCGGGTGGTTCGAGAAGGACTACGAGGAATACGGCTACGAGTTCGGGACACCCGGATATCGGCTCAGCGAGCTGAGATCGGCCCTACCACGTATCACCGAGCGCTTCACCGAGCTCAATCCGAAGCCCACACGCGACATCCCGATACTCATCGGCGGTGGTGGCGAGAAGAAGACACTTCGCTACACCGCCGAGAACGCCGACATCTGGCATGGGTTTGGGGCGGCACGGGTCATAAGGCACAAGAACGACGTCCTCGACAGACACTGCGCGGACGTCGGACGAGATCCCACCGAGATCGAGCGATCCTGTGGGGCCACACCAGACCGCATCGAGGACGCCGATGGTCTCTACGAAGCCGGAGCCACCATGTTCACTCTGGGATTCGACGGGACAACGAAATTCGACCTGAGCCCCGTCGCCGAGTGGCTTGCCTGGCGTGACGAGAAGAACACCTCCTGACGCGCTGAACCCCCGCGTGGCCAGAGCGGGAAGCCGAGTCACACGCATTGGGGAAGCCCGGCGCATGGAGCACTATCCTTCCCGGCCGTGAGTGACGTTCAGACGGCCGGCGCCGCCATGGGGATCCCACCCGAGTTGGTGCAACGCTCGGCGGCGGCGCGCGCCGAGGCCGACGGGACGTCGGTCGTCGATGTCCTGACGGCCTGGTCGGGTGGCGCACCGGCCCCTGCCCCCGCTGCCCCGGAGCCCACAGAAGCGGCGGCCACCCCAGAGCCCGAGCCGGCCCCGGAGCCGGCACCCGAGCCCGTGGCTGCACCCATCGCGGTGGTTGAGGAACCGGCGGAACCGGAGCCGGTGGTCGAGCCGGAGGTTGAGGTCGTACTCGAACCGGTTCCGATGAGGATCAGGGTCAAGACGGCCGTCCGTGTCGGAGCCTGGACCGGAGCCGCCCTCGGCATCATCGGTTTCCTGGTCGCCACGGCCGCCTGGGCCCCCAACGCGGCCGTGTTGGAGGGCTCCGGTCCCGTCGTGCAGGTGGGCCCGACCGGAGTCATCGTGGTGATGGCGTTGGTCAGCGTGGTGTTCGGCGCCATCGTGGCGGGCGTCTCTCGGGCCGCTACCGGCTGGACCAACCCGGCGATGCAGCTCTCCGGCTCCAAGACGACTACAGCGTGGCTCGGGGCTGTCTTGGGTCTTCTCCTCGGGATCATCGCCGGAGCCCTGCTCGACGGTTTTGGCACGGCAGTCGAGGGCTCAGACCCGGCCATCGTGCAGCTCCCGGTTCTCTCGACGTTGTTCGTGATGGTCATCGGCGGTGCGGTGCTCGGAGCAGTGACGGCCGCCGTGCCCCAGCTTCTCGGAGTCCCGGTGGCCGTGGACGAGACTGATGCCGAAGAGGTTGAGGCAGTGCGCGGCCGTCTCTCCAACGCCATGAGCATCCCGGTCGCCGGTCTGCTCCTGCTATTGCTCCTCGTCCTGCCGTTCGCCTACGCGTTGATCCAGTCCAACCATCTCGCCCCGGGAGTCGGGGGAGCGGTGGTGGCAATCGTCACCGCGGCAGGGATCCTCGGTTTCGCAGCCCTCTCGGGCACCAAGCCGGAGATGCGGATCTCGGTGGGGGACGTCATGGTTGCGGTGATAGGCATCGGGATCGTCGTCACGATCATCATCTCCGTCCTTTTCGCCAATCGCGATGAGGAGCATGCCGAGGATGAGCCCACAGAGCCGACGTCCTCGATAGTCCTCGTGCTAGCCGAGCTCGATGGCGTTGACAGCCTCTGAGCTGTCGCCTGTCTCCAGGAGTGTCTTGATCTTCTCCGCGACCTCGGTTGCGACACCAACCTGTGCCTCGGTGGTCGCCGCCCCGAGATGTGGGGTGAGGACCAGGTTCGGCGCCGTTCGCAAGGGGCTGTCTGCCGGGAGCGGCTCCCGCTCGTAGACATCCAGGGCCGCTCCGGCGATCGTCCCCGACTCCAGCGCTGCCACGAGACCACTCTCGTCGATCACCCCGCCTCGGGAAGCGTTCACAATGAAGGCGGTCGACTTCATCCGCTCGAAGCCCGTGGCTCCGATGATCCCTCGCGTCTCGTCGGTGAGAGGGACGTGGATGGACACGAAGTCACCGACCTCGAGGACCTCCTCGAGCCCGACGAGCTGTACTCCCAGCTCGTCGGCCCGCTCAGTCGTCAGATAGGGGTCGTACACGACCACACCCATCCCGAACGCCTGGCATCTCGTGGCCACCTCGCCTCCGATGCGCCCGCAGCCGATCAACCCGAGGACCTTTCCTCGCAGCTCCACGCCCTTGAACGACGCCCGGTCCCAATTCCCGCCCCGCAGTGAGGACTCGGCAGCCGGGATCTTGCGGGCCACCGAGATCAATAGGGCCATCGTCAGCTCGGCCGCAGCAATCGTGTTGCCACCGGGGGCGTTGAACACGGCGATGCCACGCTTGGTCGCGGCCTCGACGTCGACGTTGTCGATTCCCACGCCGGCACGGCCGACGGCGCGCA
>JASFVB010000150.1:0-6695 GCA_050050035.1 Acidimicrobiia bacterium | reverse complement strand
GCGAGCACGCGTAGCTCGATCTGTGAGTAGTCGGCAACCAAGAACTCGTTGCCGGAGCCGGCCACGAACGCCCGTCGGACCGTTCGGCCGGACTCCGACCGGACCGGGATGTTCTGGAGGTTCGGGCTATCTGATGACAGACGCCCCGTGGTCGCGGCCATCTGGTTGAAGCGTGTCCTGATGCGACCGTCGGGGTCGACAAGGGGTAGGTACCCGTCGACATAGGTCGAGCGCAGCTTCTCGAGCTCTCGATACTCGAGCAACGCCGTAACGAGAGGGTGGTCGAGTTTCTTGAGCACCGAGGCATCGGTGGAAGGCTTGCCTGTCGACGTCTTCTTGAGGACGGGCAACTCGAGCTGGTCGAAGAGGATCGTCCTCAGTTGATCTGTCGAATTGACGTTGAACGGGCCACCGGCCAACTCGTGAATGCGGTTCTCCAGATCTGCGATCCTGG
The DNA here is from genome assembly GCA_050050035.1 of Acidimicrobiia bacterium. Lineage (GTDB taxonomy): Bacteria > Actinomycetota > Acidimicrobiia > Spongiisociales > ZC4RG35 > JANQRA01. Next base: position 6,241 of record JASFVB010000150.1, on the reverse strand, counting down.
CTCGGAGGTCCTCCCCCATCTCCTCGAGGTACTCGCGGTCCACTCCGATTCCAGCGTGCTCCATACGCGCCAACACGGGCACCAGCGGGAGCTCGTAACGACGGAAGAGCTCCAACTCGTCCCGCATCGACAGCTCGTCACGGAGCTCGTCGACCAGACGTCTGACTGCCTCCACCCGCTTTCCCTCCATCTCCAGGTCGGGACCGTCGTCAAACGGCAGGGTCCCTTCGGAGCCCTCATCGTCGGGCGAGGCCAGCTCCAGACCGAGCACTCGCTCTGCGATGTCTTCCAGACCGTACGTGCGCTGGCTTGGATTGATGATGTAGGAAGCGAGTGCGGTGTCCATGACCGGCCGTTCCAGATCGTGACCGTGGGCGAGGAGAGCCCGCGCTAGCTCCTTGAGGTCGTGCCCGGCCACCCCGACGTCTCCTCCGCTGATCGCAGCGAGCACTTCTTCGGCTGCGTCGAACGGCACGACTGCCGCCGTCGACTCACCGGTCGAGACGGCGAGCCCGTATGGCTCTCCACCAGCCCGGACCATTCCGACGACCAATGTCTCGGTGGCGACCAGCCCGGCGACACGATCCGCCGTGGTCACCAGCTCGGTCGACACCTCGAGCACCTCGGTGGCCCCGCCAGACGACGGCAGCGCTTCTTCGAGGTCATTCCACATCGTGTGGAACTCGAGACTGTCGAACAGGTCCTTGACCGTCGGCTTGTCCCACTCCCTCGTCGCGAAATCGGATGTCCCATGCCCTATCTCGAGATCGTCGACCAGTGCCATCAGATCTCGATTGAGGAAGACCTGGTCCCGGCTGGCCGACAGATTCTCCCGGAGTTTCGGAGTCTGGTCGGCGACCGCCTGGTAGATGCCGTCGATCGAGCCGTAGTCGCCGATCAACCTCGCCGCGGTCTTCTCGCCCACCCCGGGGACCCCCGGCAAGTTGTCCGAGTTGTCGCCACGCAGGGCCGCGTACTCGACATATTGGGAGGGTGAGATCCCATACTTCTCCTCGATCCACCCTTCATCGGCCAACACGGTGTCACTGATGCCACGTCGCGTGTACAGCACCTTGACCGGCCCACCCACCAGCTGGAAGGCGTCACGGTCACCGGTGACGATCAGGACGTCCCAGCCGTCGTCGACGGCACGTTTCGCCAGGGAGGCGATGAGGTCGTCGGCCTCATACCCCTCCTCGCGGAGCTGGGTGATGTGAAGCGCCTCCAGGACCTCGTCGATGAGTGGGAGTTGGCTCCGGAAGTGGTCCGGCGCCTTGTCCCGATTGGCCTTGTACTCCGGATAGGCATCGGTGCGGAAGGTCTTGCGGGAGACGTCCCATGCAACAGCCACTCCCTCAGGGTGGTGGTCCTTGATGAGACGGATCAGCATCCGGGTGAACCCGAACACGGCGTTGGTCACCTGGCCAGACTTGGTCGCCAGATCCTCGGGGAGCGCATAGAAGGCGCGATACGCGATCGAGTTGCCGTCGATCAGGGCGAGGGTTGGCACCCGCCCGACGGTACTACCCGCCAGCGACAGGTCCGCCGTGCCCGTCAGCGGTTGATCTTTGCCAGCAAGCGGTCCCGCTTGGCGGTGAGCTTGTCCAATCTCACGTTGATCTCGGCCAACGCCCTCTCGAATCTCCTGACGTCGGCTGCGGTGAGACCGGCCTCCTCACGATCGATGTAGTTGCCCACCGCGGCGTCACGTTGCGCGTCGTCGTTGATGGAGCGGTGATGCTCAAGCTCTGCGGCCACACCAGCCGCCTCCCGACGGAGCTCCTCGATCCTGTCGTTGAGCCGAAACAACTTGCGGTGGATGCGTTTCACGCTGTGTTCGAGAGTATCCCGGCCCCTTGCCTAACCCCTGGCGATTCCGTCCCTTGCCATCGATACGGTCGACACATGAGACCGGAAGAGGAATACCGCGCCGCCCTCCGACTCGTCGAAGAGGGTGTCAACGACTCGGAGACGGGTGTCTTTCGCTATCCGAGAGGCGTCTACCGCCTCCGCGTCGTTCGTGACCTGAGGTATCCCGACATAGTCAACGAGATCGCCACTCACACCATCATCGCCAGCGGCATTGAAACCGTCGGGTTTAGGTCGCGCGAAGGCCGTGTCGAGGTCTCCTCCTACTGGAAGGACTGGATCTCTCTGTTCCCCCAGCACGGGCAGGGTCGCAAGCATGAGCGCCCCATCGAGCTCACCACATGGCAGCAGCGAATCGTCGATGTCCACCCGAAGGCTCTCATCGGTGGACTCATCCAGTCGGATGGCAACCGACACGTCAACGAGGTGACGCGGAAGACACCTTTGTCGGTCCCAAGAGCGACTCGTAGAATGGGCTGCTGGCCGGAGTGATGGAACGGCAGACATGCGGCACTCAAAATGCCGTGCCCTCAGTGGCGTGTGGGTTCGAATCCCACCTCCGGCACCGATCCCATAGGCTCTGGACATGACCAGATTCATCCTCAGACCGGATCGGGTCTTCGATTCCGTCGCCGGTGAGATGCTCGAAGACCGCGACATCATCATCGACGACGGGCGCATCGAGTCGGTGGCACCCGCCGATCACACCAAGGGTGCTCTCCATCTTCCCGGTCACACCGTCATCCCGGGTCTCATCGACGTCCACACCCACCTGGCGGCGCCCGTGGACGAAGGGCAGGGATCGGCCGCCCTCGCGCAGAGATCTGGTGCCCAGGACGCGCTGGCCGGCGTCAAGCACGCCAAGGAAACCCTTCATGCCGGGTTCACGACGGTGAGGGACATCGGCCCTTGGCGCGCATTCACCGACGTCGCTCTTCGAGACGCCATCGACGCCGGCTGGGTGGAGGGACCGCGGATGATGGTTGCCGGCGCCTTCGTCACCTGCCCTGGCGGCGGTGGTGACATCACCGGGCTCGCCGTGGACGTCGATGACGTGCTCCCACGGGAGCTTCGCTTCGGTGTCACGTCGGGTGTGGACCAGATGCGCTCCAACGTCCGCCAGATCTTGCGCTACGGGGCCGACTTCATCAAGGTCCTGGCTACCGGAGCGGTCCTCACCTCGGGCACCAACCCCGGAGCACCAGAGTTCACCGAGGATGAGATTCGGGCCGCGGTCGAGACCGCAGCCGAAGCAGGCGCTCACGTTGCCGCACATGCCCACGGGACGGAGGGAATCAAACGGGCGGTACGCGCCGGAGTGCGCTCCGTCGAGCACGGGTCGATGCTCGACGAAGAGGCAATCGAGCTCATGGCCGAGCATGGGACGTACCTGGTCGCAGACCTCTACGACGGCGATTACATCCTCGAGAACGGGCCCTCACTCGGATACTCGGATGAGGTCATGGGAAAGACCGCAATGACCAACGACACCCAACGTGAGGGCTTCAGAGCCGCCGTCGAGGCCGGGGTTCGGCTCGCCTTCGGGACCGATGCCGGCGTGTATCCCCACGGTAGGAACGCGGTCCAACTCGGCCACTACGTCAACAACGGCCTCGCCCCGGCGCGTGTGCTCCAGACGGCGACCCGCTGGGCCGCGGAGCTGATTGGATGGGAGGATCACGTGGGATCGTTCGAGCCCGGTTGCCACGCCGACCTCGTCGTCGTCGAGGGAGACCCGCTCGAGGATATCGAGATGCTCCAGAATCCGGATGGGGTGATGAAAGGTGGCGACTGGGTCAGTCGACCGCCAGTGTGACCCGAATCGTCGTGCCACGCCCGAGAGTGGACTCCGCAACCACATCTCCACCCATGCGCTCCACGAGACCCTTGACGATGGAGAGGCCCAGCCCGCTTCCCTCCTTTCTGACGGAGCGCTGCCGGCCGACGAAGTAGCGGTCGAAGACATGGGGAAGATCCTCGGGAGCGATCCCGGATCCGGAGTCGGCTACGGCCAGCTGGATCCAATCGCCCTGCGCTTTGACGGTCACATCCACCCGGCCGGTCTCCGGGGTGTGACGTAGCGCGTTCTCCACGAGATTCTGCGCGATCTGACCTAGACGGTCGGGATCGGTTTCGGCCACCATGCCCTCGTCGGCCTCGACATTCAGGCTCACGCCCAACTCGTCGGCACGATGGCTGAAGCCACCAACCACCTCCCGTACATGTGCTCCGACGTCTACCGACTCGCTTCGGAGACCGAATTCGGGCTGTTCGAGCCGGGCGAGTGTCGTCAGGTCTTCGATCAGTCGCTCTATCTGACCACTCTGCACACCGAGGACCGCTCCGATCCGTTGTAGTTCGTCGGTGTCGAGGTCCCCGCCCTCCAGGGCCTCCGCATATCCACCGATCGTGGTGAGAGGAGTCCGCAGGTCGTGCCCCACTCCCAGGATGAACTCTCGCTCGCGGTCGCGTGTCGTCTTCAACTCGGATGCCATCTCGTTGAACGCCGTCGCAACCGAGTCGAGCTCCGGGTCACCGAGATCGGGGACACGGGTCTCCATGTCACCACGTGCCACCCGCCGAGATGCAGCCGCGAGAGGCTCGAGTCTGGAAGCCAGCTGATTGGAGAGGATCCTGGCGATCAGGGCGGCGAGCAGCACGATGCCGGCGACGAGCAGGATCAACCCGAGACCCTGGTCCTGGAGCCGGACGATCGGCGCCTCTCTGGCTATCGCCACCAGAAGCGTCACCTCCAGGTCCCGTACCGTCGCAATGGTTGGCGTGACCACGACGAGCTCCCCTGTCGCCGATCGCTCGCGGCTGGTCACTCCGGTCCTGAACGTCTCCCCTTCCAGGTTCAGCCGCCCGAAGATGGGCGCGTTGGTCCGCAAGGTCCCGTCTTCGGCAACGGCGGCGAACCCTATGGCGGAGCCGCCGGACGTCCGCCGGATACGGGAGAAGAGCGATCCCAAACGCTCCCCCTCGAGCAGACGCAGCACCTCGAGTACCGCGGCAGGCCGATTCCCGTCATCGGAGAAGAAGTCGTCGACGATCCGCACCGCCTCGGACGCCGAGACCTCCAGCTCGCGATATGTCGCATCCACCGCGGCACGCTGGGAGGCGAACACAGCACCGACCAGCACGAGCAGCCCCGTGAAGGCAGCAACGCCGGATATGGTCCAGAAGAGACGGCGGCGCATCCCGGCTCAGTTCCCGAGGCGGTACCCGACGCCCCAGACGGTCTCGATGGGAATGCCGTCCAGTTTCTTGCGCAACTGTCTGATGTGGACATCGACCGTCCTCGTCTCACCGAAGTACTCATAGCCCCACACCGCCTCGAGGATCTGCGACCGGCTCATGGCGAGACCGGCGTTCTCGGCCAGGTACCACAGCAGGTCGAACTCCTTGGCCGTGGGCTCGACCACCCCGCCGGAGGGCGTCGTCACCGACCTCTTCCCTCCGTCGATCTCGAAGCCGTCGGCCTCGATGATCCGTGGCTTCACCGGCGGCTCCTCGGACCGGCGCAACACGGCCTTGGTTCTGGCCAACAGCTCCCTCGGCGAGAACGGCTTGGTCACATAGTCGTCCGCACCCATCTCGAGACCGAGGACTTTGTCGATCTCCGAGTCTCGCGCCGTCAGCATTATCACCGGCGTCTGCGTGAACTCGCGAAGACGACGGCAGGTCTCGACGCCGTCGATCCCGGGGAGATTGAGATCGAGGAGGATGGCGGACACCGGACGAAGCCGCAGACGCTCAACCGCCTCCTCCCCGGTCAAGGCATGGAGGAATCGGTAGCCGTCGCGTTCGAAGAAGCCCCGAAGCATGTCAGCGATGGCGTCGTCGTCCTCGACCAACAAGACTGCGCGCGAGCTGGTGGACACGGACACATTTTGGCCCTGAACTTGTAAAGAACCGGTGAACTATCCGGGCGTTTTGTCCGGAAGGTCGTTGACAGCAGCCTCCACACCGCCAATCGACACGACCGCTCCCGTCTCCGTGCCCCGCTCGACCAGCGCCAGCCCGTTGCCGCCAACCGCAGACGTGACGACGCCGACCTCTTCCTCCCCTACCAGCAAAGCGGATCCGGGGACGATGTCGTGGCTCGAGTGGACTGCCATCAGACGTCGCGGGGCTCGCCCACCACGGCTGTCGATGCGGGCGACGAGCTCCTGACCGAGGAAACAGCCCTTGTCGAAATCGACGGCGACGGCAACCAGACCCGTTTCCTGTGGGATTGCACCCTCGTCGATGTCCAACGCCCATGCCGGCTCACCCGCGGCGATGCGCAACGACTCATAGTGCTCGAGATCGCCGATCGTCAGGTCGGGGCGGTCCCCGATGACCAGGTGACGCGGGGTCGTGGACCACG